>CALMML010000483.1 GCA_937868485.1 uncultured Myxococcales bacterium | reverse complement strand
TTTGGTACAACACCTATCCGGCGCAGGTCTTTATGGGCGACGTCGGCTCGCTGTCTCTCGGTGGAGCACTCGGAACGCTCGCTGTGCTGACCAAAAACGAGTTCACGCTGGTCATCATCGGCGGTGTCTTCGTCGCTGAAACCGTGTCGGTCATGCTCCAAGTGGCTTCGTTCAAGCTCACCGGCAAGCGCATCTTCCGAATGGCACCGCTGCATCATCACTTCGAGCTGTCGGGCTGGGCCGAGCCGAAGGTGATTGTCCGGTTTTGGATCATCTCGATCTCGCTGGCGATCCTTGCGCTTGCGACGCTGAAGGTTCGCTAAGCAATGCCGACTCAACTGGCTTCCCGCCGCGTCGCGGTTGTGGGTCTGGGCAAGAGCGGGCTGTCCGTCGTGCGCTTCTGCATTGAGCGTGGCGCAAAAGTGGTGGCCTGCGACGATCGCGAAGAGTCAGCGCTCGCCAGCTCTCTGTCATCGATTTCACCGCTCCTTTCGACGGGACGACTCGATCTTGCGCTGGGTGGACTGCGCCCGGACGTGCTGTGTGCCGCCGATTTGATTGTCTGCTCGCCAGGGGTTCCACCGACACGACCTGCGCTCGTCGCTGCCCGTCAGGCCGGTGTGCCCATCACCGGAGAGATCGAGCTGGCCAGTCAGTACATCACCGCGCCGATCGTCGGAATCACTGGCACCAACGGCAAGTCCACCGTCACCAGCCTGTGCGGAGCCATCGCCAAAGCCACCGCGCGTCCCAGCTTCTGCGGCGGCAACTTGGGCACGCCGCTGATTGATGCCGTCGGAACCGCAGCCGCCAGCCCCAAAGGCATCGTCGTCATCGAGCTGTCTTCCTATCAGCTTGAGACGTGCGAGACGCTGAGCTGTCACGCGGCGGCGCTGCTGAACCTGACACCCGATCATCTCGACCGATATCCGTCGCTGCGCGAGTATGGCGACGCCAAAGCTCGCATTTTCCGCAACATGGCGCCGTGGAGCCCGCGTGTCGTCAGCGCCGATGATCCCGAAGTGCAAGCGCTGTATGCGCGACACCTCGGATCGAGCGATCCGTGCTTCCTGTTTACGACGCAGTCGTCGCTGCCTTCCCGGCGAGTCCAAGGCCGCATGCTCCAGCTCGGCGGCTTTGTCGAAGACGGGCACTTGGTCCTGCGCGGTGTGACGGGCGGATTCGATGCCGCACAAAAAGGACAAGAAGTCAAGGAAGAACGGTATTCGCTTGGCGAGTTTCAGCTCGTCGGACGACACAATCAAGCCAACATGCTGGCGGCGTTTCTGCTGATGCGCGCATCCGGCCTGGCCAGCTACGACGAAGTCCGACGCGCCGCTCAGTCGTTTTCAGCCCTGCCCCATCGCATGCAGCTCATCGGTGAAGCGCAAGGCGTTGCTTTTTTCGACGACAGCAAAGGCACCAACGTCGATGCGGTCGTCGCAGGACTCGCTGGGTTTCCCAGGCCGCTCGTGCTCATCGCGGGAGGCCGCGACAAAGGCGGATCCTACGAGCCGCTGCGCAGCGTCCTTGCGGAACAAAAGACCCGAGGCGTTGTCACCATCGGAGAAGCCGCGCCACTTATCGAACAGTCGCTCGCAGGCAGTGCCTTTCCGGTGCTGCGCGCTGCCACGCTGCCCGATGCGGTTGCGGCTGCCGTCGCACAGTGTCAGCCCGGTGATGCGGTGGTCCTGTCGCCCGCGTGCTCGTCGTTTGACATGTTTCGCGACTACGCACATCGCGCCGCCGTGTTTGCCGATGCTGTGGCCAAGCTTCCCGGTGCCAGCATGCGCATCGGAGTCGGTCACAACGGGGTCGCGCAGTGAAGACCGAATCGACGATTCTGCCCGAGCCATCATCGCACCGGGCCGATCCAGTGCTGTTTACGGTGGTCTTGGTGCTCGTCGGACTGGGCCTGGTGATGGTCTATTCCTCATCGGCGGTCCTGGCGCAGCAGAAGATGAACGACAGTCGCTACTTCCTGGTCCGCGATCTCATCTGGGTGGTGATCGGACTCGTCGGAATGGCGCTGACCATGCGCATCGATTACTCGCTGTATCGACGGCTGGCGTATCCCATCTTGGGCATCGCGACGCTGCTCCTCGGATCGGTGCTGGTGATTGGCTCACGCGTGAACGGAGCCCGTCGCTGGTTTCACTTCGGTCCGCTGTCGTTTCAGCCCGCAGAGCTTGCGAAGGTCGCGCTCATCGTCTTTTTGGCGCACATCCTGGCGAAGAAAGCCGACAAGGTTCGCCACTTTCTGCTGGGCTTTCTGCCGCCGCTGGTCGTCTGTGGAATCTTTGCTGGCCTGCTGCTGAAGCAGCCAGACCTTGGCACCGCGATGATCGTCGGAGGCACCACCATCACGATGCTGTTCGTCGCCGGTACGCGCGTAAGCTACCTGGCGGGAGCGGGCCTGTTTGCGCTGCCGATTGTCTATAACGCCATCGTCGGAACGCCATGGCGGCTGCGACGGATCTTGGCGTTTCTCGATCCCTGGCAGTTTCGCGATACCTTCGGCTATCAGATGGCCGCGTCGCTGATTGCCGTTGGATCGGGCGGACTCACGGGCCAAGGACTCGGCGACAGCCGTCAGAAGCTGCTGTTTCTTCCCGAGGCCCACACCGACTACATCCTGGCCATCATCGGTGAAGAGCTTGGCTTTCTGGGCGTCGGCTTCGTGATTGCGATGTATGTGCTGCTGGTGCTGCGAGGCTGTTCGATTGCGGCCCGAGCCCGTGATGCCTTTGGGATGTATATCTCCGTCGGTGTCACTGCAATGTTCGGGCTCCAAGCGGCCTTCAACATCGGCGTTGTCCTCGGTGCGCTGCCGACCAAGGGACTGACGCTGCCGTTTCTGTCCTTCGGAGGCTCGACGCTGGTGATCGATCTGTGCGCCATTGGCATGCTGCTCAACATCTCGCGCTGTGAGCCTGCGCCCGTCGAAAAGCGAAGCAAGAAAGGCTCATGGAAGCGATTTTGGCCGGTGCGCAGAAATCGCCGACGCGTCGCCGATCGACTCTCGGGAGCCCGCGCATGAGCCCATCCAAGCCAGCGTCTGTCGTCATTGCCGGTGGTGGCACTGGCGGTCACTTGTTTCCCGGTCTCGCACTCGCCGAGCAGCTCACCCAGCGCGGCGCATCCGTCACCTTCGTCGGAACGGCACGCGGCATCGAAGCCAAAGTGGTTCCGCAGTCGGGCTATCCGCTCGAGCTGATTGAGATCTCGGGTCTCAAGCGTCAAGGAGCCGTCGCGACGCTGCGCTCGCTGCTTCGACTGCCGGTGGCCTTGATTCAGACGCTACGGCTGCTGCGCAAGCTGCGTCCTTCCGTCGTCGTGGGAGTCGGTGGCTACGCATCCGGTCCGGTCGTGCTGCTCGCGTCGCTGCTACGCATCCCGACGGTGGTGCTGGAACAGAACTCGGTTCCGGGCGTCACCAACCGCATCTTGTCGCATGTGGTGCGGCGCGTCTTTACGTCGTTCCCGCACGCCAGTCGCTACTTTCCGCAAGCCAAGGTCGAGCTGCTTGGCAATCCCGTCCGTCACTCGATCACCAGCGCCAGCGTCACAGAGCCGAGTGAGTCCGCCGGTCCGGTTCGACTCCTGGTGCTCGGTGGTTCGCTTGGTGCCAAGGCCGTCAACACGCTGCTCACCGACGCACTGGCCGCCCTGTGTAGCCGTCCGCCGCCTGCCCTGTCGCCGCTTTCGCAGCACCTGCACATTCATCATCAGACGGGGCCGTCGGACCTAGCGCCCACCCAGCAGCGCTATGCGCAGCTTGCAGCGCTTGCATCAGCGGTGTCCGTCGAGCCGTTCATCAGCGACATGGCCAGTGCCTATCGCGACTGTGACCTGATGATTGGCCGAGCCGGAGCGACGACGATTGCCGAGCTGACTGCGCTGGGTCGACCGGCGGTGCTGATTCCGTTTCCGTTTGCCGCCGACGATCATCAGACGCACAACGCGCGCTACCTGGTCGAGCACGGAGCCGCGCGAATGCTTCAGCAGAAAGACACCACGCCCGAGCAGCTTGCGCAGGTCATCGCGGAGCTTTGCCAAGACCGCACCGTGCTGGCCGCGATGGCGAGTGCGAGCAAGCGACTTGGGAAACCCGACGCAGCCAAAAAGATCGCCGACGAAGTGCTCAAGCTCGCAACCTAGCGCAGCGTCAGCGTCCGCTCAGCTCCACATCCTGCCGAGCGCGATCACCGGACCGCAGCTCCACCGTCGCAGTTCCCGCACCTTGCGCACCTGTCACCTGAAGCCGAAGCCGACCGGGCACCAGATCGGACAGCACAAACTCGCCCCGTCGGTCCGTTCGCGTTCGTGCCAGCACCTGTCCATCTTCGCCCGTCGCCACAACCTCCACGCCTTCGACGCTACCGCTCGGACCCCGAACCTGCCCGGCCAGCTCTGCGCCCCGCACAAAGCGCAGCCGCACGTCCCGAACCGTCACTTGATCGGGCGATGACGACTCCGTCACATGCACAACCTGCCGCAGCGACGCATAACCGCGAGCCCGCGCTCGCAGCGTCAACAATCCCGTCGGAAGTCCTGTCTGCACAAAGCGACCATCGGGACCAATCGGCACCGACAAGCGCTCTCCGCTCGGTAGATCCAGCCAGACTTCCAGTCCGTCGGGAAGCCCCGAGGTCCGCACGTCTTCAATCAGTCCCGAGATCCCGCCACCGGGCCGCAGCTCTACCTTCAGCTCATCGCGTCGCTGTTCCATCTTCACCGACAGAAACGCAGGCGCAAAACCCGGCGCACGCACTGAAAGTCGAGCCTCGCCCGCAGTCAGCATCGGCAGCACAAACTGACCGCGCACATCGCTGAGCGCTTGGCTGCGCGCACCACCGACCTGAACATCGACGCGCGCCGTCGCCACTGCAAAGCCACGATGATCGACGACGCGACCTCTCAAATCCGCTCGGGCCGCCAGTCCCGACCCAGGTTGTAGCGGATCGCTGGACTCGCTGGCCGATGGCTCAGCACACTCCACAGGACTCGCCAAGCGCATCACCATGCGAGCGGACGACGACGAGCTAGCTTCGACGGGAACTTCGACTTCTCCCGACGCGCTCTTGCCTTGATGATTCGCCAAGAGCAGCAGCCGACCACTTGCGACGCCCACAAAGTGAACCAGCCCGCTCGCATCGGAGCGCGCCAGCCAGCTCGACGCACCAGCAGACCCGCGCTGAAGGCTGCCCGCCAGCGCCGACTGTCCCGCAATCACATCCTCGGGAAACGGCAGTGGACCCGGCAGCACGCCCAGTTCACCCAAGCCCTGCGTCGTCGCACTGGCCGTCAGCATGCCCGGACGAGCCAGCACCGACACGCCTTCCACCGGCAGACCCGACTGATCCACCAGCAGCACCCACAGCTCCCGCGGCTTGCTGGTTCCCGCGTCCGGCAGAGCGATGACAGGCAGCACCGCCAAGTCGGGAATCACCACCTGGGCAGGCTGCGGCAGTGGCACAACGCGCGGAGGCACAACCTCACGAGCCCGTCGAGGCAGCCGCGAAGCCAGCCCCCCGAGCACCACACCCGTCAGCGCACAGCCAAGTAGCAGAGAGAGCCGTGCGTAGAACTGCGCTCGCTCTGCATCATGAACAGACATCCGGTCTCCAGGCTACTACGGCTCAAGGCGAGGACTACTTGAACTCCTTGTGGCAGCCCCCGCAGGCGCCGCCCAGGGTCTTCACAGCCGCTTGCAGGGCCGCCGTGTCTTTGGCCGTCAGTGCAGCCAGCACGTCCTGCGCGCCTTTTTCCAGCTGCTCTGAGTGACCCGCAAACGTCGGCGGCTTGCTGCCTGCAAAGCGCGTCTTCACCGCCGCATTGATGGCCTGCACCCGATTTGCCGAAGCCGTCAGCGTCGTCACATCCGCATCCGTCAGCGCCGCGCCCGCCGAGCGATCAAACAGCGGCTTCGATGCGCTCTCCAGCGACTCCATCAGGTCGTGCAGAGACTCCGTTCCCACAAGCGGGCCATCGGGCTTTGCCCCTTTGCAGCCGAACAGTCCCACACACACGGTCAGCGTACACACGGTCATCAGCGAGCGAACAGTCATCGAACGTCCTCCAAATCGGTCCAGAAATCCTAGCGCAGGAGCCCAACGCAGACGGACAGCCACGGTCAGTCCGGCTCACCCAGCGCACGTCGAGCCTGCACGGTATAGCGACCATCACCTTCTCGAATATAGAGCGGCGGCTCAATCACCATCCCCCCTCGATAGCCTTTTTGGGCCTCGACCATCACACGCTGAGCCGGCTCTCCCGCTTGCGGATGCACGAGCCGCAGCCTGCGCACCGGCAGCGAATGTTCCGCAAGCGCCACCAGCAGCTCTGACAGCCTCGGTGAGGGATAGACAAAGGCGACTCGACCGCGGAACCCAACCAGCCGCTTGGCCGCCGCCACCAGCTTCGGCAGCGGCAGACGCAGCTCATGTCGAGCAATCGCCTCTTCGCTATCGGGATTCACCCCGCCGTGACCCACCGGATAGTACGGCGGACACGACGCAACCAGCTCAAAGCGACCGCCAGCCAGCACTTGCTTGGTCGACGGAGACAGCACATCCGCCTGCACCACCTGGCAGCGCTCGGTCAGCTCGTTTTCGATGATGTTGCGACGCGAAAGCTCGGCCAGCCGAGGCTGAAGTTCCACCAGCGTGACCTGCGCTCTGTCAAACCGCCGAGCCAGTCCCAGCCCGACGATGCCGACGCCCGCGCCCAGATCCGCCACCTGACCCACCGTTCCATCCGACACAAAGTCGATGAGCAGCAGCGGATCGATGCTGAAGCGATACCCGACCACAGGCTGCCACAGCCGCAGTCGTCCCCTCAGGATCGAATCGCAGGTCAGCTCTCCCAGCTCGAGCGATGCCGGACTTTCCATCGCCACAGGCTACGCCGCTCCCTGACGCTTTACCGACTCTGCCGGATCGAGCGGATTGCAGACGATTCCCGACGCAATCTTCGGATAGAAGTACGTCGACTTCTGCGGCATCACCTCGCCCGCTTCCGACACCGCCATCACCTGCGTGACCTTGGTCGGGTTCATCATCACCACCGCTTGGACATCCGGCTCTCGCGCAGCCACGAGCGCCTGCTCATTGTCCTTTACGTAGCGAAGATAGGTCTGCGACTCCTGCGCGGCCCGATCAATCCCAAGCGCTTGCTCAATCACCAGCGCATGCAGCAGTGTCACATCCAAGCTGTGCAGCACCGAGTGTCCTGGCAGCAGCGACAGATCCGCATCCGCACGAAGCTGCAAGTAGAACGCACGACCGCCCGACAGCAGCAGATAGCTCGGCGCTTGCTCGCCCCGACGCTGAAGCTCTTCACGCGCTTCGCCCCCCGTCTTGGGCACCGACTTTTCTTCGATGTGAAACGCCGCGCCCAGTCGAGCCAGCAGCGTCGTCAGATCGAAGCCCGGCACCGAGTGCAGCACGCGATGCGTCGGAAACACAAACAGCCCCGGATCATTTACGTTGCACAAGAAGATCGATCCGTATTCCACCGCCGAGTCCAGCCCGCAGTAGCCCGGCTCTTTTCGCAGCTCTTCCCGCAGCGATAGCATCGTCTCGTAGCGATGATGTCCGTCGGCGATATAGATCCGCTTGTCTTGCAGCACCCGCTGAACCGCCGCGACGGCATCCGGGTCCGTCAGTCGCCACAGCCGATGCTCGACACCATCAGAGGTCGTTCCATACAGCTCCGGTGCCGACTGCTCTAGCTGCGCAAACGCCGCATCCGCCAGTCGCTGCGGGTCGTCATACAGTCCGAACACCTGAGACAGGTGCGTCCGTGTCGCTCGCTTGAGCTTCAGCCGGTCCACCTTCGGCCCCGACAGCGTTCGCTCGTGCGGCAAGATCACGCCTTCTGCAAAGCGATGCAGCCGAATCCGCGCGATAAAGCCTCGTCGCACAATCTTGGCGGCATGCGGCTCTCCCGGCGGAGCAAACACCTGATGATAGCGATAAAACGCTGGCTGCTCGTCCCGACTGACCACCTCACCGCGCTGCCAAGCCGACAGCGTGGCTTTGGCGACATCGTACTTCGCATCCGCGTGCGTACCCGACGGTGACTGCGGCAGGATGAGATGCACACTGTTAAACGCCGACTGACCCGCCAAGCTCTTGCGCTCAGCATCCGAGATCACGTCATACGGAGGCGCCAGCAAGGTCGACGCATCACGACTCGGTTGCCCAAGCGCAGCAGACGGACGGTACACCAGGCCACGGAACGGAATGACTTCAGCCATCGAGAGCGGTCCTTTCCCCAAAATCGTCTGACGAGGTCTACTTGCCCGCAGCCGCAGGCTTTGCTGCCGGTGCCCCTGCCTTTGCTGCCGACGCCGCAGGCTTTGCTGCCGGTGCCGCAGGCTTTGCTGCCGGTGCCCCTGGCTCAGCCTTCTTGTCGGTCGCCGCCGGACTCGCTGGAGC
>CALMML010000482.1 GCA_937868485.1 uncultured Myxococcales bacterium | reverse complement strand
CATGGACGTGATGATGCCGAAGATGGATGGCGTCGAAACGGTGCGCGCACTGACCGTGCAGTGTCCGACGCCAGTGGTGCTGACCAGCGTCATCGCGCGCTATCCCGATCATCGCGCGCAGCTGGGCGACCTGGATGCCGATTGGGTGGCGCTGTGTGAAAAGCCGGTGCTGACGGGAAAAGATGCGGCGCAGCATGTCTCGGCGCTGCTTCGTCGAGCCCGTGCGCTGTTAAGCCTGCGTCAGCAGCGGCCCGCGCCCGGCAAGCCCAAGACGCTACCAGCGTCGGTATCGCTGGTTGTGATCGCTGCCTCGACGGGAGGAATGCCCGCGCTGTCGTCGGTGCTCAGTCAGCTTCCCGAGACGTTTCCGCCGATCTGCATTGCGCAGCATCTCGACGCAGACTTCTTCGATAGCTTCGTGCGGTTTCTTCAGCAGAGCGTGCATCGTCCAGTGGTGGTGGTCGACGAGTGTGCCACGCTGGAACCGAGTCAGCTCTATCTGGCGAAGAAGTCGCATCATCTCGTCGTGAAAAACGGTCTGGTCTGCGCAATCAGCGCCGAAGCAGGAGAGCTTTCGCCACGCGCCGATCTACTGCTGCTGTCGCTGTCAGAGTATGCGGGCAAAGACGGACTCGGGATCGTGCTGACGGGAATGGGTCGCGACGGAGCGCTCGGTCTGCGTCGGCTGCGAGAGGCAGGCGGCTGGACGATTTCGCAAGATCCCAAAAGCGCGCTGGTCAGCGGCATGCCCGACGCAGCGCTGGAGCTGGGCGGAAGCTGTGAAGTACTGCCGCTGTCGCAGATTGCGGCAAGGCTGTCGGGGCTGAAGTGGAAGCCGTGGAGCAAGCGATGAGACATTCCGACGGAAACGTCCCGAGCGGTCGACTCGGGCGGACAAGCAGCCAAGACGTGCGCACGCGGGCACGACAGGTGTGTTGCTCATGAACTCGCTGATTGCTCGTTACCACCCAAGAACGCTGTGGGTTCAGACGCTGCTGCTGCTGATTGGATCGCTGACGGTGTCGGCTGCCGTCGTCGGTCCGCTGCTCAACACGCGCTTTGAAGGGGTTGCGCTGCGAGAGATGGAGCGCAGAGGCGCGACGCTGGCCAAGACGCTGGCCAAGGACTTCGAGCTGCGACAGGCGATCGAGCAAAACGACTCGCTCATCGCGGATCCGGTGCTGCGCGGGCTGACGCAGAGCGACGACGACATTCGCTACGTAGCGCTGACGCACGGCCAAGAGGTGGTCGCAGTCTCTCCGTCGACGATTTCCAAAGAAGAGATCTTGGCGCACCTAGAGCAAGGCGCCAGCAGCATCAATGACTTGGTGGCGACGGAAACGCATCGCTTTACGCAGATCGTTCCGACGAAAAATAGCGGCACCAGCGCAGCGACGGAACCGTCCAAACAAATCGTCAGTCGCGTCGTGCTCGGCATGACACCGCATCGACTGCAAGCCAAGGTGCTGCCACAGACCATCGCGTCGGTTGCAGCCGCGTCAATGTGTCTGTTTACCGTCGTGGTGCTCCTGTATCTGCGCTGGGTGACACGACGGATGGACACGATGGTTGCCTATGCCAAGGCGGTGGCGAGTGGTCAGCTTCAGCAGCAGCTTCACGATCCGCTCGACGATGAGCTGGGACAGCTTGCGCAGGCACTGCTCGCGATGACGCAGCGCACCCGCGACATCGTGGCAGAGCTGGTTGAAGCGTCACGAGCGTTGGCGGCTTCTGCGTCGGAACTTCTCGATTCTTCGACGAGGCAAGCGCAGAACGCGAACCAGCAAGCGACGAGCGTCACCCAGATGGGCGCAACCGTCGCAGAGCTGCGTCAGACCTTCAGCGAAGCGACGAGCAAGGCCGAGCTGGTGATCGATTTGGCGCGACGATCGGAAGAGTCTTCGACGGGCGGAAGCTCTGCAGTCAAGGAAAGCATCGACGGAATGGGGCACCTGCGCGACCAAGTGCTGGCGATTGCGCAGACGATTCAAGGGCTGCTCGAGCGCACCGATCAGATCAACGCGATCATCGAAGTCGTAAACGATCTCGCCGAGCAGTCGAACGTGCTGGCGGTCAATGCGGGCATCGAAGCGGCTCGCGCCGGAGAGCATGGCCGAGGCTTTGCCATCGTCGCCCGCGAAGTTCGCTCGCTGGCCGAGCGCAGCAAAGAATCCACCGCCGAGGTTCGCTCGATCCTGCAAGACATTCGACTCGCCGGTCGAGACTCTGCGCGGGTCATTGATGAAGGCAGCCGACGCGCCGATCGGGGCATGCAGCTGTCGAACGCCGCCGGAGACTCGATCCTGCGACTCGGTGACACCATCGTGTCATCATCCGCTGCGGCCATGCAGATCGCGACGCTGACCAGGCAACAGTCCGTCGGCATCGATCAAATCTGGCAAGCGACCAAAGGGCTCGATCAGATCGCCCGAGAAACCGCACGCGGCATCCAGCAGATCGAAACGGCGTCGGGAAACCTCAAGGCGCTTTCCAGTCGGCTCACCGAAATCGTCGGACGATACCAAGTCTAAGCAGCCTCTTCCGGTCTTTTCCTCGGTGTCGCAGATGTGTTAACGATGCCGGCACCACTTTATTTCACGCCTTTGGTCGCGGCACGGTGCTAGATTCGCGGGCCGCACGGTTACCTGCATGTCCAAAACCTCCCCCACTACTGCGTCATCGTCGGGCGGCGAGCCCGGCAACTCTTCTTTGTCTCCCGCCTACTGGCGGCTAGCCCGTTACCTGTATGCGGCGGATCTGGTGGCATCAAAGCGTGTTCTTGACCTCGGCTGTGCCGACGGTGAAGGCGCTGCGCTGCTGCTCGATCGAGGCGCATCCAGCGTGGTCGGCGTGGATCTGGACGCGCCAGCGATCGCGCGTGGTCAGGCTCGTCAATCGAACCGGCTTCAGCTTCGGGCAGTCACCGCAGAGCAGCTCTTTGCGGAAGGCGGCCTGCTTCGGCTGTGCGCGGGCTCGACGTTCGATGTCATCTTCGTCTCGGGCGATCGCTCGTGGCTGACGGCACCGGGCTTTCTGTCGGCACTGCGCTGGCTGCTTCAGCCGGGCGGACAGCTGATCTGGGCGACGACGAGTCGTGAAGCATTCCCAAGCCAAGCCAGCGCCGTCGGGTACTTCGAGCTGCTGGATGCCCTGGAAGGCGCGCGGCTCGGTCCGGTGACGATGCTGGGTCAGAGCCCGTTTTACGCGGCAGCCCTGGCCCCGTTTGGAGCGACCGATCCAGCGCTGATTCTCGACGACAGCCTGGCGCAAAACGAGTCGCCCGATGAATACGTGGCGCTGTGTGGCACCGCGGCGAATCGACCGTTTGAAGTCGTTCGGCTGCCGCGCAAGTCGCTTCAGTCGTCCGTTCGCGTCGAAAAGCAGGAAGTTCGCGTCGCAGATCCACAAGTGGTGGCAGATCGCGACAAGCTTGCGACGGAGCTTTCACAGCTCAAGCGAGATCGTGATGGTCTGCGCGACAAGCTGACGGAGCTTCGCACCCAGCTTGATAAGTCGACGACGCACGCGGACAGCCTGCAAGCGCACAGCGACAAGATTCAAGCGCACGCCGACAAGCTGCAAGCGCAGATCGACAAGGTCCAAGCGCAGATCGACAAGCTGACGGCGGCCAAGCGCGAAGCGGATGCGCACGGCGAAGCACTGCTCGCCAAGCTGCGTCACAGCGAAGAAGCGCAGAAGAAGCTGGAAGCGATTCGCTCGGAGCTGGAAGAGCGTGAGCGTCAGCGCGTTCGTCACGAGAGCGAAGCGACGGAAGCGGCGCTGCTGCACGAAAAGCAGATGCGCGAGCTGCGTACGGCGATTGAAGAGCGCGATGCCTTCGTCGCTGAGCTGGAAGAGCAAGCGCGTGAGCTGCCTCGGCTGCAAGAGCGTCTCGTCGATAGCGAAAAGCGATCCGAGCAGGCCAGTCAGGCAGAGCGTGTGGCTCGTCAGCGGCTCGCCGAGGTGGAAGGCCTGCTGCTGCGGGCGCGCACCGAGATGGCCGAGCAGCTGAAGATGTCGAGCCTGCCGCACGATCTGGATGCGCGTCAGCGAGACATCGAAGCGGCTCGTCGCGAACACCTGGTTGCGCAGGCAGAGCTGGAAGAAAAAGCGCACGCGCTGTCGGTTCGTCAGAGCGAAGTCGCGGATGCGCAAAAGGCCGTCGAGCGTCAGCGTGCCGAGCTTCAGCGTCTGCAAGAAGAGCGCGCGGCGGCGGAAGCGGCGGCGGTGGCCAAGCTCGAGTCCGAGCGAAGCAAGCTGGCGCAAGAGCTTCTGACGCTGCGCAGCGACCTGGCCGATCGTGAAGAGCGACTGGCAGAAGCACAGAAGAAGCTGGCTTTGGCGACGGCACCGAGGCCGCGTGAAGACGGCGTGCCGATTGCGGTCGGTGACATTCCGACGGCTCCGGTGGTGATCTCGACGGCACATCCTTCGCGGATGGAAGAAGTCGAGACGCTGCGTGGTCGCGTGGCCGAGCTGGAAAGCGAAGTCTCTCGTCTGAAAGACAAGGTCAGCGAGGCAGAGCGCGAGGCGTGGAAGCAGATCAAAGCGCGCTCGGAAGCGGAGTCGGCAGCGGCGGAAGTCCGAGAGGACACGGTTCGCAAGCTGCGCGATGCACGCAAGCTGGCTTCCGTCGAGATGACGCGCGCGATGGAAGAAGCGACGAAGAAGGCCGTGCAGCTTCGTGAGGAGCTGGGACGGACCGAGATCGAGCGCAAAGAAGCCCTCGCGCAGATCAAAGAGCTGCGGACCGAGCGAGACGCGCTCAAAGGTGAGCTTGGGACGCTGCGGGCGGAGCTGGAAGCGCTGCGCTGGGCATCGACCGATGGTGCGAGTGGATCACCGCTCGAAGCGGAAGTGGCGCGGATTCAGAAGGAAAGTCAGTCGGCGCTGGCGACGCTGCGAAGTGAAAATGAGCGGCTGGCGAGCGCGGAGCGTACGGCCCACAAGCAGGCGGAAGCGAGTGCGGCGCGCGTGGCAGAGCTAGAGCTGGCGCTGCGTGAGAGCAAAGAGAAAGCCGAGCAGGTGAGCCAGGCGTACGATGACTCGCTGCGTCCGAGCGATCTGGGCTTGGCGCACGATCTTCAGGCGCGCGAGCGAGCGATCATCGATCTGAAGGCAGAGCGCGATGCACTGGGACGGCTCTTGTCGGAAGTGGAGCGCGAGGCGTTTGCGCGCGGCGAGCGGGCACGACAGCTCAAGGTGTCGCTGGCCGAGCGTGAGCGCGAGCTGGAGACGCTGCGCGTCGAGCTGTCCGATCGCGATCGTCGCATTCATTCCTTCGAGCAGCAGAGCCCGCAGAGCACCGAGTTCCGTCAGCTTCAGCAAGATCTGGTGACGGCGCGAAAGCGTGTTGACGATCTGTTGGCGGAGTCGAGCCGTCGCACGCAGCAAGACGATGAAGTGGTGGCGACGGCACTGCGAGAGCGAGCGCGGGTCGAGCGACTGACCGAAGTGGTGGGTCAGACGACGAGAGAGCGCGACGAAGCGTTCCATCGTGCGTCAGAGCTTGAGCAGCGGCTCGGACAAGTGCTCGCCGAGAGCGATCGGCTGCGTGGGGAGCTGTCGCGCGTCAGTGGAGAGCTGCCGCCGCAGATCCTGCCGAGTGAAGTGAGCGCCAAGACCGAAGCACCGAGCCACAGCGAAGAGGCACGTCGCACACCGACGCTGCATCCGTCGACGGCACAGCGCGTGCGTCAGGTGCAAGACAGCCTCGGGCTGGAACCGCTCTACATTCCGCACGGCGACGACAGCGACGCCAAGTAAGCCTCGCTAGCGCCGAACCTTCCTGTCCGCCAGCTTCTCAATCAACAACTCGAACGACGGCTGTTCCGCGATGACATCGACTCGGATGTTCGCGTCGCGGAGCGCCTGCGCGGTCGTCTGACCAATCGCTCCGACGAGCGTCTGAGCCAGTACGGCGGAAGCATCGTCGCCCAGCGCACGCAGCAGCACCCAAGCGGTCTTCGGACTTCCGAGCGGAACCAGGTCGATCTGACCGTGGCGCAGCGCAAAAACGGCGGGCTGAAGCTGCTCGGGTGACGCTTCGACGGTGTGATACGCCGTCACGCGCTCGACGATCACGCCAGCATCCTGTAGCACCGTCTGAAGCTCGTCGCGACCTTCTGCCGCTTGGGGAAACAGCACCCGTGACGCAGCTCGCTCGGGACGAATCAGGCTCAGGATTTGCAGCGCCAGCGCGTGCGCACTCGACGAAGCACCGATGAGCGAGGGCTCAACACCATGTCGTCGCAGCACCGAGGCCGTCTTTTCACCGATGACACACAGCGGCGGCCACGTCGCGTCGGGCTTGGCCACAGCCAGCAGCGAGCGAACCGCCCAGGCACTCGTCAGCGCAATCGCCGCATAGTGCGAAAGGTTCCCGACCGCCAAGGTCAGCGCGGGATCGACGACCAGCTCGACGCGCAGACACGGCGCAATCAGCGGGCTCGCTTGGTGTTCCGAAAGCCACTGCGCCGTCGCTTCGGACTGTTCCAAAGGCCGCGTCAGCAGCACACGCAGCGACGAAAGCTGCGGCAAGTGCGATCCGTGGGTTGGGCGCATCACGTCGAGCTAGACCTGGGGCAGCGATCGCACAGGCGACGACGAGCGCAGCACCGACAAAAGACCGATGCCAAGCAAGAGCGCCGACAGGCCCGCAATCAGCCCGCCCCAAAACCAGTACGGACCGCCGAGCGAACTGGCCACGCCCGCCACATCCGACTGGCTCAGACGACCGCCCGCCACGCCGGACTGCACGAACAGATAGTCAATGCGTGTGACGAAGTCCATCGCAAGCAGCAGCCCCAGAAGCTGCACAAAAAACAGCCGCAGCCCACTTGAGCCAAAGCGCGCCACCGAGGCAATCAGCAGCATAAGCGCGCTCACCGTCACAAGCCCGACGAGCGTTCGCACCCACAAAAGCAGCGACAGCGCCATCGCCGCCGACAGCCCGAAGAGCAGCGCCTTCGGAATCCGTCGTCCCCAAAGCAGCAGCGTGGTCCCGACGATGGGCGGCGCCAAGAGTCCCCCTGCCGACACCAGTCCCGAGCGGAAGCCCTTCACCACCATCGTGTAAGCAACGCCCGATGCGTCGGCAAAGACATCAAGGTGATCGAACTTGCCTCCGCACAAGATGGCCGTCACGCCGTGGCCGACCTCGTGAACCCAGGTGCCAAACAGCGTAAACGGATAGAGCAAAAGCGGTCCAAACGGCACAAAGCGCTGGAGCAGCACCACGAGGAGCGCACCGACGATAAGCGCCGCTTTTGGACTGTGGTCAGACGGTTTTCCCGAATCCATGTCGCTAAGCATACCTGGCTGTGGTTACTGCACCAGCCGTCCGTATTTGCGAAGGACTTCCCGAAGCCGATCGTGCGGCAGCGCGTAGACGGTCGCACCGCTCGCTCCGACCATCGTCTCCGCCGCGATGAGCGCATTTACAATCGACTCCTCGGTGGCATGGACGGTGGCTTGCAGCAGCTTGTCGATGCCTTCGTTGGAAATCGCGGTCCAGGTCTGGATTCCCGTCGCGGTTGGCTCGGGCTCGGGCATGCCGAAGCCAATGAAGATATCGCCCGACGAGTTATATGACACCGCGCCCAGTCGTCCCAGCCCGACGGACACGCGACGAACCAGCCGCGCCATCTGATGCGGCAGCAGCGGCGCATCGGTTCCGACGACAACAATCAACGATCCATCGCGCCGTTTTTCCTGGAGCTGCGGAAACACCGGCATCAGATCGGCGATCTCTTTTCCGACGGGAACGCCAGCAATTCGCAGATCGCCTCGCCGTCCGTAGTTGGCTTGAACCAGGACTCCGACGGTGTATTTTCCCGACGGCAAGCTGACGACTCGCGACGAAGTACCGATGCCGCCTTTGAACTCGCTGGTCATCATGCCGGTGCCGCCGCCGACGTTGCCTTCTGCGACGGGTCCAGGTCGTGCCTCGTCGAGCGCTTTCCAGACATGCTCACGGTTCACATGCTGGCCCGAGATGTCATTGAGCAGCGCATCCGAGGTCTCCGCGACGACCGGCAAGCCAAACGCTTCTTCCAGCACCGTCGAAGGCGGAAAGCGTCGATTGCCCCACGAGATCACCGCATCGCGCACCACGCCCACCGAGTCGGTGTTGGTGATAAGGATCGGTGACTCGAGCAGCCCCGACTCTTGCACCCAGTGACTGCCGGTCAGCTCGCCGTTGCCGTTTAAGGACACCACCGCCGACACGCTGCGCGTACGCGACGACTTGCCACGCGGCAAGATGGCGGTCACGCCCGTGCGCACCGGACCTTTGCCGACACGCAGCGGACCGTGTCCCACGATCAGCGTAACGTGACCGACCTCGACGCCCGGCACATCGGTGATGGCGTTGTGCGGTCCCGGCTGTCCATCAAACGGAATGCCCAGATCGCGCGCACGCGGCTTGCTTGCAACCTTGCCCGCA
>CALMML010000481.1 GCA_937868485.1 uncultured Myxococcales bacterium | reverse complement strand
CTATCGACTCCCTGTCCGCGCTAGGAACTGATCGCGGAAGAGGGCCGGGGTCCGCGCTTTTTTTCCAGTGCGTGCCGACGAATGATCCGGTTGAGCTGATGCCGACTGATGCCAAGTGACGCAGCGGCTCGCACCACATTTCCGTGTGCATCATCCAGCGCTTGCTGTGCACGCTCTGGCGTAGGAATCACCGGAACCAAGCGACGCAGCGGAACCGGATGCAGCGGAAGCGAAGGAGAAGACTCTGGACGCATCGGTCGTCCCTGCTGCGGCAGCGAGCCTCGAATCGGTGCCAGCACATCGCCCGCGCTCTCTGCCATCGCATGACCGAGCAAAAACTCAACTTCCGAGACGTTGGTCACATAGGTATGTCGCACAAGCTGTTCGATCAGCAGTGGATGAACACGCGGTCGCTGGGTCTGTGGATCAAAGAAGCCGAGTACGTTCGGATCTCCTTGTCGCGCTTGTAGCTCCAGCAGATGACCAATCAACAGCGGAATGTCTTCTTTTCGTTCGTTCAGGCTCGGTACGCGAATCTCACGCTGGAAGCGACGCTTGAGCTCATAGCGCATCCGCTCTGGACGATTGGTGGCTCCGATCAGTCGAAAGTCCGAGCGCCGAATCCGTCCTTCCTCTCCCAAGCGAAAGTATTCTCCGTTGCGCTCTGCGACACGCAGAAACATCGGCTGGACTTCTTCCGGCATGTCTCCGATCTCATCCAAAAACAGCATCGATCCATCTGCCGCACCAATCAGACCAACGCGCTCTTCCATTCCGGGATTCGGAAAGTTGCGCTTGTTCCCAAACAGAAGGGCCACCGCCAAGCTAGAAGGAATCGCAGAGATGTTGTCGGCAACCAGCGGCTTTTCTCGACGGACAGACATCGCATGAATTGCCTGTGCTGCCAGCTCCTTGCCACTTCCGCTCTCACCGACCACCAGGACATTTTGATCACTGCGCGCACACGCCGCGAGCCGCTCTCGCAGATGCCACATCGCAGGACTTTCGCCGATCATTCCATCTACATCGGGAAGCCCAAAGTCACGCAGTCTGTCTTTCACATACGCACGCAGCGGAGGCAGCCGCAGCGGTCGTCGAATACACAACAGAAGGAGCTGATTGCGCAGATACAGCGTATCCCCAGGATGAATCATCGCCGCTTGCGTAGGCTGACCATTGACGAGCAGCGCGCAGCGTCCGACATTCTGGGTAAACAGTCCTTCTTCCCGATGACTCATGTGAAGCTGAAGTCGGGAAATGCTCTCTCCGGCCAGCGCGCGCGGCGGTTCCACGGCCCCCAGTCCATCGGGTCGCTGGCGCACGAAGCGAACGATTCCATTCGCACGCCCGGTTGGACTGCTGGCAGAAGGACGTGACTCTTCGGACTCTGCAAATCCAGCGACGGCACTTGCACGCTGAACAGAGTCCGCGATGGGCTGCTCGGGATCTCGACCAAACAGCCACACCGGATACTCTGCGGGAAGGAGTGCGACTTCTCCCACTCGTCCCGGTTCACGCGCGGACCACAAAACCACCAGCGAAAGGACATCCGCTTCGGTGGAATCAAACTGCTCTGCCAGCTGATTGGGAGCCGTTCGAGCCGACGGAGAGATATCACTAAGTGAGGTCTTCACGAGCCCTCCAAGGCGATGCTAGTGCTGCGAAATAGCAGTCACTGTGCCAAGGCAGCGCAGCCCATAAGCAGACTCCGCTGTGCGTCGGTCAGGCAACTCCCAGCATCGCTGTGCGAGTCCTGCGCGCTCTGTGCTCGCGCTCTGCTCGCGCTCTGCTCGCGCTCTGCGCAAGGGGGGAATCGCGGATCTGCGTAGAACGTACAGACACATACTGCTCGCGCGCTGCGTCCGCACAGCGCTCGCACGATCCAGCGACTGCGCGTAGACCGCGAAACAACCGAGAAATCACACGAGGAATCACCGCGATCCGCACGGCATTCCCACGCTGATCTGCTGGCATATCGGTTGCACTCCCAAAGGAAACACCACTTCTAGGAGTATCGGCGTGTCGATTCAAGATGACATCCCACGTTCACGCATCAACCTTCGCTATCGAACAGAGATCCAAGGCACCGCGCAGATGCTGGAGCTGCCGTTCCGCCTGATGGTTCTTGGTGATCTGTCTGGTGGATCTGCCACGGATCGCGAGGTCGATCTGGAGTCGCGCAGACTGCGCTCGCTCACGGACAAGAACCTCGACAGCGTCATGGAAAACATGCGGATGAGCCTGAGCTTCAAGGTCTCAAACCGCATCGATCCGGGCAGCGATTCCACCATCGAAGTGAACATTCCGATCAAGAATCGCCGCTCCTTTACACCGGGAAATGTCGCAGACAGCGTGCCCAAGATTCGCTCTCTTTTGCTGCTGCGCAAGCTGCTTCTGGAGATGCAGTCGAACATCGACAACCGCAAGGATCTCCGTCGAGTCATTCAGGAAATCTGGAGCAATCCAGAGCAGCTCAAAGCACTGCAAAAAGAGCTGGCTGCCTTTGCGGACTACAAGCTACCCAGCACACAGAAAGCGCTCGCGCAGCCCGCGCAGGACACCTAACGCATCGCAATTCCGATTGTGCGCAGCAAGGAGTGATCGATGGCACAAACCCCCGTCACCACAGAGAGTGGATCCATCCTCAAGCGGATCGTCGCAAGCATGGACATGGAACCCAAGAACGTCAGCATGGTTCCGATGATCCGTGAGACGTTCGGCGAGGTTCATGAAAGCGTCTCGCTCGAAGATCGCATGCTGTCTGGACTCGCAGCGATTCTGTACAACACCGATAGCAGCGGTGGTCGCTACGAAAAAGGAAAAGTTCTCGATGTCGTTCGTCAGATCGACACGATGGTAAATGATCAGCTAAACGAGATCTTCCATCACTCGCAGTTTCAGCACATGGAAGCAACCTGGCGCGGCATCGATCAGCTGGTCGAAAACGCCAACTTCCAGTCGAACGTCACCATCGAGCTGCTGGATGTCAGCAAAGACGAGCTGTTTGAAGACTTTGAGAACAACTCCAGCGACATCTTCGGTAGTGCACTGTTCGAAAAAGTCTACATCGCAGAGTACGATCAGTACGGCGGTCGTCCCTACGGATGTCTGGTGGGTCTGTATGACTTCACGACTCAGGCGCGCGATCTGTTCTGGCTGCGCAGCATGTCAAAGATCGCAGCGGCGAGTCACTCACCGTTCATCGGATCGATCTCTCCGCAGTTTCTTGGCTGCACCAGCATGCAGCAGGTCGAAGCGATCAAAGATCTCGATGGTCTGCTCAGTCAGCCGCGCTATTCCCAGTGGCAGTCTCTGCGCGACTCCGAAGAAGGTGCGTACATTGGACTGACCTTCCCGCGCTATGTGGTGCGACTCCCCTGGAGTCCAGAGACCAATCCAAGCCCCGGTCTTCCCTTCCATGAACAGACCAGCGGAGAGCACAGCAACTATCTGTGGGGTAGCTCTGCCCTTCTGTTTGCGCGCAATGTGATTCGATCGTTCGAAAACACCGGCTGGTGTCAGTACATTCGCGGACCCAAAGGCGGCGGCATGATCAGCGGCCTTCCGGTCGATATGTTCAACATCCGGGGCGAAGATGAGATGCGGATTCCCGTCGAGATCTGCATTCCTGACTACCGCGAGCTGGAGTATTCCCGAAACGGAATCATGCCGCTTGTCTATCGCAAGGGAGCCGGTGAAGCGACGTTCTTTAGCGCGCAGTCGATCAAGCGTCCGAAGAAGTTCAAAGATCCCAAGGACTCTGAAAACGCGCAGCTTGTCTGCAACCTCTCCTATACGTTTTCCATCGCGCGCATCGCTCACTACGTCAAGAGCATCATGCGCGACAACGTCGGTGATGTCGCAACCGCAGGCTACGTCCAGAGCGTTCTGTCTACGTGGCTTGAGCAGTATGTCACCACCGAAGTACGTCCCGATGACATGACGATGCGGACCTTCCCATTCCGCGCCGCGCAGGTACAGGTCAGTCCGATGCCGGGTCGACTCGGATACTACGACTGCAAGATCTCCATCCTTCCGCACATTCAGTTTGAAGGAATGGATGTCGAGCTGCGGCTGGAGTCTCGGCTGGGATAGTCGGAGTCTCTTGCAAAGGTGCCTTGTCCGTTTCAATCGTCCGTTAGGAGTGGGAGCACACGATGGCTGAGTACAACCGCGCGATGAATGTGAAGCAGGGCTTTGACTTTAAAAAGGATCAGCAGGCCACAATTGGCTTTCTGACTTCGCTCAAGATCGGAATGGAGACGTTTACTGCGGACTTTACGGTAAACAGTCCGATGGCCGCAGTGACCGGAACCGGACTCACCACCAATGCCAATGCTACCGTCGGTGCGTTGGCTGTTGTTGGCGTCCTGGCCAACGTCACCTGGGCACTGGGAGACACCGATCCGCTGATCTTTGAAGCGCAGGTCTCGATCGCAAGCAAGCAGGCGATCAGCGCCCTTGTCTACGCATCGATGATCGATGTCGACTGTGAAGTCGGCTTCGTTGTGTATGAGTACGATCCGCTTTCCAAGAAGTACTACGCAGCGTTTTCCAACTCTGCACAGGCTGCCACCGATGCCGCTGCGGGTCGTTCGGTGCGTGGACAGATTCAGAAAGACGGCGAAGCGCTCGGTCTGGAAATCGATGCAGAGCCAGGCGGAGATGTCGAGTCTCCCAAGAACTACAAGCTGACGCTGAAGGTGGTTCCGAAGCCGGAAGTCCAGACGCTTCTGTTTGCGACTTCGGCCACGCGCAAAGTCACCAAGAACTGGGGACGCCAGGGTCCAGCGACGTAAGTTGCAGCGGATTCCGGCTATGGGGAGTCGTACACAGCGTGTCCGATTCCCTGATCTGTGGCGCTTTACAGAGACCGCTTGCTCGCGTGGCGAGTGGCAACAAGAGCGATGAGCACGCTGAAGATCGCACCCGTAAGATGGTATCTTGGGCAGACGGTCCTGCCCGAGCACTTTGTGGCCTTGCAGGAGCTTACGGCAGCAGCCAGTGAGCTTCGCGCGCGGGTCAGCGGACTTCCTCACTATGGCATTGCGCAGCTTTCCTTTAGTGAGCCGCTGCTGCGCGATGGCGTGCTGTCAATCAGTGAGCTGACCGCAGTCCTCCCGGAAGGAATCGTCATCAGTGTTCCGGGAAGCTGTACGGTCGCTCCGCTGTCGCTTGCTGCAACTTCTGCCACGCGAGTTAGTGTGTATCTGCACCTTCTGTCTGACGCTGTCTCTGCACAAGGGAATCGCGTCTATGACAGTGATCCGCGCACGGTAGAGCGCGTTCTCTATCGCGCCACGCTCAGCATTACCGATCAAGTCGAACGATCGATTGCCGCGCTGCGCATCGGTGACTTTGAAAAGGGTGTCGCAGGAAGCTGGAGCCTGCAAGCGACGGCGATTCCGCCGCTACTGAGCGTTGCAAACACGCCACATCTTCAGCCTTCTTTGCAGCTTCTGTCTGCGCAGATAGGAGCCCTGATTCCGCAGCTTGCCGCGCAGCTTGCAGACACGTTTCTGCGACCCGATCGACTTGCCACCATCCGTCGCAGCTTGGCCGCGCTGTACAAAGTAGAGAGCCTGCTCGGAGACCTGTCCGGTCGCGTACCGCTTCATCCGTATCTGCTTCATCAAGCGCTGCGAGAGCTGTACTTTGAGACCTGCTGCTTTCACGAAGTGCAGCCCGATCAGACCACGCTGTCCTATTCCCACGATGATCTGGGACGCACGATGGGACAGGTCTTCCGTCTGCTTCAGCAAGCGCTGCGGCCCGTCTACGTTCGATCGACACACCTGCGCTTTCAGAAGAGCAACGGCCTGTTTTCGTGCAGTGGACTGCCGCAGGAAGTCAAAGACGCCCAGGAAGTGTATCTGCTGGTTCAGCGACCCACGCTGCACGATCGCATCGCGATGGATGACATCAAGCTGTCTTGTACCTCGCGGCTTGCGCTGGTTCATCGCTTGGTTCTGCGTGGCGTTCCGTACAAGCTCGTCGAGCGTCCACCGTTTCAGCACACCTTCGGTCCAGAGGTTGACTTCTATCTGCTGCAAGGCGGAGAGGAGTGGGATCACGCGATGCGCGAAGGATCGATCTCTGCCTACGTGCATCCGGTTCTGGATCGCGCAAACCTCTTTCTGTTCTGGCGTTAGGAGGCCGCGCATGTCCTTCCTAAACCGATTCCTAGAGTCGCCACCTCCCGATGATGAGCTGTCTGCGGTCATGCGCAACCTCTCGCACCTGCTGTGCGCGCGTCCTGGCTACAGCTCACGACTGATTTCCTACGGCGTCGCGGACTATCTGGCGCAGCAAGGAAACAAGGGCGCACAGCTTTCGATTCTGCGTGAGATCGAAGATGTCATTTCCCGACTGGAGCCTCGCCTGCGACTGCGCGATCTATCGTGCAAGGGTCGCGATGCAGAGCTGCGTCTTCACATTCACCTGCGCGGCACCTTAAAGACCCGCAAAGGTCCGATTCCCTGTCAGCTCAAGATCCTGTTTCATCTCCCCAGCGGCGACGTACAGATCGAACCAGACAGCGAGCGTGAGGTGCGACGTGGCACGTAACACGATCCGCGAACAGAGACCTCTGTTTGATGTGCTCTGTGAGTCCGCAAAGAGCTATCGCGAAGGACTCATCTTCCGCGTGGAAATCAGCTCGGTGACCAGTCCTCGGCCCATCTTGCTCAGCGGTCACAACGTCATCGACTTCGATCTGGACTTGCGCTGCGGAGGCTTCACCGGATCGCTCTGCTTCCTTGTGTCCGACAGCACCGAGCTACAGAGCGATGATCGCGACACGCTCATCACGCTGTTTCGCCAAAAGGCAATGCTCAAGCTGCGGATGACGATCCAAGCATTCCGCGCCGATCAGGACATCAACACAGCGCCGATTCCGATCGAGGTAAACGGCCTGGTGACAGAGAGCGCGCTCACCGAGCACGTCGCCAAGCTGGGAAATGATCTGCTGTCCTATCGGCGCTACTATGTTCGCTTTGCGGACCCTGCGCAGGTGCTCTGGCGACAGCACTTTCCGTGTGAGCTGTTTACGCAGAAGTCTCTGCGTCAAGTGATCGACGCGCATCGCACCACGCACATCATCGTGGAGTATCCCGATCTGGATGTCGGGATCGTACAGCCGATGATCTTTTTGGGCTGTGATTCCGAACATCGATCCGGTCAGCGCGCCAGCTTTTACGATCTGCTGATGTGGCGACTGGATGAGCAGGGAAAGGTCTGGCGCTATGACTATACCCGCAAGGTCTATCAGATTCACGGAACCAAGCCGGCTCCAATAGCCTTTGACATCATTCCGCACGATATTGACCGAATCTTTACCTACTATCCTGATTATCCTAGATATCAAAAGAATGTCCTCAATGATTTTGTTGGCGCGGCAGAAAATCGCCCCATCGACAACATCAACAAAGTGCTCGGCATTCGCCACGATCATCTGTTCAACACAGAAATTCGAAGCGAGCTGGAAGGAGAAATTCAGAAGAGAACCACGGCCTTCATGATGCCGCGTCCTGAGTTCCTGATTCATTATCGAACCTTCCCAAGCAAGCCCTATTTCCCAAATGTCGGAATTGATTTTCGGCTCGATCTGCTTGATTTTTCAGCAGAAGACATCGCGATTCCATTTGAAGCACAGCGCGAGTTGTGTCGCGTCTATCGCATTACAATCAGTGGACACAGCGATGAAACAGACATCCGGCAAGTCTATGACGGCCTGGTTCCAGCCAAGTTTCACTGCCACACAAGCGTCTTTTTGGAACAAGCGAGCGATCCCGAGCTGCGCATTCCACCGTACATTTTACCGTCATATCCTGTCGCGATCGAAGGCCGGGTCGTTAGCGAAGTAGGAATCAGCACAGAAGAGACGTATCAGTTTTATCAAGATCCACGCAATTCGCTACAGAAGTACAAGGTGATGATTCCTCTGTTTGCAAATCAGATCATCACAACACCTTATCATCCAAACACGCTGCCAGGTCAGTTTTATTTTCCATTATATAAATATGAGCGAATCTTGGTGGATCTGTATTTCGATAAGGCCGAGATTCGTCAGTTCCGCGAGTGGCGCGCGACTGCGCAGCTCCCGATGGAGACGCAAGGAGACCAGCTCCTGCTTGGCAAGACGCCGATCAATCGCACGTCGGTTCAGCACTCCTATGAAAACGAGCGACCCGTCTTTGAGATCGAGCGACTGAATCAGTACGACAGTGAGCTGCTGAAGATCGCGGAAGGGAACCTGCTGCTGCAAGTGGGCATTCCGCCCATGGGAGTGACGACCGGAACGGTGATTGGACGAAAGATCGTGGTGCCGCAAGGGCTGCCAGCGGTACCACCGATTGGCGCACCGGCTCTGCCTGGCGGAATCCCGGCTGCACCGACGCAGATGGGCCCGCAGAGCAACCGACAGAATACGCCACAGAGCACTCCGCAGAGCACTCCACAGAGCACTCCGCAGAGCACTCCGCAGACCCCTGTTAACAACGGACCGGCCAATCCTGCGATGCCGCAAGGGAATCCGTAAGTCATGCCGGAACCGACGAACAACAGCAGTCCGCAGACACCGCCGCAGAGCGGACCTCAGCAGGGACCAAGCGATCCCGGATCGCAAGGCAGCAGCAGTACGTCCGCCAACAGCGGAACGGCCACCGCGCAGCCCGTTGCGCAGCTTCCGCTGTACCTGCGGATGTTCATGGACAAGACAGCGGGACTCACGATCGAAGTGCTCGACGCCAGCGGCATCAATCAGCAGTCGATCACGATGGACGGAGTCAAGCTGACGACGCGCGTAAGCGGAGCCCAAGGAGACAGTGTCATCACCCAGACTGCGGACGCTGTCTCGATTGATGCACGCACGTTTTCTGTGCAAGCGGAAAACATCCGCATGACGTCTACGCTGGGAACCAGCATGCAGAGCATGGGACAGACCAGCGTGTCGAGCCTGGCGGATCTGTCGCTTAGCTCACCAGGATCGGTCAGTGCATCGGGCCTAAACGGAGTCAGTTTAAACGGTCTGTCTGTGTCCCTCAACGCGATGCAGAGCGTGACCATGCTGGCAGTGGGAGGAGGCGTAGCTGTCGTCGGTGGTGCAACCGGCGTACAGCTTCTGGGATCGGACATCAGCCTCACCGGAGTCTCGGTTTCGATCTCCGCTCCCACGACTTCGATCACATCTGCCAACCTCCAGTTCGGAGCGATTCCAGGACCTCC
Source organism: uncultured Myxococcales bacterium (assembly GCA_937868485.1). Classification (GTDB taxonomy): domain Bacteria; phylum Myxococcota_A; class Polyangia; order Palsa-1104; family JAEUJZ01; genus JAEUKA01. Next base: position 1,831 of record CALMML010000481.1, on the reverse strand, counting down.
GCAAGGGTCCGCAGCAAGCAGTGGCAACAGCGCAGGAAAGAGCGCGCAAGGCGGTGCGCAAGCCGGAGTAGGGAGTGCCAACTCCCTGTCGAGCAGTGGCAACACCTATGGAATGAACAGCGGCGCCGGAATGGGCGGACAGAGCAGCAGTGGGGACACCGGTGGACTGCTGAACATGGGCGCAACCGGAACGCTCGGACCCACCATTGGCGTCGGACCCGCAGGCGGAATGGGCGGAATGGGCGGAATGGGCGGGATGGGCGGAATGGGCGGAATGGGCGGAAACGGTAGCAGCGGAGCGAACGGAACCTCCGCGATTCCGGGTCTGTCTAACGCAAGCTCGATGATGCAAGGGAGTGGCATGTCTGCTCCGCTCAACTCATGGAGCAACTACGTCAGCTTCGGCGACAGCATGAGCAATCCGTTTGCGAGCGGAATGAATCCCAGTGCAACAGGATTGAAGTTCGGAAGCGACGCAGCAAAGTCCGCCAGCACCCAGATCAAGAGCATGAGCAACGCTGCGATGCCGCTCGTGATGGCGTATCCAGAGCTGCTTCCACTGGTTGCAGTGGGCTTCTTTGCGTCGAACTACCTCGACAACAGCAGCAAGATGATGTCCAAGATCCAGAGCGGAAACCTGACCGCAGGAGACATGCTGAGCGGTGTCACCGTGCTCACCAAGACGATTGGTGATGTGGCGATGGCCGCGATCAAGATGCTGGACACACCGCTGATGGGAGGCGGACAAGATGACAGCACCACGCTGCTGCCGGGACTGAAGCCTGGTGACTCGGATGCGGTTTCATCGCTGATGGATTCGATGGTTCCGCCCAAGAGCACCGCTGGAAACAGCATGTCGGGAACGATGCTGCAAGACAACAACTCGATCCTGGCAACCATCTTGGGAAAGGTTCAAAAAAAGAAGCTGGACTCAGGACAAAGCTCGCAGACCGGAGACGAAAAGAGCAGCGCCCAGAGTCCATCGAGTCCGCTGAGTCCGAGCAATCAGAACGCCACCAGCAAGAATCCCAATTCATCGAATTCCAGTTCGTCGAATTCCAATTCATCGACTCCCAATTCATCGAACTCCAATTCGTCGAATTCCAATTCATCGAAGTCCAATTCGTCGACTCCATCCAAACAGGGTTCGTCCAGCAGCGGATCGAGCGACCTGCCTTCGGTGCAGAGTCTCATCGCGCAGCTCGATCAAAAGCAGCTGTCTGCGCTGACTCCGCAGCTGATGCCGCAGCTGCTCAGTGGAATGTCGAACCTGCTGGGTCCGGTGGGATTTGTCTCTGTGCTCGGTCAGATTCCTGGGATTGGGAGTCTACTTTCTCCGTCGAGTGAGCTGGGAGCCTTGGCTTCTGCACTGCTGCCGCCGGGATTTTTGCCAACCGCTGCAGCGAAGACCACAGCCAGTCAGACAACCCAGAGCCAGGGAACAGCGCAGAGCGCGTCAAGCGGACAGAGTGCCCAGCAGACTCCGCAGCAGGCTCCGCAACAGACTCCGCAACAGGCTCCTTCTCCGTCGCTAGCAGGCACCAGTCCACCAGGCGGTGCGCCACAGCCGGGAACCACGCTACAAGGTCAGCCATCGAGTCCGCCAAGCGGTGTCGGCTCCGCAGCTGGAAGCGGACAGACAGACGGAAGCGCAGCGCCCACAGAGTCACAGCTCAACACGCTGCTGACGCTGGGCGGTCTGATGCGCAATCAGTGGCAGCTCGGAATGCCGAACATGGGACAAGTGCTGCCCGGTCTGCTGCCGAAAGGACTGCTGGCGGAGCTGATCCCAGGCGGAGCCAGTCCGTCTTCGCAAAACGGCACGCAAAAC
>CALMML010000480.1 GCA_937868485.1 uncultured Myxococcales bacterium | reverse complement strand
CTCGCTGGTTAGATCCAGTTCGTCGATGCAGAGCGTCTGTCCGCTGTAGCTTGGTAAGCAGGAACGCAGCGCGCGCGTGGTCAGCAGAACCGGGGTCTGGGTGTCTTCACACAGAAACGCAAGACGCTGCGCAGGATAGGTGGGATCAAGCGGAACATAGGCTCCGCCTGCGAACAGGATTCCGAGCACTGCAACCGCCATGTCATTGGATCGCGGCAGACAGATGCCGACCAAAACATCAGGACCAACACCGAGGCTGCGCAGCCGTGCGGCCAAGCGATGCGCGCGAAGCTGTAGCGCACGATAGGAAAGCGTCTCCTCACCACAGATCACAGCGGGCGCGGAAGGAGTCCGCTCTGCCTGTGCTTCAAACAGATGATGAATACACAGTCCGTTCGGAACAGGATGAGCAGTCTGGTTCCAATCGACAACGATCTGGGAATACTCCGTTTCGGTCAGGAGTGCGACTTCAGAGATACGAAGTGATCGATCGCACACCGCAGCACTCGGCTGTGATTCACCGCACAGCGAAGGAATCGGTTGTGACATGCCGCACACGGACAGCGTCTGCTGTGACAAAGAGCACACTGCGGATTGCTGTTGTGATCGACCGCACACGAGGCTGCGCACCATGATTTCCAAGTGGTCCAGAAGTCGTGCGATCCGCTGTGATGCAAACAACTCTGCGCTGTAAGCGATCTGGATCAGCAAGCGATCGCGATCGCTGCGAGCGCGGATCACCAGATCGCAAGGGAGCGTCACGATCGGTGGATTGAGCCACTCTGCAACCAGTACGTTTCCGTCGCTGAAGCTCGGTTCTGTTTCCGTCCAGTCACAGAGCACTTGAAAGGGGACTGCGCGATCGCGATCGGCACCTAGGCGATCGCTGAGCGCAGCATAAGGAAGCGGCGCATGCTGTTTCGCAAGTGCCAGATCTTGCTGCATCTTTTCCGTCAGTGCAAAGAGCGTTGTGTCCTCTTCCACATGACTGCGTAGCAGCAGCAGTCCCGGATCAGCAACAGAGACCGTGTCCGACGGCGCGGGAAGCTGGATCGCCGTGATCAGATCGCTCTGTCCGCTGTAGCGATGCAGCAGCGCGTGCAGCGCGACTTGCAAGAGCAGCGGGCGCTCTACGTTCACCATCCGGCTGTGATCGGTCAGCGCGTGCCACAGTGATGCCGGAAGCTCGCGCTCGATGACCTCGGCCCTGTGGATCGTGCGCCTCGTCCTCGCCTCGTCCGTCGGCAAGTCCAGCAGCGGAGGCGCGCTCGCCAGCCAGCTTTCAAACAGCGCGGTTCGCTGCGCAGTCGACGCGGTGCGCATGGTGTCACCGGACTGCACGGCGGGCCGCCCCTCGTATTCCGCAAGCAGCGCCCGCAGCAGCGCCGTTCCATTTGTACTGCCGCCACACAGGATTGGCTGCGCAGCCAGCAACAGAACGGGCTGCTCCGGCGTATCCAGTACACAGATGCGCCACAGCGGTGCCTGGGACGATTCCCGATGGGTCTGGTCACCACAAGTCAGCCAAGCCCGGATGCCCTGCTCGATTGCGGCTGGCTCACTGCTGGATAGTGCGAGAAGCTCTACCTGCGAGGGCAGTCGCTTCTGAATCGTTGATTCGCACAAGAGAGGATGATGCGCAGCCAGGCTCTTCATCGCCTGCTGTAACCGTGTCACGTCACAGCGACCACGTAGGCGCACGGCGGCGACGGCAGTAAGCGCGCAGCCTCCGATTGCTTCGTGGCGGCTGGTCCCCTGGTCGCGCGGCACGGCGGCAACACCTCCCGAACCGGCTGCTGTACCTTCCGAATAGGCAATAGGATTCCCTGAACCCGTACGGTGCATCACAGATTCCCTCTCAGTGCGTAGAGATGTGTTGATTTAGAGAAGATTCGGAGCAAGCTCTCTAATGTCGCTAGAGAGCAGCTGAATGGGCGTACTGTTGCGGCTGGCCAAGAAGTTCGGTCGATGCAGCGCCGTAGGGGGTGGCGCATTGTCGACTCGATTATAGGTATAAAGCAGTAGCGTTCGTGAATGCGGAGAGATGTTCGGCTGTGATGCGTGAATCACATTGCCATCAAAGAATAGAACGCTACCAGCCCTTCCTTTTTCAGCGACCATCCCGTTCTTGTTGACTTGATCCGCCAGCGTACCTCGGTCCACGGTATACTTCAGACGCGCGGTCAGATTCGATATCCAAGCCGGACCATTTTGATACTCAGCCGGCTTTCCATTTAGCACATCAACCGATGTCACACCGTGTCTATGTGACCCTGGAATCATAATCACTGGGCTGTTGAATTCAGTGATATCGTCCAGAAACAGCGCCGCAGTCAGAACAGATGAAGAGGGCATTCCATCTTCATTTTTCCAGTAGATGTAGTCTTGATGCCAGTCCCAGACGTCGCCATCAAAGGCGTCTTTGATGTTGATCTTGCTCTGGTACACATAAACAGAGCCATTGAGCAGCTCTTGTGCCGCTTGGGCAAGTTTCTGGTGTCGAGCGAGCGCTCCCAGAATGGAGTTTGATTCGTGAACTCCATAGATGGAGCGAACG
>CALMML010000479.1 GCA_937868485.1 uncultured Myxococcales bacterium | reverse complement strand
TGTACACCGCGCTGCCGGACTGGGCGCAGTCGATGGGAATGGTGTTTTCGCTGATGCTGTGGGCTCCTTCGTGGGGCGGAATGATCAACGGTCTTTTGACGCTGCGCGGAGCCTGGAACAAGCTGCGCGGAGAGCCGGTGATCAAGTTCCTGATTGCCGGTGTGACGTTCTACGGAATGGCAACGTTTGAAGGACCGCTGCTGTCGATCAAGAGCGTCTCTGGACTTGCGCACTACACCGACTGGATCATCGGTCACGTTCACACCGGAGCGCTCGGTTGGAACGGCTTTATGGCTGCCGGAATGTTCTACTTCCTGGTTCCCAAGCTGTGGAATCGTCCGCTTCACTCGAAGCTGCTGGCGGATCTGCACTTCTGGACTTCGACAGTAGGAATCCTGCTCTACACCATCTCGATGTGGGTGAGCGGTGTGACCCAAGGTCTTATGTGGAAGGCCATGAGCGACGAAGGCGCGCTGCTGTATCCGAGCTTTGTTGAGACGCTGATTGCGATTCGTCCGATGTACCTGACGCGCATGGTCGGCGGAACGCTGTACCTGACAGGATTTATCCTGATGCTGGTCAACCTGGCCAAGACGATCTCGGCGGGAAGCCCTGTGGAAAGCAGCATCACGGTGGTGGAAAAGGATGAGGAGCCCGGCAAGGAAGTTCCGTGGCAGGCGATTCTGTTTTCGCGTCCACTGCTGCTGTCGGTGCTCGCGCTGGTTGCGATGGCTGCGTTCTTCCTCATCGACTCGGTGAAAGTCTGGATTCCGGTCGTGACGCTGCTGTCGGGATTCACGGTTGCGATGTGGTTTTCCTATGCCAGCAAGCGTGATCAGAGCGGACGACTGAACCTGCATCGCACGCTGGAAGGACGCTCGCTGATCTTTACCGCGCTGGTGCTGATTGCAGTCCTTATCGGTGGTGTTGCAGAGATTCTGCCGACGATTGTGGTCGATCGCGCAGTGCCGCTCACCGGAGCGATTCAGCAGCCGTATCAGCCACTGGAGCTGCACGGACGAGACATCTACGTTCGCGAAGGCTGCTATGTCTGTCACAGTCAGATGGTGCGTCCGTTCCGCAGTGAAAAGCTGCGCTACGGCGATCCCAGCACCGCAGGAGAGTTCATCTACGATCACCCGTTCCAGTGGGGCAGCAAGCGCACCGGACCGGACCTGCATCGCGTCGGTGGCAAGTACAGTCATCAGTGGCACTACCAGCACCTGCTGGATCCGCGATCGACCTCGCAGGGATCGAATATGCCGTCCTACGCATTCCTTGCGAAGAGCAAGATCGATGTCGGTGATACCGCGATCAAGATGAACGCGATGAAGACGCTCGGTGTTCCGTACTCTGCGCAGGACATCGGACAAGGAACGCTGACGCTGGAAAAGCAGGGCAAAGCGATCGCAGAAGAGCTGAGCAAGCAGGGAATCGCGGTCGATTGGGACAGTCAGATGGTCGCGCTGATTGCCTACCTACAACGCCTTGGGAAGCCAGCCGCTCAGACGGCAAGCAAGTAAGGAGCCCGGACCATGTACCACGAGTACTTCATCCAAAAAGGAGTCCTGCTGCTTCCGATCATCGCGATGCTGGCATTTGTGGCCACGTTTGTGGCCGTGGTGCTGGCAACGTATCGTTCACAGAAGCGGGCAGAGTTTGATCACATGTCGCAGCTTCCCCTGGGAGAGGACGGCGAGGTGAAGATCGACTCGCAGCTGGTTTCGGCCTCACACAAGTCGGTGCAAGGAGTGTAAGTCATGAGCGGCCTAGACAATGCCAGTACGCCCGCGAGCCCCGGAACGGCTGCGGGTGGTGATGTAGAGACAGGTCACGACTACGACGGAATCCGCGAGTTTGACAACCCGCTGCCGCGCTGGTGGCTGGTGACGCTGTACGGAACGATCATCTTCACGTTCGGTTACTGGTTCTATTACCACACGTCGCAGACGGGAGAGTCCCCGATGGCGGCGTACCAAAAAGAGATCGATCAAGCGAAGAAGGAAGAAGACAAAAAGCAAGCCGCGCTCGAAGCACAAGGAAAGGGCGTCACGGAAGAGCAGCTGGTTGCGCTGTCAAAAGACACCGCCGCGCTGGAACGGGGCGCTGCGATCTTTAAGCAGAACTGCTTGGCCTGTCACGGTGATCGCGGTCAGGGAGTCGTCGGTCCGAACCTCACGGACAAGTACTTCCTGCACGGAGCCAAAGCCAAGGATGCCTATCAAGTGATTGGCACCGGCATCTTGGAAAAAGGAATGCCGGCATGGCGCACGGTGCTCGGCGCATCCAAAGTACAAGACGTAACTGCATTTGTGCTGAGCCTGCGTGCAACGGAAGTTCCCGGAAAAGCGCCACAGGGTGTCACAGAGCAAGGTGAGCCCGTCAAAGCAGCGCAGTAATCCACAGCGCGAGACGCAGCAGCATTCCGATGTCTCGCGCACGCGATCGATGACTCACAGACAGACTCGGTGTGTGTGTTTGGTGTGAAAGGAGGCAAGTACCATGAAGCGGCAAGATCCCACTCTTGATAAGCTGCATATGCTCGACGAGCAAGGCAGCCGTCGTTACATCTATCCGGCTGAGGTTTCCGGTCGCTTCACAGACCTGCGTCCTTGGGTGTTTATGGTCCTGATTGCGGTCTATGTCTCGCTTCCCTGGATCACGGTAGGAGGCCATCCTGCGGTCTTCCTAGACATTGCCGCGCGACGCTTCTTTCTGTTTGGTCGCGTGTTCAATGCGCAGGATCTCTATCTGGCCTTTTTCATCCTGACCGGAATCGGCTTTTCCTTGATTCTGCTGGCTGCGCTGTTCGGTCGCGTGTGGTGCGGCTGGGCCTGTCCGCAGACGGTGTTTTTGGAAGGTGTGTTCCGTCGAATTGAGCGGCTCATCGAAGGTCCTGCCAGCAAACGCGAAGCGATGGCGCGCGGTCCGATGACGCTGGAAAAGTTTCTGCGCAAAAGTGCCAAGCACCTGATCTACGCGATCGTGGCCTACGTCCTGGCGCATCTGTTTTTGGCGTACTTTGTATCTGCGGAAAAGCTGCTGCGGATGATCAAAGAAGGTCCGTCCGCGCACCTGTCGACGTTTCTGTGGGGCGTGGTGATGACGGTGATTCTGTACTGGAACTTCTTCTGGTTCCGCGAGCAGCTCTGCCTCATCGTCTGTCCGTACGGTCGACTTCAGTCCGTCATGCAAGATCCCGATACCGTGGTGATTGGCTACGATCGCAAGCGCGGAGAGCCACGCGGAAAAGCGCACCAGCAAGGGGTCGGAGACTGTGTGGATTGTCGTCGCTGCGTATCGGTCTGTCCCACCGGAATCGACATCCGCAACGGACTGCAAATGGAATGCATTGGCTGCGCGGGCTGCATTGATGCGTGCGATGAGATCATGGTGAAGCTAGGACGAAACAAAGGACTGATTCGCTACGACTCAGAGCGCGCGCTACAAGGTGGACAGAAGCGATTCCTACGGCCTCGGCTGTATCTGTACCTGGCGCTGGGACTGCTGGGACTGACGGTGTCTACGACGCTGTTTATCCGTCACACTGCGTTTGAATCGAACCTCCTACACGCACGCGGCGCATCCTTTGTGATTGATGGGGAAGTGGTGCGCAACCAGCTTGTGGTTCACCTGATCAACAAGAACGCCACGCCGACCGTACTGACGCTGAAGAGCCTGTCCGAACCGCCGCTGGAGCTTATCATTCCGCAGCCTTCCGTTTCCTTGGAATCGCTGGGAAGCATGGAAGTGCCGGTGATTGCGTCGATTCCGCGCGCTGCGTTCAAGCCAGGAATCCGTGTTCGCTTGGAAGTCACGGACTCTGCGTCGAAGACATCCCGTCAGATTGATGCCGCGCTGACCGGCCCGAACCACAATCCCAACCACAACTGATGATCCTTCCTTCCGCATATGCCCAGGTGCTGGGACTCGGTGTTCTGTGGACCAGCATCCACTGCATCGGGATGTGCGGTCCGCTGCTTTCTGGCTTCGACATCGCAGGCGTGTTGCGCGGTCGCAGTCGCTGGCGCGGAGTGCTCGGTGTCCTGTCCTATCAAGCAGGTCGCGGACTGACCTATGCATGGCTGGGCGGACTGGCCGGTCTCATCGGTGCTGGACTCGCTCAGGTTACGACGCTGGCGGCCTCTGTTCTGGCTCTGTTTGGCGGCACTGCGCTCCTTGGCTATGCGCTGCGACAGCTCTCCCAGCAGACGACTCCGCTCGTTGTAATCCGCACGGCTCCACAGACTGAATCGAACACGCCGATCATCACGCGCGTCCTGTCCTACAGCCGTCGCGCCCTGCTGCCTCTGCTCGCCAGTCAGCATCCCCTGCGAGAGCTTGCCCTGGGAGCCCTGATGGGATTCCTTCCGTGCATGATTCCTGCCTGGGTTCTGTCGCAAGCTGCGCTCACCGGATCACCACTTCACGGAGCGCTGGTGATGCTGCTGCTTGTGGTCCTGACCACTCCGGTCCTGCTTGTTTCTACGCAGCTTCCACGTCTGTTTGCGATGCTGCCCGCGTCTGTGCGCGTCCTGCTCCCGAAGCTCCTTCCCGCAGTCTCTGGACTGTGGCTGATCCTGCTGGGAGGCGCGGGTCTGTCGCTCTGGTCTCATGTTCACATCGGCTTTTCACTGCTGGGAAAGCCGCTCATGCTGATGATCTTTTAGATCCCGTTCTGTCATCGGATTCCTGCTTCGTGCGCGCCGCTTGACACCTTCCATCGCAGGC
>CALMML010000478.1 GCA_937868485.1 uncultured Myxococcales bacterium | reverse complement strand
GATGTAGGGCCGCTTGGCAATGTCTTTCCCGACGTAAGGCAGGCTGAAGCCCTCTTCGCCAACCCAGCGATCGAGGATGTACCCCCCCAGCTGCAGCACCGCATACGCGAACGACACCAGGCCAATCAGCCGCCGAAACCGCGTCAGCACCGCGCGCCCGGTCAGAAGTCGCAGCGGCGTCACCGCAAGCGACAAAAGCAGACAGTACAGCGAAAGCTCGCCGGTGCGATGCGTCAGCCGCTCGATCGGATTGACGCCGAGCCCGTCACCGACCCCGGAAATGCTCTGCCAAGCCTGAAACCCAAGCTGTCCGAGCGGTGCCAGCAGCAGCACGAGCAGCACAACCTTGATCGCAACGATGGTCGAAGGACGCATGCGCTCTCTAGTCTATCGTGGCTGTGCGCTCACCGACCAGCGCTCACACAGCGGATCGCTGCCACACAGCTCTCCGACATAGCGCGACACCCGCAGCGCACCTTGCGTCACCGCCGAGCCCGGACAGCACAAGTACAGCTCGCGCCGCGCCCGCGTAATCGCGACGTAGAACAGTCGACGCTCTTCGGCTTCCCCGCCGCTGCCGAGATCTTCATCATCTTCAGACAGCGCCGTCGCCGACGGAAAATGTCCTTCGGCCAGCCACAGCACAAACACCGTGTTCCATTCCAGTCCTTTGGACTGATGCACCGACGATAAAATGACCTTCTCTTCGGGCTGTTGCGACGAGTCTTCGCCCATCGTGAGCGCGCACAAAAAATCCCCGAGTGCCGTCTGCGCTCCGTCCCCCGGCAGCGGCAGCGCACTCTGCATCACGGCATGATGGCTCTCACTTGACACCGTCTCGGTGAGCAGCCGCAGATCGCGCAGACGAAGCTCGGCATCCGCAAAGTGTAAAAGCGCGTGCTCGCGATAGTGACGCTCGACGATCAGCTGGATCAGCCGCGCCGGAAGCTGACTGAGCGCAAAACCAGGCTGACTCGCTTCGCTTCGCAGTCGAAACAGCTCGGACAACAGCGAATCCAGACGAAGCAGCCCCGCTTGCGCCGACTTTCGCACCCCAGCAATCCGCAGCAGGCTCGGCGACTCTCCGTGTTCGATTTGTCGCTTCAGCCCGTGCAGGACCAGCGCGCGTCCCTGATCTCCGAGTCCCGCCACCTGACGCAGCGCACGCGACCACGACAGCTCGTCACGCGGATCGTTCGCAATGCGTAGCAGCGCCAGCACATCTTTGACGTGCGCTTGCTCGATCAGCCGTCGTCCCGAGCGCAGCGCGTACGGAATGCCCGCCCGCAGCAGCTCAGCTTGCAGCTCGCGCGCGTGACGGTGATGACGATACAGCACCGCGATGTCCGACAGAGGCTGCCCAGCTTGACGCAGCTCGACGATACGCGACAGCACAAACGCGGCTTGCACGCGCGCGTCCGGCACATGAACCACCGCTGGACGCAGCGACAGCGACGGACTTTCTTGCGCTCGCATCGGAGGTCGCGGCAACAGCTGACCTGTCGGCGTCGCCAGCAGACAGCGATTCGACAGCGCCACAATGTCCGGCTGACAGCGATAGTTCACCGACAGATGAACCCGCTGTGCGTCGGGCCAGCGCAGCGCAAAGGAATGAATCGCCCGCAAGTCCGCGCCTCGAAACCGATAGATCGACTGCGCATCGTCGCCGACCACCGTGAGGCTGCGATATCCACCGGCCAGCTCGTCGGCAATGATGCTCTGAAGCGGGCTCACATCTTGGTATTCATCGACGAAGACATGCTGAAACTGGCTCTGAAAACGCTCGCGTACTTCTCGGCTGTCACACAGCAGCAGTCGCCACGCAAGCAGCAGATCATCGAAGTCGAGCAGCCCCATCCGCACCTTCAGCACGCTGTAGCGATCACAGACCTGCGAAAAGAGCGGCAAGTGACCGAGCAGCTCGGGCGCACGCGACGACAGCACTGATTCCAGCGACTCTTCGGTGGCCACCGACAGCGAAAGCAGCGAGTGCAAGTACAGCGGTCGCGGCAGGTCCGCAGGCAGCGTCGACCGTTGCTCATGCAGACAGCTCGCGAACAGATCCACCGCGTCGGCGTGGTCAATCACCCCCGAGCGCGGCGACAGCCCGATGTGCTGCCCGTAGAGTCGCAGTGCCCGCAGCGCCAAGCGATGAAACGTCCCCGCCCACATCTGCACAACCGGCTGACGCTGGAGCAGCTGAAGCCGATCGCGCATCTGTCGCGCCGCATGATTGGTAAACGTCACGAGCAGCACCCGATCGCACGACAGACCTTGGCGCAATACGTGGGCCACCCGATGCAGCAGCGTCCGCGTCTTGCCCGAGCCAGCGCCCGCCAGAATCAGCAGCGGACCCGCAGGAGCCAGCACAGCCCGTTGCTGCTCGTCTGACAGACCACGCAGCAGAGGATCTACAACCGCATCACGGAAGGGTTCGCTTCCGTCGCTGACTGGCACTTCATCGAGCACGCCTCGACTTAGCCCGCCCACTGCGCAATGTCAATCTGCGCTCACAAGCTGTCCCAGTGTCGCGCTCGCTCGATAAAGTCCGTCACCTCGGTGCGCTTGTCTTCTTCGTCGGATCCAAGGCTCGTCAGCATGCGCGAAAACGTCTGTTGCGCCGCCGATCCTTGCCCAAGCAGAAGCTGCGCCTCGCCAAGCAGCAGGTTCGCTTGGTAGACAAACCGCGCATCTGAAAGTCCCAGCTCGAGGCTGCGCGTAAGCTCTACGATCGCTTCGGCATAGCCTCCGCGCTGAAACAACAGCCGTCCGAGCACATAGCGAACCAGTCCCGCCGATGGCTGCTGCGCCGCCGCCTGCGTCAGCCAATAGACGCTCTGCACATCGTTTCGCTCTTCTTTGCGCAGCCCTCGCGTCTGCTTCGGACCACCGACCAGCACCTTGAGCAGAAGCGGCCCCGCATCCGGGAGATCAATCGCGAGCCGCCGCGCCGACACCGAACGCGCCGTCCCTTCGTCGAGCGGCAGCTTCACCGCCTCGTCATAGTGCTTCCGCGCTTCATCGAGCTGACCTTTGAGCACCGCCATGTCGCCCAGCCGCGCAGTCAGCCGAGCCCGCAGCGCCGATGTCGTCGCTGGATGAGCCATCGCTCGCAGCGCCACCGCTTCGGCCTCGTCGTACTGCTCCGTCTGCTGAAGCACATCGCTGAGCTCAAACAGATAGCCCGGCTCGCCCGGATCATCACGACACACCGACTGAAGCAGCGAAATGGCCTCCGCGTCCCGACCGTGCGCCAGAAGCTCGCGCGCTTTGTCTCGACGAATCGCCACTTCATGCGCACAGACCTTGTGAAACACCGCTGGACGGCGCAGACGCTCACGCTCGACCTCTTTTGCAGACGAAGCCAGCGGCTGTGATTCGACAAACTGGAGCCAGCGCGACTGAAGCTCTGCAAACGCAATTCCATAGTGCTTGGCAAAGTCTTTGGGTCGTCCTCCGTCGTGATAGACCGCGAGCAGCGGCGGCGCACCGAACTCCGCGAGCAGATAACGCACAAACGAGCCCGCGACCGTATACGCCCGCCCCGACGGCAGCGACCAAAAGCCCAGCCCCGAAAAGACCTGCGCAAGCGGAGGCAAGAGCCCCGACTGCTTCATCGCGCGCACCGACTGATGAATCGACAGATTGCCGCTGCTTCGCCGATCCGCCGCGACGGCAATCCCTTCGACCAGACCGAGCTGCGGCACAACACCCGTCATCGACAGATGAAACAGCCAGTCGCCCGCAGCCCCGGCAAAGACGTGAGCCAGCTCATGACGCAGCACCGAATGCGGCCAGGCTTCGTGCTGGATGTAGATCTCTTTGCGCCACGGCTTCGCAATGTAGGTTCCGCCCGCGCCCATCGCTCGCCGCTTGTCCGCCACCGAGTCAAACAGGTAGCTCACCACCTTGCCGCGATCCGAGCGCTGACGCTGCGACAGCTTCGACGGCAGGCCCAGCAGCCGCGCGATCCGTCCCGGCTCCCAGATCGGCTCCATCCCGAGCAGCTCGCGAAGCTGCCGATACCGCAGCTCATGCTCTCGCGCATACAGCGACAGATCTCGCTCGACGGAACCGCCGGGCCGATAGCGCAGCACAAAGTGCTCGGTCACAAGCTCTCCCGGCAAGCGCTCCATCAGCGACGCTTCGTCCGCGTACAGCCCGAGCGATCCACCGTGCAGATACACGCCAGCGCCCAGCCCACACAGCACAAGACCAGCCAGCAACAGCCCAGCGCGACCCGGAGCCGTCCGAGCCGTCAGCCGCAGATCCTGCCCGCCCAGCCAGCGCGCCGACAGAAGCAGCGACGCACCGATGAACAGCGCATGCATGCCTCGCGCGAAATACAGCGCCGACTGAACCCGCACATCCTCGTCGTAGAGCGCGCCGGGGAAGTACCCAAAGAACGGATCGTACGCAAAGATCGCCGGCGAGTTGAGCCCGCGCAGTCCCGCCCACAGCAGCGACGCCAGCATCACACCATAGCCAAGGAAAAGCGCGCGACCTCGCGTCTTCGCCCACAGCGCCGTGCACACCCCAACCGCCGACGCACACAGCGCCGATCCAAGCGGCAGCAGCGCAAAGAACAAAAGACCCGAGCCGTAGCTACAGTTTCGCACCCGCAGTCCGTTACCGAGCAGCAGCAGCAGCGGGATCAGACACAGCAGCCACGTCGCCACCACCGCTTGACCCCACAGCGACAGCACCCGACGAAAGGGCGAGCCATCGATCTGCTCGCGATCGGCTGGACGGATTCGCTGCCGCGTCCGCGAAACGATCGCTGATCCGCGCTCGATCGCCGCCAGCGAGGCCAGCAGCGCCGTCACCAGCGACGACTCATAGCCGAGCACGTTCAGCAGAGGAATCATGCACAAGACCACGCCTGCTACGGCAAAGACCGCCAGCCAGACGATAAAGCCCCACGCAACTTTGCCTGCTTGTCCAGGTCGCGGTGTTGACTTCATGACGCGGCGCAGTTTAGCCTTCCGGGAAACGCAAACGCTAGGACTCGTGCAGTCATCTACCCGTCGCCGGCCTCGGTACGGGGCCTGACCGCTCTCCGTGAGGTTCCCTTGACCCAGAGCACCACTTCACGTCCCTTTTCACGGACGCTGCGCTACATTGCTCCGAATGCAGTGACCTCGCTGTCGATCATCTGCGCCGTGATGGCGGTCCAGGCGGCACTACGAGGACACATCGTCGAAGGCTGCTGGTGGATCGCATACTCGACGCTGACCGATAAGCTCGATGGATATGTGGCCAGAGCGCTCAATGCGTCGAGCCCGCTCGGCGTCCAGATGGACTCGCTGGCTGACTTGCTAAACTACGGCTTCTGTCCGGCAGCGATCGTCTACGGCTTCTTTCACAACAACGCCGATCTCGGCTGGTCGACCGGACCGGCTGGCATCGCGCTGAGCCTCATCTGCGCGACGTACACCCTGTGTGCCGCGCTGCGACTGGCTCGCTTTAACGTCAGCGCTGGAAATCCCGACTTTTTCTTCGGTGTTCCAACGACCTTTTCCGGCGGACTGCAAGCGATGGCGATTGTCACGCTCTGCAAGTACGGAAACCCGGCGTGGACGCAAGGACAGAGCTATCCGGGCTGGCGACTGCTTGGCGACCTTCGGCTCGATGCGCTGGCGCACTACTATCCGCTGATGCTGCTGCTGTTTGGCTACCTGATGGTGTCAAGCTGGCGGATGCCCAAGTTTGGCAAGATCAAGGTCAAGAGCCTGAACCTGCTGACGATTGTCATGCTGGTGCTGGGCTACGGACTGTCGCTGCTCCAGCTTGCCCCGGAGTTTCTGATCATCGGCGGTCTTCTGTATCTGCCGCTCATCGCCCTCGCCCACTTCTTCTGGACGCCCAAAGAGCTGCCCGAGCCGTTCTTCCCCGCCTAATCACCGCCGCGCGACGCGTTCCAGCCCGCGCAGCGAATTCGCCCGAATCCAGCCAAGTTCCCCCGAATTTGGCCCAATCCAGCCGAAATCCCTCGAATCCAGCGAACCAACGTGTCAGTCGATGCGCGGCGCGTGAGACTCGATGTAATCGACGAGCTTGCCTTCGAGACGGGTGTTATACAGCCGACTCACTGCCTGCACGCCCGTTGGCGACGTCACGTTCACTTCCAGCAGGTAGTTGCCGATGATGTCGATGCCCACAAAGTGCAGACCGTCGGCAATCAGGTGTGGCTTGAGCCGCGCACAGATCTCGCGATCACGCGCCGTCAGCTCCGTGGCATGCGCCGTACCGCCCGCCGCCAGGTTTGCGCGAATGTCGTCTCCCGCAGGAACCCGCCACAGCCAGCCGACCGGCTCACCACCGAGCAGATGAATCCGCTTGTCGCCCTGCTTGCCTTCGGGAAGGTAGCGCTGCGCCATCACCCAGCGCTTTCCACCGTGCGTCGACACTTCCAAGATGGCGCTCACGTTGCTGTCGCCTGCGCGCAGACGAAACACCGCCGATCCGCCGAAGCCATCGATGGGCTTGACGACGATGTCGCAGCCGAGCTTGGCCTGAAACGCGCGGATTTCATCCATTTTGCGCGTCACGATCGTGTCGGCGATAAGGTCCGGGAAGCGGAAGATGTAGAGCTTCTCGTTCGCCTCACGCAGACCACGCGGATCGTTCATCAAAAACGTCTGGCCCCGCGCGTATTCCAGGATCTGCGTCGACTGAAGGTACGTCGCATCAAACGGCGGATCTTTGCGCATCAGCACGGCGTGAAAGTGCGAAAGAGGCAGCTGCTCGGTCCCGCTTGCCACCGTCACCGCCGGAGCCGTTTCCCGACTGACCGCCTGCACCGCTTGGACGTCCGCAAAGGGCCGATTGTCTCGCAGCGACAAGTCCTGCGGCTCGCACACAAACACCGAGTGCCCACGCAGCAAGCACTCATCCATGATTGCAACCGACGTATCCGAACGAGGTCGCAACGAACTGGGCGGATCGATGATGACTAGGACGCGCATGCAGGAACTCTATCACCGCGCGGAAAGCACCGGGAGAGACAAGCTCTGCCGCAGCTCAGCGAGCGAACCCTACATCGGTCGAAGACCCGACAGCGCATTGACCGCGACGCTGGCGCAGAACAGACCGAAGCTGCCCGTTACATAGCTCGCGGTTCCGTAGATGAGTCGTCGCTCTTCACACGAGTGATGTTCGTTTTTGCCGCCGGGACACACACACGAAAAGCCGAGCCCGTCGTCGTAGTGTAGGTCCACTGGCTCTTTGGGACGCTCGACCGAATAGACCGCGCTCACACCGAACGCACCTTCCGCCGGAAAGCCGTACTTGGTGCGCAGGATCTTGCGAACTTCTTGCGCCATCGGATCGATCCGCGTCTCGGCCAGATCTTCGATGCGCAGCGACGTCGGATCAAACCGTCCCGCCGCGCCCATCGAGCTGACCAGCGGCAGCCCTTTGTGCGTACACGCCGCGATCAAGTGACACTTGGCGGTGATGTTGTCGATCGCATCGATCACAAAGTCCGGCTTCGGCTGACGGTCGAGGATCAGCTCGCTCGTCGCTGCGTCATAAAAGCGCGCCACCACTTCGATCTCGGCCTGCGGATTGACCAAGCGCAGTCGATCCGCCAGCACCTGCGCCTTGAGCTTGCCCACCGTTCCGCGCATCGCCTGAAGCTGCCGATTTGAGTTTGTGACGCACACCCGATCGAAGTCGACCAACGTCAGCCGTCCGACGCCACTTCGCAGCAGTGACTCCGCCGCAAACGATCCAACGCCGCCCAGGCCAATCACCACGACGTGCGAGGCAAACAGTCGCTCCATCTGCTGATCGCCGACCAGCCGTCCCATTCGATCGAAGCGCCGGTGCAGGCGATAGCGAGTCTCTCCCTCTTCGGATTCGGAAGCAGCCAGTGAGCCAGGAATGTGCGCGTGCGGTTCCATCTGCCTCTGCGTCTTTGCAAGTCGATTGATTCAGCCGCTGCGCGACGACTTGGAAGGCATCGGCAGTCGAAACAAGCGGCGCGCATTTTCTTCACTTGCCTTCGCAATCGCAAGCGCTGTCTCCCCACGAAGCTGCGCCAGCTTGGCAATCACGGCGGACACAAACGCGGGCTCACAGCGCGCTGGACGAAGCGAAAGCGGCGTCTGATCGGGCGCATCCGTCTCGACGAGTAACCGACCGAGCGGAACCACCTGCGCAGCCGCGCTCAGACGAGGAGCATGTTCCAGCGTGATCCCACCCGCGAACGAAATCGACAGGCCAAGCGCCACGTATTCCTTACACAGCTCCGCCGAGCCACCAAACGAATGAACCACACCCGACGCGCGCGGAATTCCGTCTGACTTGAGGATGCGCAGCGTCGCCGGATGCGTTCGCAAGATGTGCAGCACAATCGGTACGTTCAGCTCTCGACTGAGCGCCAGCTGCGCCCGAAACGCTCGCTCTTGCACAGGCAGCGCCGCGCGCATCTGTTCGGAAGAGGCATCGAGTCCCAGTTCCCCGATGGCATGCGCCGCCTGAAGCACCACTCCGTCGCACGAAAGCTGTCCACGGACGGCCAATCGAAGCTGCGCAAGCTGTTCATCCAGCTGCGAGGACGACAACGACGCAGCGATCTGGGGATGCACACCGTACGCGACACCGACTGAAAAGGAAGGACTCTCAAACTGCACGCGCAGCCTGTCCTGACGCGACCAGCTTGCGGCATCGA
>CALMML010000477.1 GCA_937868485.1 uncultured Myxococcales bacterium | reverse complement strand
TTACGGCTAAGGATTTTAAGTCCTCTGCGTTTACCTATTTCGCCACTCGGGCCGAGGAGTCAGCGCGGCAAATAGATAACAAATTTTTGGACTCTTTCGCGCACGGTTTAGTGTGATGAGCGCTTCGACTGTCACGCCAAATGGCTCGCAGCGTCGAAGCAAAGACCGCAGCAGCAACAGCAAAGCGCAGGATGGGCATGGGCGAAGCAATCGCGGCAGTTTGTTTCGATTTGGATGGCACGCTGGTGGACAGCGAGGGTGAAGCAGCGGATGCGTTTGAGCTGGCGATGGAGCCGCTCGGACGACGGCTTTCGGCCAAAGAGCGCGACTTTGTCGTCGGTCATGGCTTTGGCGAAATCTATGCGTTCATCAAAGCCGGTGGCGGCCTGCCGTGGTCCAGCAAAGAGCTGGAAGAAGCAGTGTTCGCGGCGCGGGTGACGCTGTTTGCGCGCAACGGTGCGGGAGAGCTACCCGGCGCCAAAGAAGTGGTGCGCAAGCTGTCGTCACGCTGGCCGTGTGCGCTCGTGACGGGCTCGACGCGGTCGGAAGCGAACCTGATGCTGGAAGCGCTGGGCATCACCGACTGCTTTGCCGTGACGCTGTGCGCCGGGGAATATCCACAAGGAAAGCCTTCGCCGATTCCGTATCAGCAGGCCGCGCAGGCGCTCGGGGTCAGCCCGCAGCAGTGTGTGGCGATTGAAGACTCGACGGCAGGGATTCAGTCAGCACGCAGCGCGGGCATGCACTGCATCGGTGTGCGCGTCGGAAATCGCTACGGACAGGATCAGTCGCACGCACACCAGCTCGTCGACACCTTGCTCGATGTCGAGTCGCTGTTACTTTCTCGCGAGCGCATCTAGCACTGCTTTGGCGTCGGCTTCGGGCATCAGCACCTTGGTCGCACGCGATGACACGCGCACCGACAGCGTTCCCGACGCAGGCACCGTGTACGTCGATTCCTTCGTGGTATCGAGCGGGTCCGCGAGCACATCGACCAGCTTGCCCGACGAAAACGGAACCTTCATCTGCGCGCCGGAAAACTCGGTGACGCTGGTCTGGCTGTTGTGGACGTTGGTGACGATGAGCGCGGTCTTGCCGTTGTAGCTGCGCGTGAAGGCCAAGATGCCCGCGTCGGACTCACTGCCGGTGCGGTCGGTGGCCCAGGTCACTTTCAGATCGCCGCGACGAAGCACGTCGGACGATTTGCGCAGCGCAGCCAGCCGAGAGATCCACTTGAAGGTGTCTCCGTCGGTTGAAAAGCCGGACTGGTTCATCGTCTCGCGCTGGGTGGTGGACGCGCCGCGATAGATGTTGTCGAGCACGGTGTCGAACATGCGCTCGCGGTTGGCTGGATCGTTGCCGCCCGCGTAGTCCTGCTCGGTGCCGTAGTAGATGCAGGGAATGCCGTCTTGGGTGAACAGCAGCGACACGGCATTGTGCAAGCGTCGACGAGCCTCCGTCGCATCGACATAACAGCCATCGATCGGCGACAGAAAGCGCGACACGTCGTGGTTGTCCAGGAAGTTGACGAGCAGCTTCGACGGCGCAATGCCCACGCCTTGGCTGTCGACGGCACCACCGGGAATCGCCGTCTGGTTGTAGATCGGCTTGCCTGCAACAGGATCGGGCAGAGAGTCTCCATCGACGGTGCGGAAGCGTCCTTGGTTGCGATACTGCCCGTGAACCGCTGGCGTCATCGTCGCGGTGTCAAAGCGCAGTCGATCGTTCCACAGCCGCGCGGTCTTGCTCGTCGGACCGCTGCACTTGACGGTGTCTTGATAGACCTGGAACTTTTGCGAAAAGTAAAAGACCGAGTCCACTTCGTTGTTATAGGTAAACTCGCCGAGCAGCGGATCGTCACCGTCGAAGGCTTCCCCGAACATGAACCAGTTTTTCTTCGGCTGCGAAAGCGGCGGCACACCGTAGATCGACTGCTCGCCGTGGACGAACTTGCGAATCTGCGGCGCGAAGTCCTGCCAAAACTCGTGCTCGACGTGCTTGAGCGTGTCGATGCGAAAGCCGTCGAAGTCGTAGCGACGGATCATCTCGGCAAAGGCACGAACCAGGCCGCGTCGGACGTCGGTGCGTCGGGTGTCGAGGTCTTTCAGTCCACCGGGGAAGTCGCCCGTCGTCAGCTGTTCCCAGCGATCGTAGTTTGTGACGCGACCGCGACGGTTGTAGACAAAGGGCTGCGCGAAATCGAGCACATCGTCGTCGCCCTCGCCAAAGCGAATCGGATCGGGCACGACACGGTTGATTTCCGGCATGTTGAGGAAGCGAACGTTCGCCGGTCCCGCCGGTCCCAGTCCGTTTTGTCCCTGCACGCCACGACGGTCAAAGTCGGGATCGTATTCGTCGGCGCGCGTCAGCCGAGCCAGCGGATCCACGCTATCGAGCGACTGGGATCCCGTCACAATCTCGTCGGGCTGTCCGTTGCCGTTGATGTCGTAATAAAACAGCTGTCCGACGTGGTTCGTCACGATGTCGAGCACCACCTTCATCTTGTGCTGGTGGGCTTTGTCGACCAGCTCGCGCAGCTTGGCCGGCGATCCAAAGTGCGGGCTGATCTTCGTAAACGACTGCGTCCAGTAGCCGTGATAGCCGTCGAAGCCCGCGTCGTAGTCGATGTTCTTGACGATCGGCGAGATCCACAGCGTCGTGACACCAAGAGAGTCCAAGTAGTCGAGGTGATCGATGACGCCTTGCCAGTCGCCGCCTTGGTAGCGTCCGAGTGCGCTCGGTAAGACGCGATGGTTGTTGTTGATGTCACCGTCGGCAAAGCGATCGATGATGACTTGGTAGATCACCTCGTCGCGCCAGTCGCCGCCGTTCATGATGGCGGTGGTGGGAAAGTCTTCGCCGTAGCTGCTGTCGCAGCCAGACAGTGAAAGCGCAAGCAGCCCGAGTGACGTGACAAACGGCAGAGCCTTCGACATGGTTCCCTCGTGAGAGCTTGGAACCTAGCGCGAAGCTGGTGGCGCGGCCAAGTGCCTTTTCGTCGGATGTGCTGGGAAAGATGCGGAGGGCAGAACGAAGCCGTACCCGCGACGACGTGACAGCCTACGCACCCGCGCTGCGACGAAGCGCACGACGATGACGGGCGGCGCCAAGCTCATCGCCTGCGGCATCCATCAGCGACGGAGAAAACAGCGAAAGTCCCAGGTCGCGCGCTGCATTGTTTAACACCGAGACGGCTTTTTCCGCCGTGCGCTGCGCATCGTTCGGAAGCAGTGCGGATGGAATTTCTCCGTCGGACAGACGAATCGGACCCAGCGGAACGGCTTCCTTCATCGGACCGGCGGGAATCACCAGGCCCGCACAGAGCGGCACGCTGCGATCTTCTCCCTCGGGCGGAGAGCTGGTTCCCGGCAGCCGCATCGTCAGCGACCAGACCTCAATGTGCAGACCGTGCTCGCGCAGCCTCTCGGTCAGCGACATCGCCTGCGACGGAGACGCCGCCGGACCTTGCACGACGTGAAGCGCGTAACCGGCTGACTCGATTGGCTCCAAGAAGACCAGGCCGTTCGACGACTCCTCGGCGAGCTGTTCTTCCCCGTCAGAGCCGGTCAGTCCGTCGCAGAAGCTGCCTTGACCTTGGGTGTCGCACAGCACCACGTCGCCAAACTGACACGACGCACCGTAGCGCACCACCGACAGGATGCGCGCCCGCACCGGATCGACCCGCTGCACCCAGACTCGCTCGACAGAATACGGTCCGGTCGTCGGAAGCGACAGCTGCGCCAGGCCCAAGTCTCCCGCGCCGCCGGGACGCCCCGACAGAAGCCCACAAGCCTGCCAGCAAGAGCGCGCCTCGTCGAGCTTGCCCAGCGCCGTCTGCGCCAGTCCCAGGTTCCACAGCACCGACCGACTGAGCCCCGAGCCTTGCGCCAGCGCACTGGTGCTGGTCAGCCGTCCCGCTTGCTTGCGCAGGCCCGAAAGCGCCAGCGACAGCGACTCTGCCGACTGCGCCCACTGTCGCGCCTTTTTGTGCACCAGCCCGAGGTTGTAGAGCGGCACCGCCCACTGCGGCGACTGCTGATGCGCCGCTTGCAGGTCACTTGTTGCCGTCTGTTCTTGGTTGCGCTGCGCGTAAATGACGCCGCGAAGGTTTAGCAGGTACGCGCGCTGCTCGCGTTCGCCCTCGCTCGACTCTCGCTGCTGAAGATCCAGCTCGCTTAAGAGCCGACTGACCAGATGAACGGCAGTCTGGCTCTTGTCACGGCGGACAAGGCGAAAAACAGTTTCAGCAAGCGCACGCATCTGCGGCACCAGCTCCGAAGGGAGCATGCACGCCAGCGACCGGGGTCCCATGACGATAGCGTACTGTGAAAACAACGGCAGTTTCCACACTAAAAACCACAAAATTATATGGATGATTGATTACAAATCAGCAAAACCACTGTGCTTTTTGGGATGGCTCGTCACGCACGACTGCTCAATGCGCGAAATTCTCGTCGAGAAATCGAGCACCGAGCGACTGCGCATGACCTGGAGTTTTGGCGCGTTTTTGGCGGGTTTCGGCGGATTTCGCCGATTTTGAAAAAGCGAGGAAGCTTACGTTGGCTTGTTTGACAGATCGAGCGCTTCGACCTGTCCTTCCAGGCGATCGCCCAGCTCATCGATTGCAGCGCGATCAAACGATTCCCGAAACAGATACGGCAGGTGAAGCTGCGGCAGCGGCAGCGACTTGTGGAGCCGCGCGACGTGATGTTCGTTGAGCTGCGCCCGCTGACGGTGAAGCCGCGCCGCCCGCAGCACCGGACCCAGCGCTTCGTCGGACTGCGCGGAATCGGATCGCAGAAGCTCGTCGAATGCAAGCTTCGGCAGCCCACTGTGTAGACGCGGCGGATACAGCCGATTGACCACCACCGGACCGAGCGGCAGCGACAGCTCGCGCAGACCTTGGGCCAGCTGAATCGTCTCGGTCACTGGCAGATCTTCCGCAAGCGTGGTCAGCACCGTCAGACAGCGCTTCGGATCGGTGAGCAAGCTCCAGTTGTCGCGCGCCGGTCCGGTCATCGGTCCTTCGGGAATCGTATCGAGGATGATCTTGGGAATCCGCAGCAGCGTCAGGATGTGTCCCGTCGCTGGTCCGTCGAGAATCACCAGATCGTAGCGCGGCTTGCCGCCCGCCTGCTCGGTGGTGTGAAACCAGGTCTTGCCGAGCATCGCGTAGTCATACAGCCCCGGAACCGCACGCAGGAAGGCTCGCACCACGTCGCGCTCGAACACCTGCCGATACAGAAACGCCGAGTGCATGACCATCATTCCGTACTCACGCAGCGACGATTCGGGCGTCATGTTGACCGCCCACAGGTTTTCGCGCACCTGCGCCACTTCGGAAAAGTCACGCTCGACGCCGAACAGCTCTCGCAGGCGGTTTTTGCTGCGCGTCTGGGCAATCAGCACGCGCTTTCCTTGTCGCGCCGCCAGCGCACCGAGCGCACACGCCACCGTGGTGCGACCGACGCCGCCTTTGCCCGCGATGATCAGCAAGCGCCGTCCCAGCAGCGGTCCAACCATCGCCGCTTGAGGTGCCGCCAGTGGAGAGTGCGTTGCGTCGCGAGCTACAGCCATCTTTGTCGCAGCGAGGGTAGCGACCGTCTCGCGGAGTGTCAACGACGGTGGCTCGGGGAGACTCCACTTTCGCAAAAAACGGGTATGCTGCGCGCCATCATGAGTTCGCCCTTTTATCCCGTCGATACCAAGCAGAGCTTTCCCAAGCTCGAGGAGAAGATCCTCGGCTTTTGGCAAGAGAGCAACGTCTTCGAGGCGAGCCTGGCCGAGCACGATCCAAGGACCGGCCAGCCCAAGCCGCTGTTTGTGTTCTATGAAGGACCACCGACGGCAAATGGGAAGCCTGGCATTCACCACGTCCTCGCGCGGGCCTTCAAAGATGTGATTCCTCGCTATAAGACGATGCGAGGCTATCGGGTGCCGCGCAAAGCAGGCTGGGACTGTCACGGTCTTCCCGTCGAAGTCGAGGTCGAAAAGCGGCTCGGACTGCGCGGCAAACAGCAGATCGAAGAGCTGGGCATCGCCGAGTTTAACCGTCAGTGCCGCGAGAGCGTGTTTCGCTACATCGGCGACTGGGACAAGCTGACCGAGCGGATCGCGTTCTGGGTCGATACCGAGCATCCGTATCGCACGCTCGACAACGACTACATCGAGACCTGCTGGTCGCTGCTGCGCACGCTGTGGGACAAGAGCCTGCTTGTTCGCGACTACAAAGTGACGAAGCACTGTCCGCGCTGTGGGACGTCGCTGGCCGAGGCAGAAGCCGGTCAAGGCATGAAAGAAGATGTCGAAGATCCGTCGGTGTACGTGCGGCTTCGGCTCCTGCCGGGACAAGCGCTGCCGTGTGCGCCGGGCGTGACCGCTGACGGAAACGTCTCGGTGATGATCTGGACGACGACACCGTGGACGCTGGCTGCCAACACCGCCGCTGCGCTCAGCGAAAAGGCGACGTACGGCTGCTATCGCATCCTCGGCGACGACAAAAAGCCAGAGGAATACCTGATCCTGCTCGCGAGCCAGGCCGAGACAATCCTCAAAGGCCACAAGTTCGAGTGCGTCGCGTCGGACATCGTCGGAGCCAAGCTGGTCGGTCTGCGCTATCAGCCGCTCTACGACTGTCACGTCAACTTGCTCGGTCAGTCCGTCGATACGAGCAATGCCTATCGCACGATCACCGATCCCACCGTCGAAGCAGGCGAAGGAACCGGCATCGTTCACATCGCGCCCGCATACGGTGACTTGGAAGTCGGTCGTCGTCACGAGCTGCCGGTGCTGTTTTCGGTCGGTCTCGACGGAATGGTCTTGCCTGCGCTGGCCAAGTTCGCGGGCAAGTTCTTCAAAGAAGCCGATCCGCTGATCATTCGCGACTTGAAAGAGCGCGGGCTTTTGTGGTCGTCGGGACGGATTCGCCACAGCTATCCGTTCTGCTGGCGCTGTGACACGCCGCTGCTCTACTTCGCCAAGACGAGCTGGTACATCAAGACCACCGCTGTGCGAGAGCAGCTCCTCGAGCAAAATCAGCGCATTGGCTGGTATCCCGAGCACATCCGCGACGGACGCTTCGGCGACTGGCTGCGCAACAACGTCGACTGGGCCATCTCGCGCGAACGATACTGGGGCACGCCGCTGCCGCTGTGGATCTGCGATCAGTGCGGCGACGTCGAGTGCATCGGCAGCATCGCAGAGCTATCCACTCGCGTCGGCAGAAACGTCAGCCACGACGAAGCCTTCGATCTACATCGTCCGTACGTCGACTCGCTGTCGTGGGCTTGCACTAGCTGCTCGGGCGGAACCCGTCGTCGCATCCGAGACGTCATCGACTGCTGGTTTGACTCGGGCGCGATGCCGTACGCGCAGCATCACTATCCGTTTGAGCAAAAAGATCGCTTCGGACAGCTCTTCCCGGCGGCGTTCATCAGCGAAGGCGTCGATCAGACCCGAGGCTGGTTTTATACGCTGCATGCGCTCGGTGTGCTTTTGCACGGCGGTCCGGCGTTTGAAAACTGCATCGTGCTGGGTCACATTCTCGACGACCAGGGACGCAAGATGTCCAAGCGCCTGGGCAACATCGTCGATCCGTGGACGGTGCTTTCCGCCGAGGGTGCCGACGCGCTGCGCTACTACCTGTACACCGCGTCTCCGCCGGGACAGCCTCGACGATTTTCGCAAGCACTGGTTCAGAAGTCGCTGCGCCAGTTTTTGCTGACGCTGTGGAACTGCTACAGCTTCTACGTCACCTACGCCGAGGTGGAGTTTCATCGACTCGGGACGCAGGAAGTTCCGCTGGAGGACAGGCCGCTCCTCGATCGCTGGATCCTGGGCTCGCTGCATCGGCTGATTCAGAACACGACGACGGGGCTGGAGCGCTACGACATCACCCAGTCGGCGCGCGGCATCGCAGACTTCGTCGATATCTTGTCCAACTGGTACGTTCGTCGCTGTCGGGATCGCTTCTGGTCGAGCCTCGACGGTCCGGGCGGTGAAATCGGCGGCAGCATCGAGCGAGACAAGCGCGCGGCCTATCAGACGCTGCACACCTGCTTGGTGACGATCGCGCAGCTCGTCGCTCCGTTTGCGCCGTTTATCGCCGAGGAGCTGTGGCAAAACCTCAAGCGTCGCGTCGATCCGTCGTCGCCGCTGTCGGTGCATCTGTCGGACTGGCCGGTGGCTGATGAAGCGCTGCTTTCACAGACGGAACAGCTTCGAGCGGAAATGGAAGTCGCGCTCAAGGCCGTCTCGCTCGGACGGGCGGCACGGCAGGATCAGAACCTGAAGACACGGCAGCCACTCAAGGCCGCGCTGGTTCAGGTTCCGTCGGCGGCGGCGCGACGAGCCATCGAGCGCTTCCATCAGGAAGTCTGCGAGGAGCTCAACGTCGAGACCGTCTCGTTCGCGGCGGAAGGCGAGGAGCTGGTTCACTACACGCTGCGTCCGAACCTACCGAAGCTGGGCAAGAAGCTCGGCAAGCGCGTGAAGCTGATTCAAGACGCGATGGCGCAGCTTTCCGCCGCCGAGGTCAAGCAGATCGCGCTGAAGGTGCTGGCCGAAGAGCCGGTGATGATGCCGACGACAGAAGGCCCGATCGAGCTTCTGTCCGACGAGATCCTGCTGTCTGCGCAGTCGGCGGAAGGTCTGGCCGCCCGCACCGAAGACGGTCTGGTCGTCGGAATCACCACCGAGATCACCCCTGAGCTGCGCGATCGCGGCATTGCCCGTGAAGTGGTGCGCGCCATCGGTGAGCTGCGCAAAAAAGCGGGCTGCAAGGTGTCGGATCGCGTCTCCGTCGGCTACATCACGACCGACGAGACAACCGCCAGCGCTATGGCCAACCTGTCGCAGCAGGTCGAAAGCGAGACGCAGTCGTCAATCCAGCCCACGCAGCTTGCGTCGTTTGACGTGCAGTCTGTCGTCGAGCTAGACGACGCGACGATCGAGCTTCAGCTCAAGCGCTAGCGACGGCTACGCTTCGGCATAAGGCCGATTCGCGGCCAGCCGAATGATCTCGAAGTCTTCCGGGTCCAGCTCCAGATAGGGACCCAGGCACGGCGGCAGCCCCGACAGCTCTTGCATGTCGGCCCGTCGCGCCACCGTCACTTGCTGTCGACCATCATCGAGCACCATCACCAGCACACCCGGCGGCGCCGCTGCGGCGGATACCACCGCTCTTGTCAGCGCGACGCGGGTTACTTGCACGCCATCGCGATGCTCGACGACGTTGCCGAAGATGCGCACCTGCTGACGCGTTCGCCAGCGCAGCCGAAGAAGAAGAAACAGCGGAACCATCGCCACCGTCGACAAAATCGCGAACGGAAGTCGCCACTCGACGGGAAGTAGCATCCCGATGCCAAGTCCACCGAGCGGCATCACGAGCGACAGCATGACCGCACGCAAGACTTCCTCGGCGGGAGGCGGACCACCGACAACCGAAAACCACGGAGACTGGGGAAGCGCTGCCATCTGCGACATGTTGGACCTTGTCTGGTACTCGAGCTGTCAGTCTAGCGCAAGCTGATAGCGCTCCGCTTCTGGCAGCAACACCAACGTAGGTGACAGAACCACCTTGGCAACGCTAAGTTCCGCTGCATGCTTGCCAATCGGCTTTTCGTGGTGCTTCTTTTTTCGCTCGTGGCACTGGGCCCAAGCGAAGCGTACGCGACGGCGGCTGACCCAGATGCACAGGCCAAGCAGGCCTATGCGCGTGGCGCGGAGCTGTTCAAAAACCGTCGCTATCCCGAAGCGGCGACCGCGTTTGAGGAAGGCAACAAGCTCAAGCCTCACCCGGCGTTTCTGTACAACTTGGCGCTGACCTATCGGGCGCTCAATCAGCCGGACAAAGCGATCGAGTACTACGAAGGCTACCTGCGTGACTCTCCGTCAGCGACGGATCGCGCATCGGTGGAAGCGGCGATTGCCGAAGAACGGCGCAAGCTTCCACAGACGTCCGTTGCGACGAGCGAGCCGAGTCAGTCCGAAGGAAAGCCGTTTTACAAAAAGTGGTGGTTTTGGACGGGCGCTGGCGTTGCAGTGGTGGCGCTCGGCGTCGGTCTGGGCGTCGGTCTGTCGCGTCCCACCACCGCAGCGTATCGAGAGGTAACGTGGCAATGACGGGTTTTGCAGCAGGAACTTTGGGTCGGCTGGCGCTGCTTTCGGCGCTGACGCTTACGGTGAGCTGTCAACGAAAGGCAGTCTGCGACGACGTTGCGGGAAGCTGTCTTGCGCTGACCGTCGTGGGACAGGGACCATTCGACGAGCTACGAACCGAGCTGGCGCTTCCCGGTGGAGCCAAAAAAGTCGGGGTCACCAGCGGCAACATTGACCTTCCACTGACGCTGCGAGTGCTTCCTCCCGACGGAGTTTCGTCAGCTACGATTTCCGCCGTCGGTGTCGCAGGCTTCGTCGCAGGTACAAGCCAGGCTTCGGGCAGCACGGGTTCGGACTTTTCGTGGCCAGACGGTGCACACATCGCAGCAACCGTCGCGCTACAAGGTGCAAGTCCCGTCGATGCGGGCGTCAATGACATGTCGGTTGTGGTGGATCAAGGCACGCTGCCGGATCTGACGATGCCCGATCTGGCAGGACCGCCACCGACGCTGCGCTGGACGCAAGAATCCGCCACGGGCAACCCGCGACAGATGCTCTACGGCGTCTTTTCCGGTGGCAGCGGTCAGACCTTCGCCGTCGGAGAAAGCGGCATCATCCTGGCACGCGGCGCCACCAACTGGAGCTCCGAAGCGTCTCCGACGGCAACGGACCTTCATGGCGTCGCTGGCTTCGCTGGAAACGGAACCTGGACCGTCGGTGAATCACCGGGTGCCTGGCGACGCGCAGCAACCTGGACCGCCGACGCGACAGGACTTGTCCTACAAACCGGAGAGACGGTGTGGTCCGTCGCTGCGGGTGGCACGGCGGGTGAGCTGTGGGCTGGCAGTGAAAACGGCAAGGTCTGGAAGCGAACCGGCGCGACGGGTGGCAACGGAGCGTGGACGTCCGAACAAGCTCTTCCCATCGGCAATCGCGTCTACGGCGTCGCGTACGCAGGCGGAACCGTGTTTGCCGTCGGTCAGCGCGGATGGGTCGGCGTCCGACGAGGAACCGCTTGGACCAATTACCAATACGCGACGGAGTTTCCAGGCACAGCCGATGCGCTGTTTGGGGTGTCTGCGATCAACGCCGATGCTGCGGTGGCGGTCGGTTCCAAGGGCTTTGCGGTGCGCTACTCGGCGGGAAGCTGGCGGTCGGCGGTCAAGATCAACGCCAGCGACAACGAGTTCAACGGCGTGTGGATGGCTCCCTCGGGTCGATCGTATGCCGTCGGATATAACGGTCTGATCGTGCGACTGGATCAGAGCCTGGCCGCGACGCAGCTTCAGACCGATTCCAGCCAGACACTGACCGCGATCTTTGGACTTGGTGAGACGGACATCTACGTCGTCGGTCAGCGCGCGCGCCTGCCCAATCCCGAGTCGCTCATCCTGCACGGCACCCCGTAACAGCACCGTCGCTGATTCGTCAGATGTTGTGACCAAAGACGATCAGCGGCGGACTTCCATCCCCGGTCGCAACCAGCGACAGCGGCGTCTCATACGCTTGTTCCAGCAGCGGCACCGTCAGCACTTCGCTCGGCGGACCGCACGCCAGCAGCTTCCCTTTCGCCAGCAGCGCCACCCGATCCGCCTGTCGCGCCATGTTCAGATCATGAACCGACCACAGGATCGTCAGCCCGTCGGTGGACAGACGACGAATCAGCGACAGCAGCCCGACCTGATGTTTGGGGTCCAGGTGCGCAAGTGGCTCGTCGAGAAGCAGGACTTGAGGCTCTTGCGACAGCGCCAGCGCCAGCAGCACACGCTGACGTTCGCCAGACGAGAGCTGCCCGAAGCGACGACCAGCCAGCGCGAGCACACCGACGTCCGAGAGCGACTTTTTCACAATCGCTTCGTGATCGACGGACTTGTGACGGTGCGGAAAGCGACCGAGCGCGACCAGCTCTTCGACGGTAAAGTCAAACGCTGGCACCACCGCTTGCTCCACGACGGCCAGCCGACGGGCGCGCGACTCGGGATCGAGCTTGGTCAGATCCACACGCTGCGTCTCGTCTTGCAGCCACACCGCTCCGCTGGTCGCTCGTCGCAGTCCCGACAGAACGTGAATCAGCGTGGTCTTGCCCGCACCATTTGGTCCAATCAGCGCCAGCAGCTCGCCGGGACGAAGCGCCAGGTTCACGTCGGAAAAGACGCTGCGTTCGCCGAAAGAAAAGCCCAGCTCGCTCGCGATGATCATGACAGCGTTCCCAGCCGTGAGCGACGGAGCAAGAGCGACAAAAAGAACGGCACACCGACCAGCGAGGTCAAAATTCCGACGGGAACTTCGATCGGAGCGAGCAGCGTACGCGCCGCCGTATCACAGAGCGGTAAAAATGCCCCGCCAAACAGGATCGCAGCGACGAGCAAGCGACGATGACCCGGACCCAGCAGCCTGCGCATGATGTGCGGAACCACCAGCCCGACAAAGCCAATCGTTCCACACGCAGCGACGACAAGCGCGGTCAGCAGCGACGACAAAAGCAGCAGCCGTCGCTTGTGCTGTTTCACATCCAAACCCAGGTGAACCGCCATCGCGTCACCGAGTGAGAGCAGATCAAGCACCTGCGCGCTCCGAAGCAGCAAGATCGCCGTCGGAATCGCACAGATCGTCACCAGCATCAGCGTCGGCCACTGACTCATCGCAAAGCTGCCAAACAGCCAGTAGACCAGGCTCTGGACCTGATCGGTTCGACTGGCAAACAGCGCAATTCCCGTCAGCGCAGACAGCAGTGAACCCAGCGCAACTCCGACGAGAATCAGCGAGCCTTGATCGAAGTAAAGCGACAGCCGAAGCTCTGACGCCAAAAGCAAGATCACCGTCGACAGCAGCGCACCGGCAAACGCACCGAGCGGCAGCGCCCACAGCGTGTTTTCGTGATGAAACAGCACCACAAGCGCGGCACCGAGCGTCGCTCCGCTCACTGTCCCGAGCACAAACGGATCCGCGAGCGGATTGCGAAACACGCCCTGCATCACACCGCCGGACAGCGACAGCGCCGCGCCACAGACCATCGCGAGCAGCACTCTCGGCAACCGAACGTCGAAAAAGATCGTGAGAAGCGGCGATTCTCCGCCGGTGTGACCTCGCAGACGCGCCCACAGACCAGCGCCCAGTTCCCACACCGGAAGCTGGACCGAACCCAAAAGGCAGGACAAAAGCAGCGACGCGACAAGTAGCGCCAGCAGCGTTGCCCACAGCCCGATGTTGGGTCGAGACATCAGCGACAACTACGGCGAAAGCACGCCAGGATGGATGAGCCGCGCATACGACTTCAGCGCCACACCCAGCCGCGACGAGCCATGCACCGCCGCATTGATGCCGAACACGCGCCGACTGCGCATCGCCGGAATGCTCTGAAGCACCGTCTGCGCCGTCAGAAGCGGTAGCTGGTTTTGATCAATCAAGATCACATCGGGCTGCTGACGAATCAGCTCCTCGACGCTGACTGGCTTGTGGTGACGCAGGTGACCGAACACGTTCTGCCCGGCGCTGCGCTCGACCAGCTCGTCTTCGGGCGTCTCGGCACCGGCAGCAAACAGGTTTCCGCGCGGACCTGCGTACAGCACCGCGACACGCGACTTCGCTGAGCCATGCAGCTTCGACTCGATCGAAGCCATCTCGGCCTGCGTCTGTTCGATCAGTCGATCCGCCAGCTTGCTGTCCCCTTCGACGAGCTGACCGACGGAACGAAGCAGCGCAAAGACATCCTGACTGCCTTGCAGGCCCCCACGACCACCGGCAAAACAAGCAATCCCGAGCGACAAGAGCTGCTTGTGCGTCGCTGCAGTTCCCCCGAGCACCAAGTCCGGCTGAAGCTGGATGATGCGCTCGACGTCAGGCAAAAGCGACTGTCCCAGCGGCTGCGCGGACTGAACCTCGACGGGATTGTCCGAAGACTGCGTGATTCCGACCACCCGCTGCGCCGCGCCCAAGTCCACCAGCATGTACGCATACAGCGCCGGCCCGAGGACCACGATCCGCTGCGGCTTCTTCGCCAGCTGAACCACTTGGCCTGCACCGTCGCTGACTTGCACTGGAAAGGCCGCGTGTGCCCCGTCCATAAGCGTCCACAAAACAAGAGCCCACAGTCCGAGCATCGCTCGCGTTGTTGGCAGCCATCGGGTGATGCGGAGCGCCGTCATGTTTAGGGGACCCTTAGTACCGTTGCCTCGTGCCCCACCGCAACAAGTAGTTGTCGCTCTTTGTCATAGAATAACGCAGTTCCGACGCCACTTGAGACCGAAACAGATCCCCAGCGCCGCAGCTTTTCGTCGACCACAAGGACCTGCCAGACCAGCCCTTCTTGCGTGCTGACCCACAGCGTCTTGCCGATTGGACGATCGACCGCCAGCACCGCAAACGAAAACACCTGCTCTCGCTGACTGTCGCGCTTTAGCTCCAGTGCATCGAGCGGCACCAGTCGTCCCGGCTCCACGCGCAGCAGGTGCAAGTTTGGCTCACTCCCGACGGTGCAGCTTGTCACCGCCAGCAGATCTCCCAGCAGCGCCATGCCGTTTATGCCTCGCTGTGCCGTCGGACTGTGGCGCGCCCGATGAATCACCACCGCGTCCACGCCATGCGCGACGAGCCGAAGCCGAAGCTGCGTCACGTCTCCGTCTTCCGATCCAACCAGCACCAGGCTGTCTTTCCACGGAACCACCGCGCGAATGTGACGAAGCGCATACGGACTCGGCACCGGACTGGGCGAGCGCACATCCGTCTGTCCCAACCAAGCCAGGCTCCAGCGCGTCTTTTGCCACAGCGACACAAAGCCCGACTCGTGACCGATGAGGAGGACCTTCTGCGTACCAACCGAAACCAGCGCACCGCTCGTTACCGCACCAAGCTGCGACGGAAACTCAACGATGCTCCGCAGCGCAAAGCCACCCTCGGTCTGCGTCCACAGCGCCAGCGAGCCCTGATCGTGACTCGACAGCACCAGACCTTCCTCGATCTTCACCAGCGACAACACCCCGGCTCGCGACGGCAACGTAGACACCGAGCGCAGCGTCGGACCCTGATTCGATCGCGACGGAGGAAGATCCCACAGCTGCAGCGATCCATCCCAGCGTCCGACGGCAAACTGACCTGCTGAAAGCGGCAAGATCGTCTGCGCCAGATCAAACGTCGTCGCACCTTTTTGGGGCAGCACGGACGACTTCACCTGCGAATCGGTCTTCGCGATCACCGTATCGTCGGCACGCAGCGACTGAGAACCCAGCAGCCCGACGCACAACAAAAGCCACACAGCCCAAGACTTCATCGACGCTCTCCTCGGGCGGTTAAAACAGTCCCAGCGCTTCGATCGCGTCGGCGAGTCGCTCGATGTGATCCTCAAAGCGATCGGCGTGATCGGGCAGCGCGGATCGCAGCGGCAGAAGCCCTTTTTTCACCCGCAGCCAGTCGACAAACGCACGAGTCAGCCGCGAGTTTTTCCACAAGTCGTGCACAAAGGTTCCCAAGATCTGGCGCTCGGCGTCGATCGCACCGTCGGGACCCGTGTCACTTTCAAACAGCGGCAGCGCCCCGCGATACAGCGGCCTGCCTGTGTGTATTTCGTATCCAGTCACCTCGCCCGCTGGCAAAAACGGACTGTGAGCGCTCGGCTGATAGCGACACGGACGAACCAGCTTGTCGCGCTGAAACGCAAAGTCGATCGCCAAAAGCCCCAGACCCGGAATCGATCCCGCGTCGGACTCCGTTCGGTCTGGATCGAAGAGCTGTCCACCGAGCATCTCAAAGCCACCGCAGATGCCAATCAGCGGCGTCTTTCCTGCGTGCAGCAGCAGCTCATCCGCGAGCCCACAGCGACGAAGATGCTGCAAATCCCAGATCGTGTTCTTCGATCCCGGAATGATGATCGCGTCGGGAGCGCCCAGCTCATCGGCGTGCCGAACAAACCGCACACGCACGTTTTCTTCGACGGAAAGAGGCTCCAGATCCGTCGCGTTCGCAATGTGCGGCAGATACAGCACCGCGATGTCGATCTCTGGACTATCACAGCGACGGAAGCGCACCCGATCTTCTTCTTCCAGCGACAGATCCAGATACGGCAGCACACCCAGCTGGGCCGATCCAATCAGCGGACGAATGAAGTCGAGCCCTCCGTCGAGAATCTTCGGATCCCCGCGAAACTTGTTGATCAGAAAGCTACGCACCCGCGCCGCATCACGAGGCTCCGTCAAAGACAGTACACGCAGCGTCCCCAAGATGTCCGCGAACACGCCGCCTTTGTCGATGTCGGTGACGATGTGAACGTCCGCGCCGATCCGATCCGCCAGCCCGAAGTTCACCACGTCGAGCGCGCGCAGGTTTGGCTCCGCACAGCTTCCGGCACCCTCGACGACAATCAGGTCATAATCGCGCCGCAGCATCGCAATCGCAGCGTCGATCGCCTGCCACTTCAGCGACTGAAGCTTGTCCGAACCGAAGTACTCCGCCGCGCTCACGTCGGCATACGGCTTTCCGAGCAAGATCAGCTGACTGACCGCATCCGCCTTCGGCTTGAGCAGGATCGGATTCATCGCCACCGTCGGAACTTGCTTCGCCGCTCGCGCTTGCACCGCCG
The DNA here is from genome assembly GCA_937868485.1 of uncultured Myxococcales bacterium. GTDB lineage: Bacteria > Myxococcota_A > Polyangia > Palsa-1104 > JAEUJZ01 > JAEUKA01. Next base: position 11,712 of record CALMML010000477.1, on the reverse strand, counting down.
TCGATCGCGCGATCTCTTCGCCCGCTTCCGTCGCATACGAGTTTAGCGACATGTTCTGCGACTTCAGCGGCGCAACCCGCAGCCCGCGTCGCGCAAACAGCCGACACAGCCCGGCCACCAGCGTGGTCTTTCCCGCGTTGGAGCTAGTCCCAAAGATCGCAATCGGTGCTTGTTTCATCGACGACATCACCTGCCATCCGTCACGGTGCAGACGACGCTACTTGTATTCGACCGACTCTTGCTCTTTGAAGCCGTTTAGGTTCATGCAGCGACGGAAGTGAGCATCCACTCGCGCTTTGACTTCCGACTTTTCGTCGCCCGACATGCCCGGTCGCCACGGCACCAGACCTTCGGAATACTCTTTGCAAAGATCCTTCTGACGTTCGACCACTTCCGACGGCGTATCGTCGCGCTTCCACGACTTACTCGTCTCTGTACAGGCGGACGAACCGACGACAACACCAAGCAAAAACAGCCAGCCAAGCTTGTTCACGAGCGCTCTCCCCAGCCAATGTTTGAGCGCACTTTTGCACAAAACGGGCTGCGATGTAAAAGCGACTTCGAGAGCGCGGCTTCACCCGTCAGCGACGCTTGCCCACGACACAGGCCAGCTCCGCGATGGGCATCAGTCCGACGCGCTCCAGGTGTGCGATCTCAACGCGCTGGCTCGACGGTGACATCTGGCTCAGCATCACTTCCGGCACGCCGTTTGAGTCGACATCGACCACCACATCGATTCGCACCGTCTCCGTCGGCTGCTTCACCACCCGCAGCGGAACCGTTCGCTCGGGCCGTCGTCCCGGCGTCAAAAACAGCACCTGCGCAAGGAAGATCGGCTGCTTCGGTTCCCCACAGCGCACGTCGTCGATCCGCTCTCGCACGCCATCCCCGTCGAGATCCACCAGCCACGTCGTCTGCGGCAGCGGCAAGATGCTTCGTCCCGTCAGTGCGTTCGCCAGCTCGTCGCAGGTCTGCTTCATCCCACGAAGCTGGCTCGGTGTCTCTGGCTGATGCTCGGCAGGCCATGGCGGCATCGTCATCACCGGATGCAGCACATCGGACCACATCGCCGCACGATGTTCCGTCGGAGAGCCAACCAGTTCCGACAGCGAATACGCAGGAACCGGCCTGCCACCGAGCGTACATGCGCTCATTCCCGCTGGCTGCAGCGTCGCGGACAGCGATCCTGCCAGTCGCACCGATGCAGACGATGGCAACAGCGTCGCACAGTCCGCCCCGAGCCGCTTCTGACCGTGATCGTGACAAACCAGCGGCACCGCCTGCTGCGCCACCACCGCAAACAGGACAGAGTGACCCTGTACCGCCAGGCTCGCAGGCTCCGCGAGCGGCGGCAGCGGCGGCGCAGTTGGCTTCGGTCCCGTCGAGTCGTCCAGTCGATTACAGGCCCACAGCCCGAGCAGCGACGCGACGCACGCAGTCAGTCCGCGTGCCGTCATGAGCCACTAGTGCTTGCCTTTTTTGGCAGGCTTTTCCGGCGCAGCGACGATATCGACCAGCTCAACATCGAACACCAGCATGCCGTGCGGTCCACCCGGTCGCCGAGGCGTATCGCCATAGGCCTGATCCGACGGAATCCACATCCGCCGCTTTTCGCCCGCGACCATCAGCTTCAGACCTTCTTGCCAGCCTTTGATCAGCAGATCGATCGGAAACTGCGCGACGAAGCCAGCGCCTTTCTTTTCCGAGGTATCAAACAGCTTTCCGTCGGTCATCCAGCCTGCGTAGCGGACCTTGACCTCGCAGCCTGCCGTCGGATGCGCGCTGCCCGTTCCTTTGGTCAGCACCTTGGTCACCAGGCCGGTCTTGGTCTTTTCCCCGTCGGCGGGCGGACCCGCAACATCGGACGGAGCCGGCATATCCGGCAGCGCTGGCTTGGCATCCGCAGGCTTGTCTCCCTCGGCGGCCACCGCAGGCATCCCCACACAGAGCAGACCCAAAACAGCGAAGCGAAGGACTGTTGTCATGAAGTCACTTTACTTTGCCGACTCAGCGCTCGGCAATGCGGTATAACGCCCCGCCATGGAATCGCTCGATAGCGACGACTTACCGGTCTCGCCCCTGCGCCAAGCACTGCCGCGTCTGCTCTCCTTTGTCAGCGGAGGCTCGCGGCTTCTGCGCTGTCTTGGCACGCTCGGTCCGCTGCAAGCGCTGCTGATCGCACGGCTCGTCGAAAGCCTGCCCGCCAAGTCGCTGCCGCTCGTCGCGGTGGTTGCCGATGAGCAGTCCGCGCGTGCCCTGCGCAAAGACCTCCAGTTTTTCCTTCATCGAGGACAAGCCAGCGACGATCCAGCCGCGTCCGATCCGGTGATCGGTCTGCCCGAGCTGGATGTGACGCCGTGGGACGATGCCTCGCCGGAACGAGCCGCTGTGCTGTCGCGCATGTCGACGCTGTTCCGTCTGTCCCAAGGCAGCGTCCTGTCCGCGCAGGTGGTGGTCGCGTCCGTCCAGGCTCTGACGCGCAAGGTGGTTCCCAAGGAAGCGTTCGCCGATCTCGTCGACATCATTGCCGAAAATGAGGAGCTGGATCGCGATCAGACCATCAAGCGACTCGCACAAGGTGGTTACACTCGAGCGCCCGTCTGTGAAGATCCCGGCACGTACGCGGTCCGAGGCGGTGTCCTCGATGTCTTTGTGCCGCTCTATCGCTTTCCGGTGCGGATCGAGTTTTACGGCGATCTCGTCGAGAGCATCCGTTTTTACGATCCCACCTCGCAGCGTACGCTTCGCAAGACCGACGAGATCTACATTCATCCGGTTCGTGAGACGATCCTCACTCGAGGAAACAAGCTGCGCGAGCGGCTGCTCGAAGTCGGCGATCTGGCGGTTCATCCGTCGTCGCGAACGCGCAATGTGCTCGAGCAGATCGAGTCCGGTACCGACTTCTTCGGCGTCGAGTCGCTGATCCCGGCGTTCCATGCGCGGATGGCGTCGCTGCGCGACTATCTGCCCGAGCAAGCAACCTTCGTCGTCGTCGAGCCGCATCGGCTGTATGACACGCTGCGCGATCTGCATCACGACGGAGAGACGGCCTATCAAAAGCGCATCGCCGAGCACAAGCTCGCGTTTCCACCGTCGGAATTTTATCTACAGCCAACGGAGCTGCGACAGCTGCTTCGTGGGACTGAGTCCAAAACCGCGCTGTGTGTCGAGCTGGATCCGCTGGTCATCGCCGGTGAAGACAGCGACGTTCCGACGGTCAAGCTGTGTGGGGAAGATCACCGACTGCTCGCGGCAGAGCTACAGCGCGGACAGAAGGAAAAGCACGAGCACATCCTGAAGCCGCTTGTGACGGTGCTGCGCAAAAATCACGACGATGGAATTCGATCGATCATCGTCGCGGGCAGCCTGCAAGGTGGCGAACGTCTCGACGCGCTGCTGCGAGGCTATGGACTGAAGCCGCAGCTGCATCGACCGGGACTTTCGTCGCTGGCCGTCGAACAAAAGAGCGGAGAAGCGCTGCATCGCTTTGATCTGCTCGACGCGGACCCGACGCTGCTTGGACGGCTGGAGATTCGCGTCGGAACGCTGCTGCGTGGCGTCGATCTGCCGCTCGATCGCGTCTCGATCTTTTCCGAAGCCGAGATCTTTGGCGAAAAAGCGGTCCGCAAGGCTGGCAAGGCGTCGAAGAAGCCGTCGCTCGGCGATCTGAAGAACCTGGAAGTCGGTGGCTACGTCGTGCATCCGCTGCACGGCGTCGGGCGCTATCGCGGGCTGACCAAGCTGCCGGTGCGCTCGGGCGGCGTCGCGATCGACTTTATGCACATCGAGTACGACGGCGGTCAGCTCTATCTGCCGGTGTGGCGTCTGTCGGAAGTGCAGCGCTACGTCGGTGCGGAAGGGATGACGCCGAAGCTCGACCGCATGGGCGGCGAGACCTGGCAAAAGACGCGCAGCAAGGTCGTTCGCGAAATCCAGCAGGTTGCCGAGGAGCTGCTCAAGATTTACGCACAAAGGCAGGCGCTGCCGGGTCATGCGTTTGTGCTCGACAGCGACGCGGATCAGCTCTTTGCCGAGTTTGAAGCGACCTTCCCGTTCGAAGAGACGCCCGATCAAGAGCGAGCGATTGGCGACGTGCTCGGCGACATGGAAGCCAGCCGTCCGATGGATCGCTTGGTCTGTGGCGACGTCGGCTACGGCAAGACCGAAGTGGCGATGCGCGCGGCGGCCAAAGCGGTGCTCGCGGGCAAGCAAGTGGCGGTGCTCGCACCGACGACGGTGCTGGTCGAGCAGCATGCTGCGACGTTTGCCGCGCGAATGAAGACGCTGCCAATCACCGTTGCGTCGCTGTCACGCTTTCGCTCGCGCACCGAGCAGCTCAAAGAGCTAAAAGATCTGGCCGAGGGAAGACTGGACATTGTCGTCGGAACGCATCGACTGCTCTCGACGGATGTGCGCTTCAAAGATCTGGGCTTGGTCATCGTCGACGAAGAACAGCGCTTTGGCGTCAAACACAAAGAGCGGCTGCGGCAGTTTCGCTCGCAGGTCGATACGCTGACGCTGACGGCGACGCCGATTCCTCGGACGCTGCACATGGCGCTGTCGGGCATTCGCGAGATCTCGATCATCTCGACGGCACCGGCGGATCGACTGGCGATTCGGACCATCGTTGCGCGCGAGTCCGATGATCTCATCCGCGACGGCATCGAGCGAGAGCTAAAGCGCGGCGGTCAGGTCTTCTTCGTTCACAACCGCGTCGAGACGATCGGCAAGTGGGCGCGCCGTCTGCAAGAGCTGTGTCCCGGCATTCGCATTCGCACCGGCCACGGTCAGATGCAGCCCGAGGAGCTGGAAGAAGTGATGCTCGACTTTGTCGAGGGACGCGCCGATGTGCTGCTCAGCACGACGATCATCGAAAGTGGCCTGGACATTCCGCGCGCCAACACGATGTTCGTCGATCGAGCCGATACGTTCGGTCTGTCGCAGCTTTATCAGCTTCGGGGTCGCATCGGTCGCTCGACGCAGCGTGCGTTCTGTTATCTGCTGATTCCGCCCGAGTCGAGCATGACCGCCGACGCCAAGCAGCGCCTGCATGTGCTTCAGCGCTTTTCCGATCTGGGCTCGGGCTTTAGCATCGCCAGCCACGATCTGGAAATTCGCGGCGCCGGAGATCTGCTCGGAACACGTCAGTCGGGAACCATCGCCGCCGTCGGCTTCGAGATGTATACGCGCATGCTCGAAGAAGCCGTCGCCGAGCTGCGAGGTCAGCCGCTTGAGCGACCGCTCGATCCCGACATCACCTGCGATCTGCTCGCCTACATTCCCGAGGAATATCTGCCCGACACCGGCCAGCGACTCGACTTCTATCGCAAGCTGGGCCTCGGGGAAGACGAAGAACAGGTGGCCGATGTGCTCACCGAGCTGTCCGATCGCTACGGCAGCCTTCCCGACGAGGTCAAGTGCCTGGGCGATCTGATGTGCGTCAAGGCGCTGGCTCGCAAGCTGCGCTGCGCGTCGCTGGAGCTGACCGAGTCTCGCCTCGGGCTGAGCCTACGTGACGACACGCCGCTCGATCCGGTGAAAGTGGCCAAGCTGGTCAGCAAGCCCAAGTCGCCGTGGCGAATCACGCCGGATCAGCGACTGCAGCGCTCGTGGATCGGCGACAAAGAGCGCGCCGACCGACTACAGCTGGCCAAGGGTCTTTTGACCGATCTGCTCGCCGCCGCTACGGGATGACCCGACGTAGCCAGCGAAGCTGCGACAGCAGCAACAGCGCCCCGAAGAGCAGCCCCGCCGAGATCACCGCGAAATACTGCGCGTGCGACCAGCTCGTCCAGTAGTTCCCCAGCACACCAACCAGGCGATTGCCGCTCGCCGTCGACATCATCCACACGCCAATCATCACCCCGACCCAGCGCGGCGGAGCCAGCTTGCTCACAATCGACAGACCGACCGGCGACAGCAGCAGCTCTCCGACGGTGAAGACAAAGTAGTAACCGATCAGCCACAGCATGTGCGCGCGACCTGTACCGGTCTTCATCGCACACAGGCTCATCAGGCCAAACGCCGTCGCTGCCAGCACCAGTCCCGAGACAATCTTCACCGAGCTGTGAATGCCGCGACCTCGGCTGAAGCGATCGAGCAGCGCCGTCACTGGCACCGTCAGAAGGATGATGAACCAGCTGCCCAGGCTCGAAAACTGCTCCGGCGCGAGCTGAACCGTGCGGCCCAGCAGCGAAAGGGATCGCTCGGTGTTGTCACGCGCCCAAAAGGCCAGCGACGAACCCGACTGCATCATCGCCGTCCAAAACGGAAGCGCACAGACGCTGATCAGCAGAAGCGCAGCCACGCGACGAGCCGCCGACGAGGCATGTTCCGGCTGACCCGGCAGCACCGCGTGCGCCAGATCTTTGGGCTTATACGTTCGCGAAAACGCGAGCAGCACCATCACCGCCAGAATCAGCCCTGCGCCTGCCGCCGAAAACGCGACGCGCCAGCCATAGTGAACCCGCAGAAAGCCACCGATCAGCGGAGAGATTGCGCCACCGACGTTGACCGCCAAATAGAAGTAGGAAAATGCGCCGTCTCGTCGCGGGTCTCCCGGTGCGTACAGGCTTCCCACCAGCGTCGCAATGTTTGGCTTAAACAGACCGTTGCCGAGCACGAGCAGCCCAAACCACAGCAGCATCGTCTCTTTGGACGCAAGCGCAAACCCGAAGTATCCGACGGACAGCAGCGCCGCGCCCATCGCCACCCAAATCGGACGGCTCAGCCCACGCTCCGCGATGTATCCACCGATGAGCGGCGAAAAATACACCGCCGTGATGTAGTAGCTAAACCACTTCATCGCCTCGGCTTCCGTCAGCTGCCAGCGCTCGTTCATGTACAGCACGAGCAGCGACATCATCAGGTAAAACCCGAAGCGCTCCCACAGCTCGACAAAGGCCAGCGTCCAAAACGCACGCGGGTGACCCAAAAACCCTGGCTGCTCCGTAATCGCAGGCAGACCGACCGGTGTCAGGTGCGTCGCTTCTCGTGGCTGACGCTGGGTTTTGGCAGCAGGTCCATTCTCCATGACTCAATACTCCAGATTGCTAGACCCCGACGGTGACTCGTAGAACCTCGGGCAGCCGCGCGGACAATAAAGCCACAGCCAGAGCGGAGCAACGTTTCCCTCGCTCTTTTTCTTTTTCCGTCGAGACAGCCCCAAGCTTTCTTGACCCCACGCGCGCTAGCTGCTACTCCGACTGGCAACTGTGGAGCTCTCGCTGATGCTGCCTTCTTCGCTTGCGCGTCTCGCCTCTCACCTCACGCTGTGGGGAGCGCTGACGCTGGCCCTGGGATCGACCGGTTGTGATGAGTCAGGGCCGTCTCTGCCTGATCTCAGCGACATGTCCAAGCCGCCCGCTGACATGCGCCAGACCTGTGATGGATCCGTCAACACCCCCGTCGACATGGGCAGCACGAGCACAGGTCGCACCATCAAGCCCGGCGACATCGGCAGCCCGTGCACCAAAGACGCTGATTGTCTTCAAGGTAGCGGGCAGCGCGTCTGTTTCAAGACGAACTTGCTCAACGATGCCAAAGGCGCAGCGACTCCAGGTGGGTATTGCTCCGCACTGTGTGGCGGCGACGTAGACTGTGGGACCGACAACTACTGCCTAAGCTTTGCACCCTCGCCGGGCGCGTACTGCGTCGCGGGCTGCAAAGACGCCGTCACCTGCCGCAAGAGCGACTATTTGTGCATGTTCCTCGACACGGTGAGCGCCTGCTTGCCACGCTTTGCGAGCATGACCTGCAACCCCACCGACGCGAGCGCCTGCCAGACCGCGCTCACCAGCCCAGCGGGACTCGAAGGTGGCTGTGTACGTCAAGCCTACGAAGACGATCGCTCGGGCATCTGCTATCCGACGTGTAAGCTTGGCCAGAGCTGCCCCAAAGACACAAGCGGCGCGACGCTCAGCTGTCGCTACCTCAGCAGCTTTCCGACGGGCGATCGCTATGCCGGCAACCTCTGTCTGCCAACCCCAAGCGTGCTGCCCAAGCCCGAAGGATCCACCTGCATCTACGCCGACGAGTGCCAGGAAGGACTTCAGTGCGATCGTCCCTACGTGTCCGACGGAAAAGCCACGCAGCGCTGTCGAAAGCTCTGTGACCTTGGTGCCGCTCAATCGGACTGTCCGACGGGACAAGCCTGCACCAACGTGTTTGGAACCTGCTCAGGCGCCGGGCTGTGTCGTCCGCTGTAACGCTGATGCTGTGGTCGGTCTTCGACGAGCTGACGCAGTCCACGACAAGCGATTCGGCCCTGGTCGTCGAAGCACGCCGCACGTTTTCGACGCTGACCGGCCAAGTCGAGCCCGATCACGAGCTATACGCCGAGCGTAGCGATGCCTTCGTCGAGTGGTTTCTGTTCGAGCAGCGCGATGAAGAAGGTCTGACCCGCGTCGAACAGCGGCTCAAGTTGCTGCCCTGCGACGACATCCGACGTCCGTATTTGCAAGCGCTGCGCGCATCGCATCGCAGCTTGTTTCAAGTCGTTCGCTTTTTGCCGCAGGGACTGCTGCTCGATGATCTGATCGGTGGCGGTCGCTTTGCCGTCGAAGAGCGTCGTCGCTTACCCGGCGTCACCAGCGACGATGTCTTTGAAGCGCGACTGATTCCTGATCCCGATCGCAAGCCGACGCTGTGCTTCGGACGCGCGCTGCTGTTTCATCCCCGCGAAGCCGCCGTCGCTGTTCGAGAGCAAGTCCGTCTTGCCCAGCTGCGCGCAGAGCCGCGAGCCTCTTTGCTATCGAGGCTGCTCCGTCTGCGTCTGCGCTGCTTTGCCTATCGGCATGTCTCTGCCGAGCGAATCTACGCCCAAGGCGCCGCCTGACCGACGAGTGCCTCGCTTCACTTTGTCTAGACGTTCGACCGAGGAGAACACGCAATGAAGACCGCTTACCTATCTGCCATGCTTGGCGTTGTGCTCGCTGGACTTCCGACGGCAACACTCGCCGCAGCACCCGATCCCACTGGTGGCAAGTTCACCATCGAAGAAGCCGTCAAAGGCCTTCCCGGCAAAGGCACGCTGACCGCCAACATCGAAACCTCGATGGGGACGTTCCACTGCGAGCTGTTCGAGCAAAATGCACCGAACACCGTCGCCAACTTCGTCGGTCTGGCGCGAGGTCTGCGACCGTATCTCAATCCCTCGACCGCCGTGTGGGAAAAGAAGCCGTTTTACAACGGGCTTTCGTTCCACCGCGTCATCCCGTCGTTCATGATCCAAGGCGGCGACATCAAGGGCAATGGCACCGGCGAGCCCGGCTACAGCATTGCCGACGAAACGAACGCACCGTATCGCTTCGATCGCGGCGGCGTGCTGGCCATGGCCAACCGAGGCCCCAACACCGGCGGATCGCAGTTCTTCATCACCGAGGCACCGCAGCCTGCGCTCGACGACGGTGGCGGGGCGGGCGGTCACTATCAGATCTTCGGTCACTGCCAAGAAGTGCAGCTGGTCGCCAAGATCGCTGGTGTGCCCCGCACACCGATGGATCGTCCGATGACCGACGTAAAGATCGTCAAGGTCACGATCGAGCGTGCGTCGAAAGACCCCGCGCCCGTGTCTAAAGCTGCGCCCGCCAAGCCAGTGCCCGCAAAGCCTGCCAAGTAACAACCAGAGCCCTGAGGCATCCTGGCTGACACGCGCAGACCCGATGCGCTACCCTGGCCAAGACACACATGGCCAGCCCGCCGTCCTCGCAGCCCACCGGCAGCTCCAAGGTGATTCGGCGAGTGATCACGCTGGTGCTTTGCACCCTCTGTGGCATCGGGGTGCGGATCTGTAACGACGTACTGGATGCGCCCGATCCATCCGAGTCAGCGGGTCCAGCGACGGCAGCTCTGCTTCCTGACGCATCGTCGCTGACCGTCCATCCAAGCGCGGGACAAAAGCGCAGCGCGCAAGCAGCCGAAGCCGATCCCTCGTTGACCAGCACGCTCGCGCAGCTCTTGTGGCCCACTGCCGACCCGCCGTCTGGGTCCGCCATCGACACGCAACCCAGCGCGCCCGCCAATCTCCAAGACGCGCTTGATCGACTTCACAAAAACGTCGGGATGACCCGCCTGTCGACTGCATCCTCGCTTGCGCCCGAGCCCGAACCGACGCTGTCCGTCGAAGTCAGCGAGCTAACCAGCCTTGTCGACGGAGACGACGCGCTGTTCATCGGCATGCTGAAAAACACCAGTGAGACGCCGCTCGACCATCCCACCTTGACGATCACGCTCTGGAATGCCGACAAGACCAAGCAGGTTGGCACCGTCTTGGGATCGATCGATCGCGCGGTCTTGCCGCCGGGAGCGCAGACGTCGTTTAAGCTGCTCGCGCCCAAGCTTCCGCCGTTTGCGCAACTCTCATCGAGCGTCACGCTTCGGCCCTGTCTGACCAACTGCCGCCAAGGAACGCTGCGCGTGTTGTCACACAAGCTGGTGCTGCGTCCGCCGCTGCTCTTGCTCGAAGGACGCGTGCGCAACGAGGATCTGCGACCGCTACAGTTTGTGAAGGTGATCGCGCTGCTCCGAGACAAGCAAGGTCAGCCGCGTCAGCAAAGCTACAGCTTCACGTCGAGCCGCGTGCTACAGCCCGGTCAGAGCGCGCCGTTCACGATGACCTTTAGACATCGTACAAAGCCAGCCAAGATCGACTTTGATCTCGAAGGCATCGTCGCAGATGAGCCAGGCGATCCGAGCACGTTGCCTTAGTTCATAAACCGCCGACTGCCCCGCTTCGGAAGATACAGCGCCAGCAAGTCGTCCCCCGAGGAGTGCGCGTCGGTCGCTTCCGACTTTTCGCCGTGCAGCACGCTCTTGTCTTCCCCGTGCGCGGTCCATTCCGGCTCTTCGATCGTCAGCAGCGCATCGGGATCGCCATCGTCGAATAGCTCATCTTCCAGATCGGCTTCGTCGTTGAGCGGCCCGGCCTGATGATGCAAAAGTCGCCAGTCATCGGCCTCGCGAATGAAGATGTTCGTCGCCACCAGCCGTCCTTCGCGAAACGTCTCTTCACAGACGACCAGCGCGGTATCGCCGCACAGCTGCACGCTCGCGTCTTCGGGATAGATCGCCGGCAGGTTCGACTGATGAAGGATGGTTTCCCAGCTCGCCATCACGGTGTCTTGCCCTCGCAGCGGCTGCCAGCCGGGATGGATACACGACACGTTCGCACAGCGGGACCAGACCTGCTTCATCAGATCCACGTTGCGCTCACGGAGCGCCGCATAGAAAGCCCGGTTCTGAGCGAGCACACACGCCTCGTCCAGCGCGGCCTTCTGAATGTCCTTCATCTGCGTCACGCAGAGCGGATACGACAAACCGCCAGCCATTGCAATGCGGAAGCAGGCCAAGCGGCACCAGGGTCGCTCTTTGACGCGCTGCCCACATCCAGCTGGGCAATTGCTGCCCACCAAAAGGTGCTGTCGACACCCACACTTGCAGCCCGTCGCGCAACCAATTGGGGCATCGAGGCCAAAAAACCGTCGCAGCATGTTACGATGCCGGATAGGGGGAGTGGGGATTGGCTTCCCCAGACAAGGCACCATGATCGGTCAACTCGTTGGACATTACAAAGTCGCCCGCAAGATTGGCGACGGCGGCATGGGAAGCGTGTTCGAAGCCGTACATGAGACGATCGGTCGACGCGTAGCGGTCAAGGTGCTCAAGCCGCAGTTCTCGAAAGACAAAAACGTCGTCACCCGGTTCTTCAACGAA
>CALMML010000476.1 GCA_937868485.1 uncultured Myxococcales bacterium | reverse complement strand
GCGCTCCGCAAACTCGACCGCCGCCGGATCGGGCTTCACCGCGCGGTACAGGGCACCCACAAACTGCTCGTGACCGAAAAAATCCCGCCGCAGCGCATCGGGCGAAATCAGCGCGTCGATGGCGTCTTCGATGGCCCCCAGGCGCGCCATTCCTTCTTGCGGCAGGGCTTCCAGCGCCGCCAGATCCACCCCGTGCGACGCACAGAACGCCGTCGCCGCCGCCACCGACTCACGCAGCGCCACGACGAGCTGCACCTTGTCTTTCACCGGGCTCGCACCGCGCTTGCCCGCGCCATACAGCGCCAGCGCTTGTTCCAGCGACGCGAACACACCTGCATAGTCCACGATCAGGCCGCTGTGCTTGCCGGGAAACACCCGGTTGGCGCGCGCGATTGTCTGCATCAGCGTGTGGTTGCGCATCGGCTTGTCCAGGTAGACCGTCGAACAGCTCGGCGCATCAAAGCCGGTCAGCCACATGGCACAGACGAACACCAGGCGCAGCGGGTCTTGCGGGTCTTTGAACTTTTCATCGAGCCCCGGCTGCGATTCATTCATCCGCTTGCGGTGCGGCTCGATGTCCAGATCGAGCGCTTTCATCCGCGCGACCTCGTTTTGTTCCGACGACACGATCACCGCCATGTCGGTCGTCACCAGCAGATCCAGTCGTCGCATCAGGGCCGCTCGGTCGGCTCGGCTCAGATCCCGGCGGGCCAGCTCGCGCCGCACCCGGCTTGTCTCCTTGGTCCAGTGCTGCCGCACGAAGTCGTGCATGCGCAGCGCCGTCGCCTTGTCGATGGACACCACCAGGGCCTTGCCGATAAACCCTCGCCCCAGAAAGTGACGCACGATGTCCTGCGCCACCTTGTCGAGCCGGTCCGGTCGCGTGAGCACCTGATACCGCTGCCCCAGCACCTTTTCCAGCTTGGCTTCCTGATCCTCGTCAAGCCCCGCGTCTTCGATCAGCCGGTAGATGTCGTCGTTTAGGTCGGGATTGCAAAGCGCAAGCTCTGGCGCGCGGTTGTCATAGAACAGCGGCACCGTCGCGCGATCTTCCACCGACTGCTGAAAGTCATAGATCGACACGTAGTCGCCAAAGACGTCGCGCGTGCGCTCCTCCCCAGCGAGGAGCGGCGTACCCGTAAACGCCAAAAACGTCGCGCGAGGCAGCGCCGCCCGCATGTTCACCGCCAGCGTGTCGTACTGGCTGCGGTGCGCTTCGTCCGTCAGCACGATCACATCGGCGCGGTCGGTCAGCGGCTCTTGGGTCTTGAACTTGTGGATCAGCGTAAAGACATAGCGATGGTTGCCGCGCAGAAGCTCCCGCAGGTGGGCGCTGCTCGATGCATGGCACTGATCGCCCTCGGCGACCGTCACCGCCCCGGCCTGCTTAAAGGTCTTGGCGATCTGGTCGTCCAGCTCGACGCGGTCGGTGACGATCACAAAGGTCCAGTTGCCGACGAGCCTGCGCAGCACCTTCTGCGCGAAAAACACCATCGAAAAGCTCTTGCCGCTGCCTTGGGTCTGCCAGAACACCCCGCCGCGTCCATGGCCCAGCGTGCGCGCCTGCCGCATCGATCCAATCGCGTGATTGACGCCCAGCACCTGGTGGTTTTGGCCCAGGATCTTCACCAGCCCCGCCTTGTGCTCGGAAAACAGCGTGAAGTTTTCCGCCAGATCGAGCAGCCGGGTGCGGTCGCAGGTGCCACGCAGCATCACTTCCAGCGACGCCCGGCGCGGCTCGTCTTCGCGCTCGATGCGCGGCCATTCAAAGAACCGATCCCAGTCGGCGGTCAGCGACCCGACGCGGCTTTCGGTGCCGCTGCTGGCAATCAGCAGCGCGTTATAGCCAAAGAGCTGCGGGATCTGCTGCTTGTAGTGCGTCAGGTTGTCGTCAAAGGCCGCTCGCACCGGCACGCCCGGCTTCTTCAGCTCGATCACCACCCATGGCAGGCCGTTGACAAAGCCCACCAGGTCAGGCCGACAGGTGTACAGGCTGCCAACCACGGTGAGCTGGCGGACCAGCAGGAAGTCGTTTTGCTCCGGCTGCTGCCAGTTCACGACCCGCAGGCGCTCGGTGTTCTGACCGCCGTTCGCGCGCCCGCTTTGCCGATCCGGCACCGACACCGAGATCCCGTCTTTCAGCAGCCGATACACCTCGCGGTTGGCCGCTGCCAGGCTCATCGCCGAGCGGTCGCGGGTTAGCTCGTCGATTGCGGCCTGAATCGCTTCGGCAGGCAGGCCCGGATTCAGCCGGACAAGCGCCGCCCGCAGCCGCTTCACCAGCACCACGTCGCCCTTGGTGTCCCGTCCGAGCGTGCCGTCCGGGCCCAGCGTTTCCTCCAGCGCCGACACCGTCTGCCAGCCCAGCTCCGCAAACAGTCTCAGCGCGGGCTGCTCGACAAGCTGGTCTTCGGTGTAGGCGTGCGGGCTCATGCGTCGATGTCCTGCACCTCAATCTGCCCCGAAAGCAAGCGCGGCAGCAAGAGATCCCGCGTCCGCCGAAGGTTTTGATTCTTCAAGTCGAGAGTTCGAGACTGGGCGAGCATGGCACCAGCAATCTCTTGGAATCGACGTTGCAATTCACGCGGCGGCACTACGACACTAATCCCGTGAACGTCGTTCCGGTTTAACGTAGGAACCGCTGCTCCTGAATTGAACTGTTTCAGGTCAAGCGCCGATAGCAGATAGAAAGCGTAAAGGGGTTCGCTTTTGGGGAAATCTTTCACCCACAGCGAAGTGTTCAAAGGCCAAAAGTCTTCTTGAACATAAAGCACCTCGCCAATTGTTCCCGAACGCCCGGTCACGACACCCGGAGCACTCACCTTTGCTTCGTTGTGAAAGCCAGTGACCCCCGTAGCCGCAATGATTGGAACAGAACCTTCCATGCGCGATGATTTCGGTAGATCAAATCCACGTTGCAGGACCAGGACATCATCGAGACGCCCAACTTCCCACCCCCGTGGAATGGGGCCGAGGGGGGACGGGATGCGGGGGACGGACTCGTGGCCGGGGAAGCGGAAGTGAACGAACCACTCGCGGTAGAGAGCGCGCGCCATCGACTCCAGAATCTTGATGCGTCGCTGGCTGTTTTCGATCAGCTCGTCATACGCCGACAAAATCCCCGCAATCCGCCGCTGGATCGGGAGGGGCGGGACGAGAAAGTCAAACGACAAGAGCTTGTCCAAGCTCAGGTTGTCCTGGGTCGCTCCATGCGAAATGTTTTGCATCCGGAGTTTGAGAATCTCCAGGTAGTATTTAATGAAACGAACATCAGCCTTGTCAGCTTCGGGGACAAATCCCACGACGCTATCGGGAAAGCATCCCTCAATCCCAAGGATTGCACTCTCTGCGATGTTGGCGGCGATCGTTATGCAAAGCGTTCCCGGCATCCACAGCTTGCTTTGAGCTAGCCCCTCCTCGCTGTATGTCTGCGAGTAGTCAGTCAGGTAGAAGTTGGCTGCTTTGATATCGCCCGTTTGGAAGAAAGGGTAACGTCCGCCGTATAGAAACGCGGCGTTTCGCGGCCGATGCCGAGACTTGCCACGGCCGACGTAGCCGAGTTCATCCAGTCGTCGCGGTTGCCATTTGTTCTGGGCCATCACTCACGCCCCCAAGATTCCTGCCACATTGGCGGCGATGGTTTGTT
>CALMML010000475.1 GCA_937868485.1 uncultured Myxococcales bacterium | reverse complement strand
TATCCGGCTTGAGATCTCGATGGATGATGCCCTTGTCGTGGACGGCTTGGAGTCCGCGTGCGATCTGGACGGCGATCCGGCACATCCGCAGCGCCTCGAGCGGACCTTGGCTGATCACCTTGCTCAGCGTTGGCCCGCGCAGAAACTCCATCGCCAGATAGGATCGGTCGTCGGGCAGCACGCCAAAGTCCGACACCACCACCGTGTTCGGGTGCTTGACCTTGCTGGCCAGCTGCGCTTCTTGCAAAAAGCGATACTGCGCGTCTTGGTCCTGCGGCTTGAGCAGCACCTTGATGGCCACTTCCGCATCCAATAAGACGTGGCGCGCGCGATAGACCACGCCCATGCCACCGGCAGACAGCCGCTCCAAGATGTCGAAGCGACCGTCAATCACCGTGCCAATCAGATCGTCATTGGCCTCGGACCCGGCACCTGGCTGGCTCGGCGTCAGGCTGGGACTCGACACCGCAGCCACGTTGTCCTGACTGCCGCAGGTGTGACTCTCGCCGTCAGGAAATAGCTCGCCGCAGCGCTCGCAGCGCCGGGCTTGAGCCGTGTTGTGAACGGTCACGGGCAGGCCCCCATGGCCTCGCTCCCTAGAGCGCCCGATGCGCCATCCCCCCGACGGCGCGACGTACAGGCATAGTTCATGACGCTAGACCATTATTACATGAGCTTAGCGGTCTTTGGGGGCTTATCATTCGGCGGAGCGGGGCGCTAAAATCCCAAGTCGTGGCGGCCAATCACTCCCTTGCGCGCACTGCACAGCCCGACGATGAAGGGCTGTCCGCTGGCAGCGCGCGCGTTCCGACGCTCCGGCTGCTGTTTGGCAAGTCGCGCGGCATCGTCGCTTCGTCGCCCGGTATGGGTGGCTTGGGTCTGCTTGGGGCGCAGCCCATTCGGTGGCGACTCGATCGACCCCACGCGCTTCAAATAGGCCGAGGCGCACCCAGCGATGAGGTCTGCCTCGCCGACGACTCGCAGGCCTCGCGGCTGCATGCCTCGCTGCTGGTCGTGCCGGGACAGCCGCCGCTGTTGCGTGATCTCGGTAGCTCGAACGGCACCTTTGTAAACGGCGCGCGCATCCAGCAAGCGTCGCTCTGCGATGGCGATGTGGTACGCGTGGGCAGCACCCTGTTTCTGCTGCGCGAGGAGCCACAGCCGTGTCCCGATGCGCAGGTGCCCTCACTCATCGGGCAAAGTCCCGCCATCTGCCACCTTCGGCATGAGGTCGCACTGTGGGCGCCGTCCCTGTGTACCGTGCTGCTGCTGGGCGACAGCGGCACCGGCAAAGAGGTCACGGCCCAAGCGCTCCATGCCTTGTCGGGACAAAAAGGACCGCTTGTCGCCGTCAACTGCGCCGCGATCCCCGAGACGCTGGCCGAAAGTCAGCTCTTTGGCCATGTCAGCGGGGCGTTTACCGGTGCCAAGGCCCATCCCGGCTACTTCCGCGCCGCCCACTTTGGCACCTTGTTTCTTGATGAAGTCGGAGAGCTACCCGCCTCGCTTCAGCCCAAGCTCCTGCGCGCGCTCGAAGAAGGCGTCATCACCCCGGTCGGCAGCGTCGAGCCCCAGCCTTGCAAGGTCCGCGTCATCGCCGCCACCAATCGCAACCTGCCAAGCGAGGTCGAGCGCGGTACGCTGCGCGGCGATCTGTTTGCCCGCCTGAGCGAGATCGTCCTGCGCCTGCCTCCTGTGCGGGAGCGTCGGGAAGACATCTTGCCGCTGCTTGGGCACTTTCTTGGGCACAGTCCACCGCTTGCGCCCGCGCTCGCCGAAGCGCTGCTGCTGCACCGCTGGCCGTGGAACGTCCGCGAGCTGTCCAAAGTCGCCACCGAGCTGCGCGTCCGAGGTGCCAAGCTGCCGCAGCTTACGCTCGACCTCATCAAAGACCGGCTTGTGCCAGCGCCTGAGCCGCCCCCGCCGCCGTCCCACCCAGCGAAGGCCCTGCCCGAGCCGCCGTCCGCCAGTCTCCCCAGCGAGCCGCCCCCGATCCGCAAAGACGAGCTGGTAGAAGCCCTGTCCACCCACGGAGGCCGCATCGCGGTCGTGGCCCGCGCGCTCGGACGGTCCCGCCAGCAGATCTATCGGCTGCTCGAACTACATGGGCTGTCCCTGTCCGACTTTCGCGACGGCAGCCAAGATCCTGAGTAGCAGAACTTGAAAGCCTCGCTCGCTTCGGGGAAAACCTCGCTTGCCAAAAATCACGAAAGGCAAGCGGGTACATCGCGATGCGGGTGCTGGTGGTTGGTCCCGATTGGGAAGACGGTTCCGAGGTCGGCTGCATAAACGGCTTACGCGCCATGGGTCATCAAGCGACGCTGTTTGATCCGCGCAAGTACATCGGTGTGCCCAAGCCGCTTCAGCGCTATCCGCTCGCCTACGCCGCCGCTGAGTTTGTCCTGCGCGGCACCGTGCGCGAGCCGTTTTACTTTGCGCAAAAGCCGCTGCTCGCCCGTGCCAAGGAGCTGCGCGTCGATCTGGTGCTGGTCGTTCAGCTTCTGTGGGTGCTGCCCGAGACCATCACCGAGCTGCGCGCCTGCGGCATTGCCTGCGCCGGCTGGTTTCCCGATGCCTTCACCAGCTTTGGCCGGGGAACCTTCCTGCTTGCGCCGTGGAACGGACTGTTCTTTCAAGACCGCTTCATGGTGCAGCGACTGCGGCAGAGCCTGTCCGCCGACTTCGTCCACCACTTGCCCGAGTGCATGGACCGCGTCTTTCACCGCCCGATCCCGCTCACCGAAGAAGACCGCCGCACCTACAGCGCCGATGTCGCCACCTTCGGCAACTACTATCCTTATCGTGCCAAGCTCATCGAGCCGCTCCTGGATGGAACGCTCGACGTCAAGCTGTGGGGCGCGCGTCCGCCGAGCTGGCTGCACCACAAAGCGCACGACTTTTGGGCCGGAAAAGTGGTCCAAGGCGATGAAAAGTGCAAAGCGATGCTCGCCGCCAAGATCGCGCTCAACACCAACCACTACGCGGGCATCGGCGACGTCAACAAGCGCACCTTCGAGCTAGGCGGCATGGGCGCGTTTCAGCTCACCGACAACCGTCCCGCGCTCAACGAGTACTTCGAAGTCGGCAAAGAGGTCGTCACCTTCGATGGACGCGCCGACCTCAAAGAAAAGGTGCAGTACTACCTGGCTCGACCCGACGAGCGCCAGCGAATCGCCCAAGCAGCCGCTGAGCGTGCGCATCGCGATCACACCTTCGAAAAACGACTGGAAGTGCTGCTTCGGACCGTCGGGTTCGAACCTTACCCGGCCAGCGCCTCTGCGTAGCCTGGGTCTTCGCTATTCACCCTGAAACTTGTAGGAGAATGTCCATGCGCAGCAAACTCTTTGCGAACCTGCTCCTCGGTGTGTTGCCGCTACTTGGCCTGGGAACTGGCTGCGGCAAGTACCAAGGCGGCGCAACCGCCTACCTGACCTGGCATGTCGTCGATGCAGCCGCGCCCGATCCGCTGACCGCCCCCGCCATCGACTGCTCAGGAAAAGGCGTCGAGTGGGTCCGCGTCCAGCTGGCCACCGGCACCCTGTTTGACTTTCCGTGCAGCGCCTACAGCGCCGAGACCGGCAGCTTCACGGCAGGAACCTACTCGATCGACGTCATTGCCCTGGGAGCCACCGGCGCAGCCCTGTCGGCGCAGCGCATCTCCAGCGATGTCTTTGGCCGCACCAACCTCGGCCACTTCATCTTCCAGGTTCGCTAGCGATTCCGTCAGGGACTCGGACTCCGCCCCACCCCACGCGGAGCCGATCCCCTGCCCGCCCCACCTTACGCAGTCGACTGACCCAGCTCCGCAAACGCGCCCGCGAGCCCTTCGTGCAGCGCCTTCACGTCTTCGGCCCGCCACTCTGCGCGCGGGACACGCACAAACGTCGTCTTGTCCACCCGGTTGTCCAGCCGAGCCACCGGCAGCCGATAGGTTCGCGTCTCGTAGCGACCGTCTTGCTCGATGATGCGATCGATGCGAATCGTGCCGGGCCGATCGCTCTGGCTCATCAGGTAGGCCATGTCGTCGGTCCCGTACTGTCCCAGCATGACTTCCATCGGCACGCAGTGATGCAGGATCGATCCCTGCGCGTTCGGCTGTCCCCGCGCAATGTTCTTGCGACGGCTCTCCGCCGGGTCCACCCAGATGTACAGCACGCTCGAGCGCTCGAGGATCGTGGGCGACAGCACCTCAAACGCCGTGGCATACCCATGCGGAGGACACAGCGGAAACGCCGCGCCATTGGGACCACCACGCGCAGCCTCGATGACGATCGTCTTGCCGGTCCGATCCTGGCTCACCGTCCGATTCAGCAGCGCAAGCTCACGCTGCGCCTCGGACTCCAGACAGGACGCCACATTCTTGCGAATCCGGTGCGGCACATCGCCCATCACCTGCGGCAGGCCGAACTTTTGGTGCGCGGCATCCAGCCGGTCAAACAATCGCTCCGCCGCGTTCGTCGCTGGATACGGCGTCTGTGACAAAAGGTGCGCGTAGTCCTCGTTGAGCAGCTCGATGAGCACCGCCCACGTCCAGTTGTCGCGGAAGGGCCGGCTTGGACCGTGGTAATACACGTCGTGCCAGCCGTGCTTCCGTAGCTCATCGTCGATGCAGTGCATCAGGTGAACGTACGGATAATCATCGAGCTGGAGCGTCGGTCCCATCCCAAAGTCCCGGCGGCACTGCTCGTCGGTCAAGCTGGCCATGTAGGTGCGGACTTCCGACTTTCCCGATGCCGGTAGCGAAAAGAGCAGGACTGTATCGAGCAGCTTCATCTTCGTGCCTCCGATGTTTGGCGCGACCCTACCACAGTGTAGGCAGCGGCCAGACCACTTCTCGGGACCGTCACAAGCCAGGGTCATCCGACGGACAGCGTTGCCAAGCCCGCTGCGCCAAGGCCACAATCAAAGGCCATGCAATGCTCGCTACGTACGGGGAAACGTCGAGTGCTCCGCGCCGTGCTCGTCAGCGCAACAGCGCTTTTTGGACTTCTACGCGGAGGCGCTGGCCACGCCGCAGAACCTTCTGACGACATCGCAGCCCGCATCGCCGCTGTGGCCAAGCAGCTTGGACAGCCCGCGCTCAGCCCCCGCAAAGAGGTCGCCGCCGCCGCGCAAGAGATACTCAGCCAGACATCCGACGGAACCCAGCCGCCGTTTGCCGTGATCCAGCGTGAGCTGCTGCGCAAGCAGGTCGTCGAGCCCGTGCATCGTCAGATCCTGGCAGGGTTTGCGACCGCCGATCCCGGCTCGCTACTGGAAGGACTGGACCCGGTGCTGCGCCAGGCCTTCGCCGATCGCAAGTGGCGCTGGTTCGGCGTGGCCACCGCACCGTTCCGAGGCGATCCCGAGCGCAGTCGCTTGCTGATCCTGTTCGTCGAATCGGGCCTAGACCTTGCGCCGCCCCCTGCCGCCGTCGGTCCTGAGAGCGCACCGATACCGCTCAGAGGCTCGCTGCTGGCCCCCTACAGCCGTCCGCAGGTGATGATCACCGACCCACAAGACCGCATCGCGCCGCTTGCCATCGACGTCAAGGGCCGCGACTTTTCCGGTCTGCTGCGCTGCGACACCGTCGGGCTCTACAAAGTGGAAGTGATCGGAGAATCCGCCCAAGGTCCGCACGTCCTCGCCAACTTCTTCTGGCCGTGCGGCGCGACGCTGCCTTCGCTGCCCCAGAAGTTTGCGATGCCGACTGAGAAGGTCGAGCGCACCATCCCCGCGTCGGAAGCCGAGCTGCTGCGCCTGCTCAACCAAGATCGCAAGCTCGCCGGGCTGCCACCGCTCGCGCTTGATGCAAGGCTGACCAAGATTGCCCGCGCTCACTCCGAGGAGATGGCCAAAAAGCGCAGCGTCTTCCATCACTCCCCGACCACCGGCACACCCGAAGATCGCGTCCGTCGCGCCCACATCAAGAACACGATGCTGGCGGAAAACCTGGCCCAGGCTGGCACGGAAGAAGAAGCCGAGCGGAGCTTGATGGACAGCCCCGGACACCGCCGCAACATCCTCGATCCGCAGCTCACCAAGGTTGGCATCGGCGTCGCCACCGCCAAGACCCCGCTTGGCCAGGTGCAGCTCTACATCACCCAGCTGTTTTTGACCCCGTAGCCACCCGCCCACGGCTGCCGCCCGAGCCGCCGCTACTTCAGCCAGCCCCGCGCCTTGTGACCTTCGTCCCGCAGACGACGCATCTCGGCAATCGAGGTCAGCTCGCCCACCACCCGATCGATGTACAGCGTCCCGTCGAGATGGTCCAGCTCATGCTGCGCAATCCGCGCGTCCCAGTCCGCAAGCTCCACTTCCTCGGGCGGACCGCCGGACTCCGGTCGATAGCGCAGCCGCAGCTTCTGCCAGCGAGGCAGCTTCCCGCCCACTCCGGCCACCGACAGACACGCTTCGTAGTCGTCTTGCAGCTCGTCGCTGTGCCACACCACTTCCGGGTCCAGATACGCCTTCACCACCACCGGCTGACCTGCGGGCCGCGTGCCGTGCTTGATCAGGAACACCCGCCGCGACACCCCAATCTGCGGCGCCGCGATCCCCACCCCGCCCGTCTGCACAAGCGCAGTCCGCAGCCTGCCAAGCAGCGCCCCGACGTCATCGCCCGGCTGAACCGGCAGCGCCTGCTGTCGCAGCACACTCTGCGGATCGGGCGACTGCCTGCGCCACTGCACGATGATCTTCTCTGTCACCGACTCTTGCGAAGACACCGCCTGGCCCTGTCCCACATGCGCGCAGCCCACCCAGGTCAGCAGCGCCACCACGCTCATCGCTTGTCGCACCGTCAAACGCTCCTAGCCTTCGGTCTGTAGGTGTAGCTCGGTCAGCACGCCGAAGTGATCGGAAGGAAACACCGAATCCACGCCTTGCGCAAAGCACAGCGACGAGGTCCGCACCGTCAGACGATCCTGCGCGCCCGCCTTCCCCAGCAAGATGTAGTCGATCCGCTGGTTTATCGCCGGATCTCGCTGCGAGCAGTACGGGTTGCGAGCCGAAAATGTCTCGCCCGGTCCCTCGCCTGCCACCGCAAAGCTGTCGACAAAGCCCAGTCCGCCATCGGATGGCGCAAGCAGCGTCGCCAGCGCGGCACTTTCCGGCGGCGCGTTCAGATCTCCAAGCAGGATCGGCGGCAGGATCGGAATGTGCGGCGGCACGCGTCCGGGGAGCTGCGTCATCTCCACCGATAGAAACTGCCGAATCGCTTCGAGCTGCGCCTGTCTTGTCTCAGCCAGCTCGGGCTCCCACGACAGGTGCGTCACCACCAGCGGCAGCAGCCCGACCTTTACCGATAGCAAGATGTACAGCGCCGACCGCGTCTCGATCCCCGGCGGGGTCGGTAGCTTCACCAGGCGCTGCTCGCGCAGCGGAGCCCGAATCAGCGCGGCGTTGCCAAACTCCGCTGGGAACGGCTTTTCAATCGAGCACGCTTTGCCAAAGCACACCCGATAGGACAGTCCTTCCGCCAGCTCATCCGCCTGCGAAGTACCCGGACCCAGGGGCCGCAGCACCTCTTGCAGCGCCAGCACATCCGGCGCAAGCCGTGCAAGCTCCGCCCGAATCAGTGCCCGCCGCTCCGTCCACGGCGCATGGTTGCCCCACATGTTTAGCGTTGCGACACGAAGTGTAGTCACAGCCCCATACTAACCGCGCAGGACCCGGTCCGCTGTTCCGCGAGATAACTCGCTGTGGGTTTGGGTCTTGCAGAAGCCGCATCGGTCGGGTTACTAGTGGACTACACAATAGGTACTGGCCCGTCGACACTGCTGCGGCAAGTTGACTCGCCAGCCACCAAGCCAAGAACCCAAGATCGGAGCCACGACCCTGAGACACGACAGCCGCCCTTCTCCCGCCGAGCAGTATCGAGTCAACCACCGCATCCGCATTCCTCGCGTCCGCGTGATCGG
>CALMML010000474.1 GCA_937868485.1 uncultured Myxococcales bacterium | reverse complement strand
TTGGTGTCGATGATTCAGTCTCCGCATGCGCTGTATCGATCGGAAGTAGGAACCCAAGAAGGAGACAGTCGGAAGCTGTCACAGCATGAGCTAGCGACAGAGCTGGCGTACAACTATTCAGGAACGACACCGAGCGCTCAGCTGCTGGACAGAGCCGATCGCGGAGAGCTTTCTTCACCGGAAGTGCTGCAAGCAGAGGCCAAAGCACTGCTGGAAAGTCCGCGCGGTCAGGATGTGGTTCGACAGCTCTTCCGGTACTGGTTCCGATATGAGCGCGCAGCGACGGTAACACGACCCGATGTTGCGAACTACTTTACGGTACGGACCTCGCTGGTGGAAGAGACCAAGCGCTTCATCGATCAGGTGGTGCTGACAGACAGAGGCGGACTGAAGACGCTGCTCACTGCGGACTATACGTTTGTCGATCCAATGCTTGCTACACACTACGGATACGGAAGCTCGACCGGAGGCTTTGTGAGGACGCAGCGACCGCCGCAGTGGGGCGTTGGACTGCTGTCGCAGGGATCGATCTTGGCGGCGCATGCACAGGCTCAAGGATCGTCGCCCACCCAGCGCGGACTGCTGCTGTATGAAAAGCTGTTTTGCAAGCATCGTCCCGATCCGCCACCGAACATTCCAGCGCTTCCCACGACGATGCCGGGCGTGACGACCACGCGTGAGCGCTACGAAAAACAGCATGTGCAGTCTGGCTGCGTGTTCTGTCACAAACAGTTCGATCCAATCGGCTTTGCCTTTGAACACTTCGATGAAGTGGGTCGCTATCGCTCGACGGAAAAGGGACTCCCAATTGATGCTTCGGCGCGGATTGTGAATGCCAGCGATGAGCTGCTGATGACGGCAACCGGACAAGTGGATCTGGCGGAGCAGCTGGCGAGTCGTGATGATGTTCGGGCCTGCGCAGCAGACATGATGGCGACGTATAGCTACGGAATCAGTGACGGACTCCCAAGCTGTTTGGTGCGAAAAGTTCGTCCTGATCTCGGATCGAATGAAGCCAGCTTGACCGACTATCTCCTTCAGCTGACTACGTCTCCGCACTTTACCCGCCGTCGCTAACTGCCGCGATTCCTTTGCGCATCACCGCTGCATCGCTGCGGCGCAACCATGAAGTCCTGTTACAATTCGCTGGGTGTTGCCGCGCGCTCGGCTGTGGATTCTGCTGCTTGGTTTGCTGTTCCTTCCGCGCGTAGCGCTGGCTGATTCTCCGTCGATGGTTGTGCTGTGGATGCAGTCACCTGATGACAGTGAGCTGGCCGCACGCATGAGTGGACAGCTTGCGGACTTGCCCGTGCAGCTTCAGACCGTGGGAAGTGAAGACAGTCGTCCGACAGCGGAAGAGAGACTGCTTCGTGCGACGCAGCTGCGGAGCCAGATGAGCGCACTCTGTCTTCTGTATTGGGAAAAGGAATCACGCGGAAGACGACTCCGTATTGTGACAACAGATAGGCTGTTTGAGCGTCTGATCGAGCAGCCAGAGCGTGCGCAGGGACTGTCCGCAGCGATGGAGAGTGCCGCGGTGGTGACACGCGCGGTGGTCCGTACGCTGCTTGCGGGCGAACAACCTGGCGTCAGTCTGGCTGACGTCATGGCGGCACAGCCGGTGCGGCAGATGAATCGAGAAACAGAGCCAACGATTCCTTCTGCAGAAGTGGAACAGACACCGCTTCTGCTTGGACTGGGCTGGCAGGGAGGCGGTGATGGACAGAGTCCGTTTGGCCACCATTCCCTGGGTCTTTCTGTGTCGGTTCCGCTTCATCGCTTTGTGCTGCGACTGGCGCTGTGGGCGGGACTCCCTTCGCTGCTTTCCGACGAACAGTTCACGGTTTCCCTGTCTCGCTATAGCGCGGTAGGGAGTGCGCAGGTGGTGCTCTGGCAGACTCCTTCGCTGCGACTGCTCACCGGACTTGGCGTCAGCGGATCTGTCTTTCATCGAGCCACGGTGTCGGCTGCTGCGGGATATGAACCGACAGCCGATCTGACGATGTTCGGAATCGGAGCTTCGCCCATGGTGTCGCTGTGGATTCGTCCTTCGCGGCGCATTCCGCTGTGGCTTGAGCTGTCTGTCTCGGCGGACGTGCTGCTGCGCCAGCCTCGATTGGGCTACGTCGAGACAAGTGGGTTTGTGGTCTACAAGGAGCTGTGGCCCGTGTGGCCGCTCGGTGGTTTGCAAATTCTGTGGAGTCCACTGACCCGATCGCGGTCCGCGACGCCTCCATCATCGGAACGCGCTTCTGCGCCGAGTTAGGGACGCCGTCCTGTGAGACTGATTGCCACACCAACAAGTGATCCTCCGCTGCTGCCCGTTCCGACGGTGACAAGCGAATCCCTACCGCCAGATCCTCGGATTTTGGCGGCGCAACAGGGCGATCGCAAAGCGCTGGCGTCTCTGCTTGCAGAGCTGCTTCCGCGCATGCGCAACCTCATTCGCTACCTGATACGTGGTGACAGTGACGTAGATGACATCGCGCAAGAAGCGCTGATTGCGATTGTGCGTGGGCTTCCTTCCTATCGTGCGGAAGGAAAGCTGACATCTTGGGCGGATCGCATTGTGGCGCGTACGGCGATCGGCTGGCGTCGGAAAGAACGTCGAATAAAGGACAGAGAGCGTGAGTCGGCAGCGAGTCCTTTGACAAGTGCAGCAGAGCTACCGGATGAGTACACGCTGCGTCGACAAGCGGTGGCTCGGCTAGATCACCTTCCCGATGAACAGAGACAAGCGCTGGTACTTCATCACATGATTGGACTGAGCATTCCTGAAGTGGCTGCACACTTTGCGGTCTCGCAGGAAACGATTCGGAGCAGGCTACGGCTCGCACAAGGAAAGCTGCAAGATCTGGCGCGAACGCAAGATGACTCTGCAAAGACGGAGAACAAATCATGAGCAACCGCAGCTCGACAGAGTCACTTAAGATGGATCAGCTGCTGCCTCCGCTCGACGATCGGCTTGGTCCTGCAGCGCCCTTGTCCACCGCAGCGCAAGCGGCGCTGATCGAACAAGCACTCGATCGAAGTGCTGCGATTCCGATGCAGCGTATGCGTCGCGGTCTGGCCTTTGGGGGAGCGGCTGCGATCACTTCTGCGATCATCTATGCACTGTTTCGGCGATGGCTGCGTACGTCTAGTAATCCTGTCTCTCCGACGAAGAAGGAAGCAGCTGCGGGCCCCAGTCCGATGTCGGACACCTTGGCAAAGACGGTCGATCCGGGGGTCGATTCCCACGCGGCAGTAGATCGTGAATCAGTCAGTCCAGACACCTCCAGCACGCGTAGCACATCCGCGAAACGGACCAGCTTGCGCAGCACGCAGGACTTGCTGCGGATGGCCAGTGAGCGTCGAAGACAGAAGCGCTTTGCGGAAGCGCTCCAAATCTATCTGCAGATCGTGCAGCAAGATCCAAGCAGCGAAGAGAGCTATGTTGCGAAAGTGGCTGCCGGTGGACTGCTGCTGGAAAAGAAGAAGCAACCGCAGTCCGCCTTGCGGATGTTTCGATCGGCGCTTCGACTTCGTCCGCAAGGAACACTGACCGAAGAAGCACGGATGGGAATCTGTGATGCGCTGGCCCTGCTGTCCGATCGCACGGCGGAAGCGCAAGCCATTCGAGAGTTTTTGGCGCATCACAGCGACTCTCCTGCGAAAGGGAAAATGGAAGCACGGCTTCGTCAAGTCACGGAGCGTCTTGCACGATGAGCAGCAGGCCCTTCACCTTCCGCGCGGCGCGCTGGGTCTTGCTGGTTGCGCTGGCTGATGCTGGATGTTCCGTTGATGATGTCATCGCAACCGTGCGCTGCGCAGGCAGGGTATGTGATGTCCCACTCCCTGGATTCTGTAGTGAACAGGGTCCGATGATTGCGGGCGCGCAAGATGCATCGCTGTGTGGTGGCAAGCTGTTGGCATCGTCTCTGCCCTCTCCGCTCTGTGTCTGTGGAATGCTGAGCGGAGGCGACTTGCAGCTCGACTCCTTTGACAGCGCAGTCGGTCCGTATCAAGCGGGAAGCACAGGTGGTGATGTTGGTGTGGTCGGTGGCATCAGTCCGCAAGGAAGCTGGAACATTGGCGGCGCACTCCGTAGCTCCAGTGCGACGACCGCACAAGTGCTGGGAACGCTCTGGGTTCGCGGTCCGCTTTCTCTCGCTGGTGATCTCAGCGGAGACACGGTTCGGGCCGCAGCCGATGCAGAGATCGGGGGGAACATCTCGCTCGTCAATCTATCGGTCATGGGAACGCTCACAACGCCGATTGGAAGCACGACTTCGGTGACTGGACAGCGTGCGATAAACCAAGCGCGAAGTGCTGCGGTTCAAGTGGCTCCTCCGTGTCCGTGTGACCTCGATCCGTATGTCTCTGGTCCCATGTTGGCGATTCAAGCTGCGAGTCAAACGAGTCGCTTGGGACTGGATCAGAACGCACTGGAAGGCTACGCAGGGAGTCCTGTGCTGAGCCTGTCCTGTGGTCGCTACTACTTTCAGCGTGTCTCGGGACTGGGAAGCCTTTCGATTCAGGTCAGTGGTCGCGTAGAGCTGGCAATCGGAGGCGGACTCAGCGTCGGAAATGCGCTGACGATCTCGCTGGCTGAAGGGGCGCAGCTGGATCTGTATGTTCATGGGGATGTAGAAGTCGGAGGCGTGGTCGCGATCGGAGATCCCAGCTCTCCACCGCGTGTCCGTTTCTTTGCAGGCGGAGTCGATAGCATCTCGTTGGCAGGTGGCGGATTCATTGGCGCGGTGCTGATGGGACGTAGGCGCGCCGTTTCGATCAGCTCTCCGCTTGATTTCTACGGAGGTCTGATCGTGGATTCGCTGTCCCTAAACAGCTTGTTCCGTGTCCATTACGACCAGCAGATTCTGAACCTGACTGGAAGCTGTCCTTCCCAATAAGAGTCTGATTCAGCGACGGAAACAGAGACACAAGCAGAGCCATAAGCAGAGATGGATCTACAAATCAATGGTCAACGACACAATGCCAGTGGGAGACTCGGACTGACTCCCAATCCAGCGCTGAATGATCGGAATTTGAAGCTGAAGCCGAAGCAGCCAGTCACTCCGAATCGCAAGCAGCGCACCGTAGGTCAAGGACAAGAGCGATCCTCCTGTGTTCGGAGCCAGCGCGCCACTCGATAGAACACTCTGCGCGGTCCATGACGCATCCAGTCCATGGCCGATCGCGAAGCTGCGCACGATGGGAAGCTGCACAAAGGCGGTAGCGCCGAGGACACTGCCTCTCCGATAGTCGACATAGCCCGTTCCGGTCAGTCGATAGCTTGCGGATACAAACAGAGATACCGCGTCGCCAAAGTAGTTGTACTGCGCGCCAAACAGCGCGTCCCAAGATCCACTTCCGGGCTGCATATCCGATGGCGCAGGATAGCCACTGCTGTCCGTTCTGCGCGGTCCGGTTGGGGCCTTCATCCCAGCCAGCACTCCCACCACGTGACGAGGAGAAAACGATCGATCGCGGAAGATCAGCGCGCGTGCCATCACTTCTAGATCACCGATTCCGTACACCGTACGTGCATCCTGTGCAGGCGTCTTTGTCTGTGCGAAAAAAAACGGAAAGAGCGCTGCAACGGTCAAAAATGTCGTCGGAGAATACGATCCAGACAGCGCACTGCGAGAGATGACGGTCTGCTCGCTTTCGGAAGGAGACGTGTGAACCCCTGCGCGCTGCTCCAGAGACAAGCGGACACGATGCTTGAACGGCTTTTCCATTCCCATGGCGGTTAACGTGGGATCTCCACAGCCGCAGGATGCGCATGCGCTTGCAAGGTGCGGCGTAAGCAGCACCGCACTGATGCCAAGTAGTAGGACTCTGGAAGCAGACCGAGCGATCATCACCGCAGCACGCTACAAGGTCCGAGCGGGCGTGGACATGCGGCAAATTGTCACAGCCACAGCGCAGCAAAACCGTGGTAGTTGCCGTCTCATGTCTGCTGATTGCTCCAGTCTGCCTGTGTCCTTGCGCGATCCGGAACCGCCGGAGCCTCGTGCGATCAACTGTGACTGGCTGCTGCGCTTGCGACTCGGATCGCTGCTGGGACAGCTTGCAACGATCGCAACGGTGCAGTGGGGAATGGGAATTCAGCTTCCGCTGCTTCCGCTGTTTGTCCTGATTTCGCTGGCGTTGACAACGACGCTGGGTGCGCTGTACTGGCGACGGAAACAGAGAGCCATTCCCGCACTTCTGCTGCCTGCGCTGATGGTTCATGATGTGCTGCATCTGACCGCGCTGCTATCGCTGACTGGGGGACCGCTCAATCCGTTTGGCTTTCTGTATCTGGTCTTGATTGCGATGGCTGCGGTGTCGATGACGTCACGCTTTACCTGGACGCTCGCGACGCTGTCAGCCGTCTGTTCCGCGCTTCTGTTTGTGTGGAATCGACCCCTTCCGATGTCACATGCAGAGCAGATGCAGCTTCACATTCCCGGAATGTGGGTCGCATTTAGCGTCGCTGCGATCTTCATTGTGTACTTCCTGATGCGTGTGACGCATGCACTGCGAGAGCGTGAACATGAGCTACAAGCGGCGCGAAATCTGGCGCTGCGAAAAGAGAAGTTGGCGTCGCTGGCCACGCTGGCTGCGGGCGCTGCCCATGAGCTGGGATCGCCGCTGTCTACGATCAACTTGGTGGCCAAAGAGCTGCTGCGGAACCTGAGTCCCCATGCGGAAGGACTGCGCGAAGATCTAGAGCTGATTCGCGAATCGGTCGAGCGCTGTCGGTTGGTCCTGACGCAGCTTGCCAGCGACGCAGGACAGCATCCGGGAGAGAGTCTGTCCACACACGCGGTGCCAGACTGGGTGTCTTCCGCGCGACATCCACTGCCGTCTTTTCCTCCGGTGTACGTTCATTTGCGGGGTCCGATTGCGAAGGTACTTCTGACGGGGCCAGAGCGGGCGCTGACTCACGCGCTGTCGGCGCTGATCAAGAATGCGCAAGATGCATCGCTGGATGCAGGACGCAGCGTGGATGTCTATGTCCGCGCTGTAGACAGTGCGATCGAGATTCAGGTTGCAGACACCGGAACAGGAATGGATCCAGCGACGCTGGAACATGCGGGGGAGCCGTTTTTTACCACCAAGCAGCCAGGTCGCGGAATGGGCTTGGGACTGTTCCTGTGCCGTGAGGTTGCGGACAGCATGGGCGGATCCCTTCACATTGACTCTGCGAAAGGAAAAGGCACAACCGCGACGCTGCGGCTTCCGATTTCTTCGCAGACAGAGGCCGTAGCATGACAGTCGGATCCAAGACGGAATCGGGCGCTTCGGCGCTGCTGGATTCACAGACCGTGCTGCTTGTGGATGATGACGATCGACTGCGCGAGCGGATGGCAAAAGCGCTGCGTGATCGTGGCTATGGAGTCCGAACTGCCGACGGATACGATGCCGCCATCTTGCTCGCAAAAGCAGAGCCTCCTGAGCTGGCTGTGGTGGATCTGAAGATGCCTGGACGGTCAGGACTGGAGCTGGTCCGCGATCTGTCTGCGCTGGATGCAGGCATCCGAATCGTGGTCCTGACTGGCTATGGAAGCATTGCCACCGCCGTCGATGCGGTGCGTCTGGGGGCACTTCAATATCTGACCAAACCGACCGATGCGGATGAGCTGATCGCGGCCTTTGAGCGAGCCGGACAGCCTCCGCTTACCACCACTGCGGTAGAGGTGCAGATTCCCTCTTTGGCCCAAGCAGAGTGGGAACACATCCAGCGCGTGCTCTCGGAAAGTGGTGGGAACATCTCCGAAGCGGCGCGTCGCCTGGGTCTTCATCGTCGCTCTCTTCAGCGCAAGCTGAGCAAGTATCCACCGGGAAAATAGGAGCCCTCTGTTCACCATGAAGACTACGGTTGGGAGCCGATTCGGCGTGCTCCTTTGTCTGTTCCTTTGTCAGTGCAGCGACCTATCCGAAAAAGGTCCAGAGCCCAGCTATGAAGGCTGCGCCACCGACGAAAACTGGATGACGCTTGATGCTGCACTCCGCGACGCAAGTACTGAAGTCCATGTCGCAGAAGCGCCGATCTTCTTAGCGCCCGCAAGTGCTGCGTCGCTTGATGCTGATGTCGCTCCCGTCTTTCGCTTTGCACCCAGTCGCAGCAGTGCAGGGCAGAGCGGAGGCAACGTGAGCTGTCCGCAATATCAGCCGCAGCATGTAGCGGGCACAGGCCCTTTGCATCTTCCTGTGGTGACAGGAACGATCTTTGATCTGCATGTCGCGATCGCAGAAGCGGATGTCTATCGGGTGCTGACCACGCGGCAGTTTGCGGGGATTCCGCTCGGAACGTGGCGAACGTGGAGCGGCAAGACGCTGACGGTCACTGTGTACCGAAGCAGCTTGGACAAAAACGAGATCGTGTCTGGTCCCTTCCGGTCCGAGTCGCTGACGGTGTCTGTGAAGTAGTCCGAACCTGCGCGCTGCGACATCTTGTCGCATGGTCACACGCATAGTCCTTGACTAGCGTTGCGATGTTGGACGAAACCTCTGTTTCCAAGGAGCCAAGCCGTGAAGATTCCTTTGCTATCGCTGCTGGTGAGCGGACTGTGTCTTTTTCCTGTGGGCTGTGAACACGCAGCGGAGGATCATGCGGAATCCGAAGATGCGGACTCGCACGATCATCATCATGAAGCAGACATGGCCAGCGCTGATCTGTCTTCCTCGCAGCCAGTGATCGTATCGTTTGCGGCGCAGCTTGGACAAAAGGAAGCGCGCTGTGGACAGAAGTACAGCGGCTTAGGAAAGGGCGGATCTGCGACGCTGGAGCTGTCCGATCTTCGCTTCTATGTTCACGATCTGCGACTGGTTGATCAGTCAGGAACGGAAGTGCCGGTGACGCTGACTGCGGACAAGAAGTGGCAGAACCAGAGCGTGGCGCTCATCGACTTTGAAGACAAGAGCGGCGCGTGTACCGGAACAACAGAGACGAACACGGAAGTGCGCGGAACCGTTCCGGCAGGTAGCTACAAGTGGCAAGGACTTCGCTTCCGCTTGGGCGTTCCGTTTGCGCTCAATCATGCGGATGTGGCGAAGGCAGAGTCGCCGCTGAACCTCAGCTCGATGTTCTGGTCGTGGCAGTCCGGTTATAAGTTTTTGCGACTGGAAGGCGAAGTCACAGGCAGTGCCGGACTGGTCGTTCACATCGGCAGCACCGGCTGTCAAAAGGATGCAGCGGGCATCGTCACAAGCTGCCAGAGTCCGAACCGACCGGAGGTCTCTTTGATGGGAATCGATCCGCAAAAGAGCAAGGTGGTGCTCGATCTCGCGAAGCTGCTGGCGGATTCCGATCTGACGCAGAGCAAAGGAACAGAGTGTATGTCGGGACCAGGAAATGCCGACTGCGCACCGCTGTTTTCGGCGCTGGGACTTGCGTATGGAACAAGTCCTGCTGTCACCCAGAAGATCTTTGTCGCCGGACCGTAACGCAACATGATCACTTCCCGATCGCTGCTTGTCTGTCGCGTGCTTGGGAGCCTGCTGATTGGCTCGCTGTGGGGATGTTCTCCGACGGAAACAGAGGAGCCAGTGAGCGCGGAGCTTGCGCCGCTTCCGAAAGGATTCCCAGCGCCACTCATTCCGATTGAGAACCTTCAGAGTGCGGTCAAGGTCGAGCTGGGAAGGCATCTGTTTTATG
This sequence comes from uncultured Myxococcales bacterium, assembly GCA_937868485.1. Classification (GTDB taxonomy): domain Bacteria; phylum Myxococcota_A; class Polyangia; order Palsa-1104; family JAEUJZ01; genus JAEUKA01. The sequence continues at coordinate 26,623 of CALMML010000474.1, read as the reverse complement.
ACAAGCGGATGTCAGGAAACGGAACGCAGTCGTGTGCATCGTGTCACAAGCAAGCGCTGGGATTCACCGACGGTCTGGCGCACTCGGTGGGCTCGACGGGACAGATGCATCCGCGCTCTGCGATGGGACTGACCAATGTGGCGTATGTCTCTGCGCTGACGTGGGCGAATCCGCTGCTGCGCACGCTGGAAGAACAAGCGCTGGGACCGATGTTCGGAGAGCATCCTGTCGAGCTGGGTCTGGCCGGCAAAGAAGACGAACTACTGGCACGTCTTGCGTCGGATGCGCGCTATCCAGCGCTGTTTGCACGGGCCTTTCCTGGGGATGCGCGTCCGATCTCTTTGGCGAACATCACAAGGGCGCTGGCGAGCTTTGAGCGGACGCTGATCTCGGGTCGCTCTGCGTATGATCGATTCCTATATGGCAATGAATCGAGCGCACTTTCCGACGCTGCCAAGCGTGGAATGGATCTGTTCTTTTCCGAAAAGCTGGAGTGTTTTCACTGTCACGGAGGCTTTAACTTTTCGGATGCAACCACATCGGAACAGTCCACATTTGATGAAACCAACTTCCACATCACCGGCCTGTATAACATCGCAGGAACGGGAGCCTATCCGACGGGAAATCAAGGTCTGTATGAGCTAACCGGAAAGGATCGGGACAGGGGCCGATTCCGGGCGCCAACGCTGCGCAATGTGGCGGTTACGGCTCCGTATATGCATGACGGAAGTGTTGCGACGCTGGAAGATGTGCTGGATCACTACGCACGGGGAGGACGGAACGTCACGGGGGGTCCGAATGCCGGGGATGGCGCACTGCATCCGAACAAGAGCCTGTTTGTCCGTCCGTTTTCGCTCAGCACGCAGGAGCGCTCGGATGTGATCGAGTTCCTCAATGCGCTGACCGATCCGACGTTTTTGCAAGACCCTGCATTTTCGGATCCGTTTGCAAGCAAGTAGCGTCGGTCACAGCAGATCAGCAAACGTCGTATCTGTGAGCGTCTGCTGCTGCTGTTTTTCCAGCTTGGCCAGCACTTGATCGAGCTGATCGGGCTCTGATTCAGATCGCTGATATTGCGAGGGCGTAAAGATGCGCAGCACTTCCACCATGCGGATCGACTCGGGAGGCCGCGCGAGCAGATAACCATCCTCATGCTCGACCACGAAGTTGTGCTTGGCCAGACGAGACAGCACCCGACGCGCAACGCTCTCTGGCAGTCCGTGTCGCTGCGTCAGCTCATCAATTGGAAGGTGTTTTCCGCCGCTCTTGAACTGTCGCGCCACATCGGTCAGGAGCCGCGCCGCAAGCGGTCCACTGATCGTCAGGTGTGTGTCCCGCGCTTCTCCGCTTTCATGAAACTTGAGCTGCCACGGCAGACGCTGTACTGCGCGCGAGACTTCCACGCCCCACAGCACAATCAGCCACCACAGATAGATCGACAGCAGAAACAGCGGCAGCACACCGAGCGCTCCGTAGATCGACTTGTAGCTCGTCGCCACCCAGCTTAGGTAACGACCCAGTCCGAACTTGCTGATCTCTAGGAGTGTTGCCGCCGTTGCGCCCCCGGACAGAGCCGCTTGCCACGACACGCGCAGCGTCGGAATCAAGCGATTCGCGAGCGACAGCACCACCGTCGTAAGCAGCGGAGACAGATAGGGCAGATACACCGCAAATCCACCCCACAGCTTTTCCGTTTGCACAAACGACAGCGTCACCACAAACGGAATCAGCGTAATCCCGGTATAGAACAGCAGGAATCGCTCGATATAGGTTCGCTCGCGATGGGATTCCCAGATGTGATTCCAGATCGACTCGACCGAAAGGAACAGGAAGAATCCGACTCCGAGCGCAGCGACGATACCGAAGCTACCCAGACCTCCTGCTGTGAAGTTCTGGGAAAACGTAGAGAGCCGACCGACCACTTCCGCTTGGGCTTCCTGTGAAGACGGAAACACCTGCTGCACCACCACCGACAGCAGCCGCGAGCCGTCTTCAAGCTGTCCAGAGTACTTGAGCAAGGCCAGTCCGATCGCAACCGACGGAACCAGCGCCAGCGCAGTCTGATACGACAGAGACGACGCCGAAAGCGAGCAGCGATCCTGCCAAAATCCATCCCACGCCATCAAGATGATGCGACGCAGACGCGGACCCAGCGGTGACAGCTTCGACACAAACTCGGGTTGGCTCAGTGACACGCGATCCATTGTCACATGTTTTGCGTGCATCCGGCAGCGCTGCGTTGGCCACTGCGTAGGCGATCGACGGGACTTATTCGGACTCGTGACTGCTGGATGAGCCAGACGTGGCTTCTTTGGCCAGCACTGCATCGACAATGCGCGTCATATCAAGCTTTTGGATGTTGGCGCCGCTCGCTGCCGGAACGATCAAGATCGGCTTGCCCGCGAGCGCCTCTGCAATGCGGAGCTTCACCGCCGTTCGCCCACCTGCACCTGCCATCGCTTTGTTCTGCTTTTCGATCGCTTTGGCCTTCGCGCTGGCTTCAACCAGGATCGCTTTCGCGATGCGCTCATTTTCATACAGGCCACGCTCGGCGGCGATGCGAATCCGCTCGACGCGACCTTTGGCCTCTGCAATCTGCGCCTGCACATCACCGCGCGCTTTTTCAAGCTGCCGCGTCTGCTCCGCTTCCGCCGCTTGCGCTTCGCTCTTGAGCCGCTCTGCATTCTGCTCCGCGATCTTCCGATCGTGAATCACGCGCTCATATTCCGGGTTAAAGCGCTGCTCTCCGGGCATCACTTCCAGGATGAGCACGCCTTCTGCGTTCAGCTCCTCATTGAGCTTTGCTTTCGCTTTGCTCGCTTTTTCGAGCAGTCGCTTGCGATCAAAAAACTCCTCTGAGTGCAGCTCGTTGAACGCATCCCGAACGTAGGCGCGACACGCCGGACGAACCAGCTCTTCTTTGATGATCGCGGTGCTTCTTCCTCCGTGCGTCAGGATCTGCGGCGCCTTGGTGCGATCGATCTGCCACGTCACCGTTACATCAATGCTGATGTCATTTCCGTCGGTGGTTTTCAGCAAAACAGGATCATCTACCCGATCCGAGTTGCGATCCTTGTTGGTCGCCATCTCCAGCTTTTGGATCGTGATGTCGAACGTCGCCCAGTCTGAAAGGAACGGAAAGAATACGTACGTTGCACCGGGCTCATAGACATGCGGATCGATTCCGGCTCCGAAGATCTTGCGCGTGCGAACACCGACCTCTGTGCTCTCGGTGGAATAGGTGCTACAGCCACTCTGTCCGAAGATCATCCACAGCGAACACAGAAGCCCCACAAGTTGTGCGCGCGGGCTCCTTACGCTTGTCTGGTTGCGCATTACTTCACCTCAAACGGCCGGAGCAGATCGCTGATGTTGAGCGGATTGGTGCTGCCCTGTCCCGTCGAAGGAACGATGATCACGCGGACTCCCTTCATCAGATCCGCGAGCTTTTGTCCCACCATCGCTTGGGCACCGGCTCCTTCCAGCGCGTGATTTTCCAGCTCTGTTCCTTGCGCTTGCGAGCTCTTGACCAGCAAGTCTCCTTCCGCTGCTTTGGTGCGCTGAAACAGGTTCGCATCCGACAGAAGCTGCGCCACATCACGCGCTCCCTTTTCGCGCTCGACCTGAACCGCTGCTTGTCCCATCGAGATGATCTCACGCTTGCGCGCATCCTCTCGCGCAGCCGCACTCTCTGCACGATTTTTGAAGACCATTTGATCTTGGATTTTTCGCTGCTCAATCTGGTGCTGATACGCTTTGTCATACGAAAACTGTCGAATCAGCAGCTTCACCAGCTCGATGCCTTTGCTGTCAAACTCTGCACGCAGCATGTCCGACGCCAGCTTGGTCTGACGAAGGCGCTTGTCCCCTTGGTAGAACTCCTCTGCGGTCAGCTCTCCGAGCGCTTTTCGCAGTGCGTTGTCTGCGGTCGGAATCACCACAGAGCTTTCATACATCTTGCCCGGACCGATCATCGTGATGACGCGATGTGGATCTTTGATGCGATACAGCACGGTTGCATCGACCGTGACTTTGTAGCTGTCCGCAATCTGGATCACGATTGGATCATGCGTTCGTCCGCTCTGCGTCCGTTCCGGCGACGAGCTCATGTTCAGCGCTTGCAGATCCGTTGGGAAGACGTGAACGCGCTCGTAGTTGGGAATGACCAGGTGCGTTCCGGTGCGCAGCGGCTCTTTGCGAATGCCTGAGTTGCTGCCGAAATAGACCTGTCGCATGCCCACTTCCGCAGGTCCGACGTACACCGTGGTGCAGGAAGACATCCACCATCCGCCGATAAACAGAATCAGTGGAATGCTAAACCAGCGTCTACTGAGCAGATACCTGATGACCCGAAACAGTGTATCCATGCGGACTCCTGAAGAAGAAGAGGAACGGATTCCTCAGTCAATATGAAGCAGTTACGAGGACTCTTTTTTGGTCGCAGCGATCGTCGCTGCTTGTGCAGAAGCGACCTGCGCGGATGCGGCCAGCAGTCGCTTTCCTTCGCGTGAGTCACTGACCGGCGGCAGCGGTAGCGAGCGTCCCAGCTTGTCGAGATCTTCCGCAAGTCCGAACAGCGCCACCTGATGCTTCTGCGCAAGCCACGCGCCATGCAGATCGGGAAGGAAGGGACTCAGAATCGGAGCCAGTGCAGCGAGCGCAAACGGAATCCACTTTTCCCACAGCGGAATGAACGGAGCGCGCACCAAAAAGACACCGAGCAGAAAGAAGCTGATTCCGTACGTAATGCGGTTGTATAGCTCGCGACCTTGCCAGGCGCGACGCGGCGCTTGTTCCTGCTGATTCTGAAGCTTCGCAAGACGCGCATAACGCGGCAGGAGCACCGCCCGCACTTCCCGCTGATACAGTGCAAACTGCGTGTCGAGGGACAGATCTGAATCGCTCTCTTCGACGCGGAACTCACGATACAGCTCGCCAAGCCGCAGGTCGCTCCGCTTCTCCAGAAGCGAAAGCACCTCGGACTCACTGGACTCTGCAGGAATCGCTGGCCGATAGCGCTCCAAATCGGCGACCAGCTCCCCACAGAGCATCCCAAACTCTGTCTCCGCCCGCTTGATCACGACAGTCTGGCCAGATCTTAAACGCGAATGGCGGGTCCGTGTAGGAAAAACGGCTGGATGCGGCGTACGTGCGATCAGTACATCGGACGAGCGCTACTTGTTGCTGCCCAGGCCTGCGGCTTGCTGCTCCAGCTGCGCGGCGCGACGCTGAAGCTGAGACGCCAGCGACTGAAGCTCTGCTTCGGCGCGTGACAGCGCTCCGACTTGCGCGGCGGCATCACCCGAGGCTTCGCTGCGCAGTAGCGCATCCAGCGTCGCAGGGTCCATCGTGGTTCGCAGCGCGCCACTCGGTGCATTGGGGTCCGTCGGAGTCGTCACAGGACCCGAGCCCGTGCCGCCTCCCACCGAGGGTGCAGCGGCTGCATCGGTCTGCTTTTCGTTTCGCCCACCGAACGAGCTACTGCCACGTCGCGAGGTCGCCTGCTCTGCAAACAGATCTTCATCGACGGACTGCGCACGCTGACGAACGCGCTGACGGGTCACGAGTGTCTCGCGTCGATCTTTCAGACGCTTCATCTCTCGCAGCAGCTTATCGGCAGAGTCGCGCAGCAGATCGGCCCGGTCGCGCAGCTCTTGCGGCTCGTCGAGCATCGCGGTCTTTTGCCCCAGCGTCGCACTCGACAAAGCCAGCGCGCGCAGTCGCTCGGGCTCATCGGCATAGAGCTGCTCAGTCAGCGTCGCTCGCTGACGCAGCAGCAGCAGTCGCTTTCCCGCGTCCAGCGTGCCCGACTCTCCCGATAGCAGTCGATCCGTCAGCTGGAGCATTCGCTTTTGCTGCGCAACAAGCTGCTGACTGTGCTTTTGCACAGAGGATGCGCGCTGCGACAGCTCATCGGCACGATCTTTGGCCTGCGCCAGCAGTTCGTTTAAGCGAAGGTCGCGCACCGGACCGGCGGGCTGGGCTTTGAGCTGCTCAATCTGAGCGATCAGCTTCGACTGCTCGGACTCTCGCTGGGACAGCTCGCGCAGGCTCTGGGCTTTGTGCGCTTGGGTCAGCTGTAGCTCGCTCTGCGTCTTGTCCAGCTGCTGCCACAGCGACGGACTTGTCTGCGCAACCTGGGCCAGCGACACCCGCAGCGGAATCGGCATCAGCAGCATCGACACAAGCAGCGCACGCAGCCATGAAAACGATCGCTGCGCTGGGTGCGGAGTGCTGTGTGCGTGTCGCCGATTCATCGATAGAGCCTGTACCGACCTCTTGCAAACCGTGTGCCCAGGCGACCCAAGTCTACGTCGAGTCGTGACCGCATCGTAACGCAAAGTCGCTCGCCTCAGTTTTTTGAGGCGTGTGCTATAACCCGCCGCACATGGCTGACACACTCGACCGAGGCGCAATTGAAGCAATGGTTCGGGAAGCGCTGCGCAAGCACTCTGATCCGCGCGCAGTCGCCGAGCACGTCGCACAGTCGACCTTTACGCAGGGTGGCGAAGTGCTGCTTCAGCCAAGTGTGCTGCCGAATCCCGCGCAGCCTTCGTCGCTGAAGTCGCTGATTGCTTCGACTCCGGCGCGGGTGGCGGTGGGCCGAACCGGAACGCGCTATACCACGTCGACGCTGCTGAAGTTTCGCGCGGATCACGCAGCGGCGAAAGAAGCGGTGCTGTCCGAGGTCAAGAGCGAGCTTCTCGACCGGCTCGGTTTTGTGCAAGTGCGCAGTCAGGCCAAAGACAAGAAGCACTTTTTGCAGCGTCCCGATGCGGGGCGTGCGCTGTCCGACGAAGCGAAGGACGTGATTGCCGCGAAGCTGCCAAAAGGTGCGCAGCTTCAGATCATTTACGGCGACGGACTGTCGGCGGAAGCGATCAACGTCAATGCCGAGCCACTTCAGCAAGCGCTCACTCGGGAGCTTTCGTCGCGAGGCATTGTCGCAAATCCGCCGCTGTTCGTTCACCTGTCGCGCGTCAAGATCATGGATGAAGTCGCGCGGCTCATCGCGTGTGAGAGCTGTCTGTTCATCTGCGGTGAGCGTCCCGGACTGGGCTTTGCGGACAGCTTGTCAGCGTATTACATCTATCGGCCAGCGACGGGCGCAACCGATGCGGATCGAGAAGTGATCTCGAACATCAACCCGCGCGGCTTTCCTCCGGCGCAAGCGGCGGCGCAGATTTCCGACAGCATCGCGCGCATCCTGCGGGACAAAAAGTCCGGCGTCATCCTCGGGTAAAAGGGCAGGGCAATCGCATGGCGCGCTTTTCTCTGTGTCCGGTCAAGCCTTCGGTTCTGTCGGTGCGTACGATTGCCACCGTCGCAGAGCCGCTGGCTCAGCAGCTTGGACTTCCCGACGGTGTTCGCTCGGTTGGGTTTATCACTTGCACAAGCGATGATGCGCTGTACGTGGCGCTCGACGAAGGAACCAAGGCTGCTTCAGTCGAAGTGGTCTATGCCAAGTCGTTTTATGCCGGGGCTGCGCATGCGTCGGGACCTCTGTCGGGAGAAGTGATTGGCTGTTATGCCAGTCATGACATCGACGAGGTGCATCACGCGCTCGAAGCTTGTCAGCGCACACTCCGCGACGAAGCGTGGTTCTATTCGGCGGACGGACATGGACAGCTCTGCTTCTTTCCTCATGTCATCCGCGCGACGGGACGGTATCTGTCGAAGCTGGCTGGTGTCTCTGTCGGCGAGCCGCTTGCGTATCTGATTGCGCCTCCGCTGGAAGCGATGATTGCGATCGATGCGGCGCTGAAAGTGGGTGGTGTCGAGCTGGTCAAGTTCTTTGGTCCTCCGACGGAAACCAACTTCGCGGGCGCATACCTTTCGGGCTCCCTTGCTGCGTGTGAAGCGGCAGCGGAAGCGTTTGCAGCGGCAGTCATCGACGTGGCCAAGGCTCCGCTCGCGACTCGTCAGTCGGCGCGTGGTGGTGGTGAGTCGCTGTCAGGCAGACCGCCAGGACCGGGAGAAGGTCGCTTCAAGGTTTTGTCGACGGGACAGCGCCTGCAGAAGAAGCCCGATCACCTGACGCATCTGCGCGACGATGAGACGCTGGTCGAAAAGAGCCATCCTCGGATGCGACTGCGTGGCAAGCTGGACTTGCTGCAAGGGCTGGTGCTCGATGCGCAGCGCACGGCAGATGAGGAAGGTGCATCGGGACTCGTCGGAGATCTCGAAGAAGTGATGCAGCTTCTGCGCGCAATGGTGGGCTGCGAGGTGATGGAGACGCCGCTTCCCGAGCTTCGTCTGCTCGGCATGACGCAGGCAGAGATTCGGCACGCGTCGCACAACACGCACAAGCTGTACGGCGTTCCGTTCATGTATCCGTCGATTCGTCAGGGTGAGCTGGTCGCGAGGCTGTATCAGTGTCGAGCCACGGCGCGTGAAGCGGAGCTTGTCTGTTACGAAGCGTTTCCGGTTCCTGTTCCGCCCGATCCGCAGCGTCCCGGTGAGCGGGCCGATCTGAAGTCAGCGCTCAACATTTTGTCGTCGGCGCTGTACGTGATGCAGTGCAAGTTTGTGGGCGGTCACTACGGAGTCCGTCGCAAGCCTGGACCGTTAAAAGGCTGGCGACCACCCGCAAAAAATTAGCGCGTTTTGCTAGTGTGCGGGTTGTGAAGACTCCCGCCCAATCGTTGTCGGTGCGCGGTCTGTCGCGCAACCTTGTCGTCGCGCTTGTGTCCTTCAGTTTCGGATCGAGCTGTGTACAGACCACAGCCGAAGATCCGATGACAGCCGATCCAGATGCGGTGTCGAAAGGACAAGCGCTCTATGTTGAGCACTGCTCTGTCTGTCATGGCACAAGCGGACAAGGAGTCTCTGCTCCCGCTCTGCTTCCGTCGACACAGAGCGCAGAGTCGCTTCGCCAGATCATCACCGAGCGGATGCCCCCCGGCAGTCCGGGCCGCTGTGGTGATTCCTGTGCAAAGTATGTAACGGCCTATCTCAAGGCCGACATGAAAGCGGGATCTCCGACGTGTGCAGAGCGCAGCTTGGGAGTCCGTAGACTGCGACTGCTGACGCGAAAGGAATACCAAAACACGATCACGGATCTGCTTCCACCGCGCAGCACAAGCTGTACGGCTCCGGTGTTTTCGTTCGATCCACAAGGGAAGACGCTTCGCTCTGTTCATGTGGCGGGAAGCTTCAATGGCTGGCCCGGAACGCTGGCTGCAGGCGGCTGGCCGCTGACATATTCTGCGACGGAAAAGCGCTGGAAACTGACGCGAGTCCTGGACCCCGGTTCCTACAGCTACAAGTTTGTGCTGGATGAAAAGGACTGGGTGACAGACTCCAGCAATCCTCGCACGATGCCAGATGGCTTTGGCGGACAGAACTCTGTCCTGACTGTGACCTGTAAGCCAGGGGGAGAGCCGCTTGATCTGACAGCGGATCTGCCTCCTGATGCGCGACCAGAGGGCTACGGATTCGACAATCACTCCGACGCAAGACTTGTCTCGACGTCGCATCTGGAAGGCTTCCGAAAAGGTGCAGAGATCGCAGCCAAACAGATCACGGATCAGCTCTCTTCTGTGCTTCCTTGTGATCCCAGCGGAGGCCGATTGGGAGTCTGTGCAGAGCAGTTCCTACAGACCTTTGGACTGCGTGCGTTCCGTCGACCACTTCGCCCCAGTGAGCTGTCGCGATATACGGCGCTCATCACATCCCAAAAGACGTTTGCGGAAGGAATCTCTGCGGCAGTACAGGCGCTGCTGACGAGTCCCTACTTCCTGTATCGATCCGAGCTGGGAGAGCTACAGTCCGACGGAACGTACAAGCTGACAGGATATGAAGCAGCGAGCGCGCTGTCGTATCTGCTGTGGGGCACGATGCCAGATGATCAGCTCTTTGCGGCAGCGGCGCGCGGGGAGCTGCTGACTCCTGAACAGGTGCGTGAGCAGGCGCAGCGACTGCTGGCCAGCCCGCGAAGTCGCAGCGTGATCGGTGCCTATGGTCTGTCGTATTTGGGCGCGGAAGACATCCTGACCACCAACAAGAGCACCGCGCTGTATCCGGGCTTTTCGGAGTCACTCCGCAGGGCCATGGCAGAAGAGACACAGCGCTTTGTTTCACATGTGGTCTTCGACGGAACGGGCCGCTTGGATGAGCTGTTTTCAGCCGACTATTCCTTTGTGAACGCAGAGCTTGGGACGCTGTACGCAATGAGCGGCGTGTCCGGCAGCGCGCTGGGCAAGCAGTCTTACGGATCGACTCCGCGTGCAGGCTGGCTGGGTCACGGCAGCGTGCTTGGCAGCTATGCGCACTCTGATCAAAGCTCGCCCATTCGCAGAGGTCTGTTTGTGCGTCGACAGCTGCTGTGTGAAGAGCTTCCGCCACCGCCTCCCAATGCGGGCGGAGTGCCGCAGGTTGATCCGAACGCGACCACGCGTGAGCGCTTTCGACAACATACCAGCGTTCCATTTTGCAAGAGCTGCCATCAGTACATTGATGATGTCGGCTTTGGCTTTGAGCGCTTCGATGCGATTGGCAGGTGGCGCGAATCGGAAAACGGTCAGCCGATCGATTCCGTCGGTGATTTAAACGATCGGGAAGCGCTGGGATCGCTGACCCATGCGCAGTATGGATCGCTCAAAGCGCTGGGTCAGCTGCTTGCAGAGTCCGAGCGCGCACGCATGTGTTTCGTTCGCAAGACGCTGCGCTACAGCCAAGGGACGCAGGAAGATGTGGGCGAGCACTTCTGCACGCTGTGGCGACTCCAGAATCGTTTTCGTGATAGTGGCTATCGCATCCAAGATCTGCTGCTTGCCATTGTCGAGCGGGAAGGATTCCTGCTGCGCGCTGCGTCCCCTTCTGAACAGCAAGGAGAGTCCCGATGAGCGTGTTTTCTCGACGAGATCTACTTCGTGCTGCGGCGGCTTCCGCGCTGGCCATTCCGCTCGGTGGACTGTATCCGAAGGCGCGACGTGCGCTGGCTGCTCCTTCCGGTGGTGCGCGACGAATCATCTTTTTCTACTTTCCAGATGGCGTAGCCGGTCCGTCGGCAGATGGCAGTCCGAGCCTGTGGCATCTGCAAGGTCCAGAGCGCGGATTTTCCGTCAACGAACAGCTCCAAGGACTGGGGACGCTCAAGGATGAGTGTGTATTCCTAAACGGTCTGTCTTCTGGTCCCACAGACACCGGAAGTCACCCAGGCGGAGCCAAGAAGCTGCTGACTGCTGTCGACGGTGGCAACGGCGAATCGATTGATCAGTATCTGGCCAAGACCGCAGGGTCAGCTGCACTGTTTCGTCATCTGTATTTGGGCGCGATGGCGAATCACAACAGCGCATCAGGAGACAAGCACATCTCTTATCCCAGTGCCGGAGCGAGCGCGACCCCGGAAGACAGTCCGATGCGTGCGTTTGAGCGTCTGTTTGGGAAGACCAATCCGTCGGGAGGAGGCACTGGGGGAACGACCCAAGATCCGCTGGCTGTCAGTGTGATTGATGCCACGATGAAGGACTTGGAAGAGCTACGCGGACAGCTTGGAACCGTGGAAAAAAAGAAGCTGGATCTGCATGTGGAAGCGCTGCGAGAGGTCGAACGGAGGGTGAAGGGAATTCCAGAAATGATGCCTCCGTCCAAAGCGACGTGCTCGGATCCGCGCATTGATACAACCGGACTCACCGACGCTGTGCTGTACGATCCAGGGAACTTTCCGAAGATCCTGCGCGCGCAGCTGGATCTGATGGTGCAAGCGATGGCGTGTGGGCTCACCAAAGTAGGTGTGGTGCAAGCATCGCATCACACAAGTGAGCTCATCATGAGTCGTTTTCCAGCGACGGAGATGTACGATCCAAAGTTTGACATGCGCAGTCATCAAGCGTCGCACTACGGACCCAGTCAGGACAAAGCGAAGCGCGAGTTCCGCGACTACTTTGCGCAGCGACGCTACTGGGTGCAGCAGTTTGCGTATCTGGTGGATCAGCTCAAGCAGCGGCCCGAAGGCGATGGAACGATGCTGGATTACTCGTTGGTGATCCTGTGTAGCGAGATCTGCGATGGCAATACCCACAGCCATGACAATCTCCCTTTTGTCGTCGCTGGAAAAGCGGGCGGAGCCTTGACCACGGGACGACTCCTTCAGTACGGATACCGGCGACATGGGGATCTGCTGGTCTCCCTTGCGCGTGCGATGAAGCAAGACATCTGGCGCTTTGGAGATTCCAGCGCGGGACCATTACCAGGATTTCTTTCCAGCGGTTTTTAGGTACGATGAACGGCTTATGCGAGCGCGCAAGGAGACGCAGATCGGTAAGCACCGCGTGGTGGTCGAAAAGGACACGGTCAGCGTCTATTGGGATGGACCAAGCAGCGTCGAAGAAGTGCGTGCAATTCAGCAAGTGTACGATGCATGTCTGAACGAGCACGCGCAGCTCTTTAGTGTCTTCTTTGTCGCGCGCGCAGTGCCTCCTTCGCCGGAGGTTCGCAAGATCATGGCGGACTGGCGTAGGGACAAACATGTGTCTGCCAGTGCGGTGATTGGTGCGAGTCTCGCGGTGCGGACCATGGGAGGTCTGTATCTGCGCGCAGCAGAGCTTGTGGGACTGCGCTCGTGGTCGTTTCGATTCTTTGAAGAGGAGTCCGAAGCGTACGAGTTTCTGGATTCGATTCGTCAGAAGAAGAGCTAGTCCACGCAGCGTCTTTTGTCGTTGGTTCTTCGTGTTGTCATCCGGTCAGCACTGCGTAGTGCGCGATTCGATCCAGACACTCTGTTACGCGCGCAGTCACCTGACTGTGAAGGTCCTCTGGAACGGGCACTTTTCCGTCGGATAGCTCGGTGGGAAACTCTCCGGCTGCAACGCGCTGCTTGAGCTGTTCAATGATCTCGGCCTGCGTTGTCTGACCATCACAGCACAGCGCAACCGCACGACCGAAGGGCTCCTCAAAGCGGATGTTGTCGAGCAGCGGCGTGGTGACTTCTTTGTTCGCAGCGATTCGCAAGCGCGCGAGCCGCTCAAGCTTTGGCTTGTCACCGACCTTGAGCGAAAACTCCGCTTGAAACAGGGTTGGCAGAATCACTCCGGCACCGAATCCTGCGAGCAGAAGCTCGGCCACTTCATTTCGCTGATGCAGACGGAATTTCAGATCGAAGCTTGCGGGTGCATCGGTCTGACTCCGCTTGAGTGCAAGCTGAAACAGCGTCTCAAAAGGAATTGCTTGGGGCGCATGCTCTTGCAAGATCACAAGCACCGCTTTGGCAATCGGAATCGAGAGCGTCAGCGTCATTCCGTTGTGCTGAAACGACTCCTCCACGGCTCGCGTTACGTCGGGCTGCGGAGACTTGCTGCGCAGCACGGAAGAGAAGCGAAAGGACTCCATCTGCTCGGGACGCAAGCGACGATCCAGCGCTCTGTTGGCATGACAGATCAGCGTCTGTCGAAACGCATTGCAAGTGATGTAGTCGCGATACTGTTCCATCACCAGCAGATCGCCTGCTTTCAGGAGCGCACTGCGCGTCTCTGGTGACAGTCGCGTATCTTGCATCGCGTGGAAGCGAGACTCTGAAAGAAACTGAAAGCCGTTCGATGAAGCAGCAGTGATGAACTCGTGAAAGTAGAACGGCTGGTTGATGTCTCCCAGATCATCGTGAAGCACGTAGTTGAGCGGAAGTTCGCTCAGCCGAGTGCGCTCTGTTTCCATCGCCTTGCGGTGCAGCGGAAGCTGGGGAGGAGTCGACTGTGCGACGAAGTTAACCATCGCCAGCGCTTGCGCACGCCGACGCTCTGGATCACGAATGTTCTGCGTATGAAAGCGCATCATGTCACGAACCATCATGCGCTGATGCCAGCCGGGATACGCGTTGTAGCTCATGTACACAACGCCGTTCGGGCTCAGTAGCTTGCGACAGATCTCCCAGATCTTGTTCCGTACGGGATTCGGAACCCATGAATAGATTCCGTGCGCAATGATGAAGTCAAAGGGCTGTTCGGAATCGCCAAACGTCATCAGATCCTGATGACGAAGGGACAAGTTTTCGATCCCAAGCTGACGCACTTCTGCTTGTCCGGCTTCGATCTGACGATGCGACAGATCGATTCCCACAAAGGTGGCTTGCGGCATGCTCAGGGCCATCGGAATCAGGTTGCTTCCGTCGCCACAGCCAAGCTCTAGCACGCGACAGGTTTGCAGGGGCGCAGGCACAAGTCCCAGCAGGGTCGCCAGTGTGGCCAGGTGCGCAGGATGTGTCTGATCGTGTCCTCCGCATGGATACGGAAGCTCATCGTACTCTGTCTCTGTGGACGTACGGACATCACTCATCAGCGGATCGCTCCTTGTCCCATCATCGCACGCCATCGCCGCCCTACGAAACGACATTCCTGCTTGATTGTCGGAGTCCACCCGGTTGATGATGGGCTGTGCGCGCTTCCGTTCGCTGGCTGTCGCAGTGGATGCGCTGTAGGCTTACGCAGGCTCTGCTGGGTGTCCGCATGCTGCTTCCGCACGACGTCGCACATGCGGAAGGGACGGGCCCTCGCGTTGTGGTTTCTGCCGTCGGAGATGTTGGATTCCGTCGTCAGGTTGGAATCGATGTGGCGCGCGGGCAGGGCGATCCGTTTTCCCATGTGCGAAGCGTGCTGCAGGCGGCAGATCTGCGCTTTGCCAACCTAGAGTCCGTACTGACCGTGCGTCCGCTTCCTTCTCCCAAGACCTCGCGCAGCTATCCAATCATCAAGGGTCCGCCCCAAGGTGCAGAGGCTCTGTCACGAGCAGGATTTGATGTTGTTTCCGTCGCGAACAATCACATCTTCGATTTTTTTGCGCCCGGATTTGATGACACGCTCAAGTCGCTGGCTCGCGTGCAGATCGCAGCGGTAGGCGCAGGAAAAAACGATTCCCAAGCGTATGCTCCGCACATCAGCACCGTGAAAGGAGTCCGCATCGGCTGGCTCGCATACGCATCAGGAGTCAACCGTCCAGCTCACGGAGATGCGGTGGTGGCTCGACGCTGGGGACCGGCTCCGATCGCTGCAGTGCGCAAGCTTCGTTCGCAAGTGGATGTGCTGCTGGTGTCGGTTCACTGGGGACAAGAAGGAAAGCACACGCCGATTCCCAAACAGACACAGTTTGCGCACGCGCTGATCGATGCCGGAGTCGATGTTGTCATCGGACATCATCCGCATGTGCTTCAGTCCGTAGAAGTGTATCGAGATCGTCCGATCTTCTATTCGCTGGGGAACTTTCTGTTTGGGAAACAGCCAAAAGTCCGTCGGATGTCTGCGATCTTGACGATCTCGATTGGAACTGGATCGCAGCCGATTCACAGCGCGCTGCTGACGCCCGTTTTGATTGATGAAGCGACAGAAGTGCCCATGCTGGCGACTGGGTCCGATGCGGATGAGATCGTAGAAACAGTTCAAAAGATCAGCAGAGGACTTGGTGCGAAGTGGCAGAGGCAACAGGAACAGCTAGAGCTTGTCGGAAGCTGGACCGTGCACACGCAGACCACGCAGAGATAGTCCGGTGACACGCGAGCTGCGCGTAGCAGAACGACTACCGTCCATACAGATTCCCTTGCGGTGCGCCCTTCTTCATCAGTGCAAGGATGTCTGTTGCAAGCTTCACATCGCGATCAAAGCTGGGGTCTGCAAATGCCTTTGCGTCGTCGCTGATTCGGGTCACAACCTTTTCCATTTTTGCAATCGCGGCGGCATGATCGATGGCGTACAGCTCTGCTGCGGACTTCATTGCTGATACCAACATGGCAAGCGAAACAGTCTTTCCGACCGATGGTTGCTCGAAGTACATGTTGCGTGCATCCAGGGGTGCACCGGAATAGGCGCTGCTGAGCGAGTCCGTCAGCGCCTGACCGGATGTGCTGGTGTAGGAAAGCTGCGTGTTTGCGCCGATTCCTTTCCAGTTGGTGCCATCGCCACCCAGCTGAAGCAGCAGCGCTCCTTTGCGCTTGCTCAGGAATACAGTGGACACATCGAGCATCGGACCGCTCTGTGAATCGCCAGGGAAGCCATAGTTTGTCGTCACAGAGAAGCCCATCGCTGCTTGTACGTTCAGCTTCAGATCATAGGCAATCGGACTCGCCATCCACGGCCACGAGTCTTGAATCAGCGCATCGACATCGGAGCTCTTGGTCAAGCTAAAGGCATTGGCTCCGCGCAGGTGACTCAGCTGCTGCGTCAGCTCGTTGCTCTGTCCCAGACCGAGTCCAAACAGTGTGATGCCGATTCCTTCACTGGCTCCGCTCTGCAGAATCTTTTGAAAGTCCGTTGCGGCGGTGGCTCCGACGTTGGGCTGTTCATCGGAAAACAGAAAGACGCGAGAATCGGTTGCGACTCCTTTTCGGCGACTTGCAATCTCATAGGCGCGGCGCAGACCCGCTTCCATGTTGGTGGAACCCGCAGTCGTGAGCCGCTCGATCGAAGCATAGATCTGCGGATCGTCCCCGGCCACGCTCTCTAGCACGGTGGTGACATTGCTTCCGTACGTGACCAAAGACACGCTGTCTCCCGGTGTGAGCTGCGATGCGATCTTGCGCGACAACAGATACGCGAGTCGTCCTGGGGTTGCGTAGTCCGGGTTGTCACTGTGCGCAGAGCT
This sequence comes from uncultured Myxococcales bacterium, assembly GCA_937868485.1. Classification (GTDB taxonomy): domain Bacteria; phylum Myxococcota_A; class Polyangia; order Palsa-1104; family JAEUJZ01; genus JAEUKA01. The sequence continues at coordinate 10,057 of CALMML010000474.1, read as the reverse complement.
CCATCCCATCGAACCAGAGACATCTACAGTTAGGATTGCATGCAGTGTGTTGCGCTTGTATGTCGCTGGATCGATGCTGGAAGACATTCCGATCTGAAGCCAACCAGCCTGTCTTCCTTCCTCATCAGGAGCGATTCCTACAGCACTCCGTAGACACAGCGCGCGCGAACAGGGGGCTCCGTTGAGTGGCAGATCGTGCTCTGCAAATGCTGCTTCTACCAGCAGGGCACTGGCTGGTGGAACTTGTCCGTTGTCGACGAGCGCTCGTGCGGAAGAGAGATCTTTTACGCCTCCCGGAGTGGCTCCGAAGTCACCACTTGGCGCGGCTCCGCTGAGCGAGGAATAGGAAGAGCAGCCGCTCGCAAGTGACAGAGCAATGCAGGGCGCGATGAATCGGGTCAGGAAGGTCTTTTTCATAGGCGTTCTCCGTGTTGTGTAAGCGCGGACGAGCCAAGCAATTGCAGCAACAGTGCCAAGCGATTCCGTTGCGATTCACCGACGGAAGAGGAGCGATTCCTTACCCGGCAAGGACTGCGACGCAGCAAGATTGGCTGGCAATTTTTGCTGTGCGTGGACGTAGGACGATCCCCTTCCTGCGGATCGCTTACCAATTGTTGGTGCTTTGTGAGAACCTGGGCCAGTTGGCCAGCGTAGTGACCGAGGGTTGTGCGGTCGTGCGGTGCCCCTGGGGCGGGACGGGGCGGATCGAAGCGAGGACTGCTGGACTTGGATGCCGGTGAAAGCGTCGAGCTCAAGCTCTGTTCGTAGTGCGGCTGCGGCGCTGTGGCTGGGCTCGTTGATGGCGGTTCCTGCCGAGGCTCGGCATGCAGGCTCGTCCAAAGAGCCTCAGCTTCGGCGAGCCGCGCGTGAGCTTCGTCAGAAAGTAGAAGCGGCGCTGGGACGGGCGGACTTTGCGCTGGCGCACAAGCTGCTCGACGATGCGTATCGACAGTCGCCGCAGCCGCAGACGCTGTATCTGCTGGGACGGCTGGCGCAGGCGGAAGGACGAGCGCTCGACGCCATGGACCTGCTGCGACGCTTTGTGGCAGAGCCGGGCGCGGACTCGGAAGATCTGCAAGCGGTGGCGCGGAAGCTGGTTGCGCTGCCGAGGCCGCTGTGTGGGGAAGTGGTGATTCACGGCGAGCGAGGAGCCGTTCTGACGGTGGATGATCGTCCCGTCGGTGTGCTTCCGCTGCCGACGCCGCTGCTGTTGTCGCCGGGACCGCACCTGCTTGCGATGAGCCTCGGTACGCGTCGACAAGAAGAGCTGTACAAGGTGATGGCGTCGCGTACTGCCGAGCTGCGCTTTCAGTTTTCGTCGGATGCGGTGGTTGCGACGCTTCAGCCTGCGGTGCTTCTGCTGGTGCAGCCGACGCTGAAGGTGATTGATCAAGGCTCTCCTGAGTCGCTGTCCGACGAAGAGATTCAGGCGCTGGAACAGGCTGTGACGCGGGCTGCGACGGAAAAGCAGCTTGGTGTGCAAGGAAAGACGGCGGCGCTGTCGACGTCGCCACGGCTGTCGGGCTGTCTGTCGGAGCTGCGCTGTCAGCTCTCGCTGGCGGAAGAAAACCAAGCGACGCTGCTGCTTCTTCTTCACGTCGAAGTGAGCCATCGCTGGCGGTCGGGTCGAGAGCTGAAGCTGAAGCTGGAAGCGCTGGATACGTCGGTGACGGAGCGTGCGGCGCAAGCGGTGCGAACGTGCTCGGGCTGTGGTCTCAGTCAAGCGGGCGACGAGACAGCGATGCTAACGAGCCAGGTGCTGACGGACGCGCTGACGAGGCCGCGTGGGACGATTGTGGTGCGCTCGCAGCCCGAGGGCGCAGAGGTTGTGCTCGACGGACGCACGCTGGGTCTGACGCCGCTGCGACGAACGGTGTGGGCAGGCAGTCACTCGCTGACGCTACGGAAAGAGGGACTGCTGCCAGCGTCGCGTGAGATCTCACTTTCGGCGGGACAGCTTCAGACGGTAGAACAGACGCTGCTCGTCGGAAGCAGTGAGCCACTTCGGCAGATCACGATCGTCGAAGGCGAATCGGAGCGCAGTCCGTCGGGACAGCGTCCTCGCTGGCGGATCTTGGCGGGCGCAAGCTCGGTGATGGCGGGTGCGGTGATGATTGGCTTCGGGCTGTCGGCGCTGGCGGTGAACAGTCGCTGTGTGTCGGGGCTGGGCGACGTGACCACGCAGTGCATGCAGGTCTACGATACGACGGTGCCGGGCTCGACGCTGACGTCGATTGGCGGTGCCGCGCTGCTGACCGGAACGATGCTGCTGGTCTGGCCGCCAGCGCAGGATTTAGCGACGGACTCCACGCTGCGTCGATAGGATCCGATCGCGCGCATCTTCCTCAATCGCTCGCTCGCGACGGTCCCGTAGTCGCCGCTGCTCACGACGCTCTGCTGCATCATGAAGCTCGGCTGCTTCTCGACGAGCAACGCACAGACGAAGGTGGCGCTGAAGCTCCTCGATCTGCTGACGCTGCGCTGTCGTCTGTTCGATGCGCAGCGCTTCTTCTTGGGTTGCCTGAACGAGCTGATGACGAAGCTGCACGGTGTCGCGCGCATCGTCTTCTAGCCGGACACTCGTTGTGATCGCTCCGACGGACTGGACCAAGCGCAGCGAAGCCTTGGCCAGCTTTTGCTCGCACTGCTGACGCTGCGCTGTGGCTTGCTGCTCGACGAGCTTGGCCACTTCCAGCGCGCTGCGTGCCATTCGCAAGCGTGCCTGCGCGTCCGCCTCTGCCATCCGACGCAGCGAAAGCAGCACATGAGTGACGGGCGGCACCGAAGCCATCGAACGTATCGTAGCGAACTTTGGCTGCGGCGCGGAAGCGACTGCGCGCCTTGGCGGATCAGCGAGACTCGGCGGACAGGCTTGCTGCCGACGCAGCGGCGGCTTCTTCGCTGGCTGCAGCGGCGGCTTCTTCATCCAGTTCGTGCTGCGCTTCTTCGGTCATTTCTTTGAGTCCCAGCTTGGCGCCGGCGCGCAGAAACAGGATGCCCATCGCAAGGTTGCTCACCGTCGAAATTGCCGTCATCGTCAGGCTGTAGGCCACGACGGCAGCGTCTCCGCGCGGGGAAAACTCGGAAAAGAAGTACTTGGCGGCAATCTGCGACGTGCCAAGACCCTGCACACTGATCGGCAGCGACGCGACGGCGAACACCACCGGCAGATAGAGCATCGCAATGTGAACCGGCACGTCGATGTGAAAGCAGCGCAGCGCGACAAAGTGCCAGCTGAGCAGCACGAGCAGGTGCGGAACGCGGATCAGCAGTGCGCGGGCATGTCCTTTGATTCCGGCTTGATACAGCGGCTCCCACAGCTTGTGCGTGACGCGCCACAGCCGTCGCCACAGACGCAGCGCCAGGCGCTCATGCGCGCTCACCGGCGGCGGTCCCGACAGCAAAAAGCGCGGCGGCCACGTCAGCAGCAGCGAATACACGACCAGTCCGGCAAAGAACATCACCAAGATCGGCAGAAGGGCTGCGGCTTTGGCGCCTCCGAGCGCGAGACTTCCCGCCGCAAACATCAGCAGCAGCGCAACCCAAACACCGACGATGAACAGGATGTACGCGCTTGCTCGTGACAGCGGAACTTTCCCGACGCGATGGATGTAGCCGATGATGCCAAGCTGCCCCGCGTGATAGTTGATGACGGCGAGCGTGTAGGTGGCGGCGCGGATGACGTACAGCTCTGTGAAGCGCAGCGACAGGCCAAACCACTTGAAGACGTAATACATCGCCAAGGTGTCCGCCGCGCAGTTGATCAAAACCATCAATCCCGAAAAGGCGAGCAGCGGCAAAAGCGGCGCGTCTTTCGTCATCGTGGCGAGCTCGGAAAGGTTGATGCCGCGAAGGGCCAAAAACAGCGCAGCAGCGGCAATCAGCAGCGGCAGTGCGCGACGAAGCAGGGAACGCATCGCGGGCAACGCTAGCACAGCCATGGCTCGGGATGTGAGCCTCTAAACACAGTGTGTGCATCGCTTTTGGACGGTCGGCAGGCTGGCGTGCGGTTCGCTTGCCTTCGTCAGGGCGTCGGACGCGGAAACATCACATCGAACGGTCCCAGGTATTCGTCCGTCGGCGTCGTTGGCTGCGTCTGTGTTCCGATCGTGATACCAAGCCCAACCACCGTCGCTACGACCGCAACCCCAGCGGTCAGCGTCACCCAAAACCATGCTCGCTTGTGAATCGGCGTTGGCGTCGGCGTCGGTGGACGATTTTGAGCCTGCGCACGCGCCAAGATCACCGTCGCCAGCTCTCGGATGTAGCCTTCGACTTCGGCACGCAGCGGTGTGCTCGGGTCCACTTGCAGATAGCGACGATAAAAGCCGAGCGCAAAGCGATCGTCTCCAGCGCGACGTAGACCTTGCGCAATGTTAAACAGCACGCGCGTCAAGTCGGGCCGAGCGACGAGCAGCAGCGCATACGAATCGGCGGACTCGCGAAACTGGCCCGACTGAAAGAGCTGATGACTGCGCTCGACCTCTGATTTGATCGAAAAGTCGTCGGGAAGCGTCACCTGCGCACGATAGCTGTCGATCGGATGCAGCGCATAGGCGAGCGGAGCGCGACCGGATGCAGCCAGCTCTTGGGCGAGCGCGACGGATTCACTTTGTTGGACTGTGTCTTTTTGCGTCGCAGGCTGTGCCAGCGCCGTGGATGAAGCCAGCATCAGAAGCACAATCGTCGTCGCTGATGCTGTCTTTCGCTGGGTCAGCCGCGTTTGGACTGAGTCTTTGATCCTCACCGCCAGCCAGGTCAGCGCGATGAGCCCAAGCAGCAGTGGCATCGCTTCCTTCATCGTCAGCTTTCCCTGCACAGGCTGCGCCAACCGGCTGTAACAGAGCGGAATGTGAACGGCGTACGCAAACAGGGAGCCTCGGCCCAGACGCAGCAAAAAGCCAAACAGCCAAGCCGGTAGTTGCCGTGCGAAAACGAGCGACAGCGACAGCACGGACAGCGACAGCGCAGTGCCTTCACACAGGTTCCAGAGGACGGCGGGATGCGCGCGGGACAGCTTGCCGCCAAGCAGCGCCAGCGTCAGAGCGGTCAGCTCTTTTGCGATCACAGTGAGCGCCAGCATCGCGAGCAGAACCAGCAGGGTTTTGGATTGAGTCCAATCTGTCGGGCGAAGTGTGTAACCCAGCCACAGACCGATCGCGACAAAGACACACAGCGGAAACAGCGGAAAGCGTGTAATCGGGGCGACATCGATCAGCAGACCCAGCGGCGTCGCAAGTGGCAAGGGCAGCGTCGGCAGCAGTCGCGAAAGCAGACCAAGCCCGACACTGACAAGCGCAAGCAGCACAACGCGCGCGGTCAGGTGACTTCGTCCGACGAGAAGCTGCGTACACAGCAGGAGCGACAGCCCAATGCAGTGCAGGATGTCGGCGCGGAGCAGCGTCGCGGGCTGAAGCTGTCCGTCGATGATGGCGTAGACCATGCTGACCAGATAGCCGTAGCCGACGACCTCCAGGGCGCGCTTTGATAACGAAGCACGCAGCGACGCCGGATCTGTGCCAGTTCGCTGCGCAGAAACGGTCTGCATGCCGACGGACAGTCCAGCCAGCAGCAGAAACAGCGGTGCGGGAATGTTGGCAAACAGGCGCGTCAGTCGATACGGCCACTCGGCTTTGTCCACCGTCGTGACCCAGCCATCGAGCGCGTGGGTCTGAATCATCAGCACCACCGCGATGCCGCGCGCCAGATCGATGCCGAGGTTGCGACTCGGACGCGGTGAGGACAGAGGCTGTGGCGCGGAATCCGACATGACAAGCGGTCCTTCGCGCTAGACGCTGATGATGACCTCGCCGCTCAGGCTGTCACCGGGCTCGAGCGTACGCAGACAGACGCCGGTGTTGAGCGCATCCGACGGAGCGCTCCAGGGCTCGACGCACAGAAAGTCTTGCAGCGGACTTTGCCAGAGCACCACCGTCGTAAAAAAGTCGCTCATCTCGATGCGACGCGGAGGCCGTCCCGGAATGTGAATCAGCGACGTCTGCGACTGGAGATCACTCAGGTGAAGATCCACGCTCGGCTGCGTCAGATCGACGTGGCCATTCCACGGTCCGCTTTCGCCGGTGTTGTTGTTAAACGCGTACTGCGCATCGACTTCGACACGAATCCGGTCGCGGTCGTGATCGGGCACAAAGAAGTACGGATGCAGTCCAAAGTGCGTCGGCATCGGCTGTGATCCGGTGTTGGTGATCGAGATCTCCAGCCCGAGCGTGCGAAACCCTGCGCGTCCCAGATCGACCGACATGCGCAGCACAAAGTCGAAGGGAAAGTTCACTTTGCTCGCCGGGCTCGAACGAAACTCCATCGAAACCCGTGCTTGCTCGACGTCCATCACTTCCCAGTTCGCGTGTCGCGCCAGTCCGTGCTGACGCATCGGGAAGCTCTGTCCAAGTGCTTGATAGCGATCGCCGGTGAGCCTTCCCGCAATCGGAAACAGCACCGGAATGCCGCCTCGGACATTCTGTTTGCGATCCAAAAAGGTCTTGCGATCTAGATACAGAATCTCGTCGCCATCGACGGCAAAGCGAGTGATAAGACCGCCGCGACCTGGGGCCAGCTCTGCCACCGCTCGACCCGCACGCAGTCGAAAGAAGTCGATCCCAGACGGATCGCGAACGTGGTCAGTGGTGGGCTGCTTGACGGATGCTCCATCGAACGACATCGCCGTGAGTGTATCAGGCAAGCGCGGTCGGCAAAACGCGTCTTTGTTACCGTCCGCCGCCCTCAGAGCTTGGTATCCTGACAGGTATGTGCGTTTCCATTCGGGCGCTGCGAGGGACGGTCCTGGGACTGACCTGCGTGCTGGGTGTTTCCGTCAGTCCTTTTGCTTCTGCGCAGAGTGCTGCCAGTCCGACGACAGCCTCTTCGCAAGCGACTTCAGCCGGAAGCGCTGCCGCGACCGATTCAGCGACCGCTGGTGGAGAGACTTCTTCGTCGACCGATGCTGACAAAAAAGAGCCCTCTGCGTGGGAATTGGCGCTGGCTGGACGCACGCTGCTCAAGGAAAAAGACGGACCTGGTGCCGTCGCCAAGATCAAAGCAGCGCTCGCGCAAGCGGAAAAAGAAAGCCTGGCTGCCGACGACCAAGCGCTGATGCAGTATCTGCTGTCGCTGGCTGCCATTCGCGCAGGCGACGATGAGCTGGCTCTCTTGGCGATCACCGCAGCGGTTCGACTGGCACCGAAGGAAGCGGACTATCAGCTGGAGCTGGCCAATCAGCTTCTGTCCGCCGAAAAGAACCGCGAAGCCAAGCAGCATGCGGAAGAAGCGCTCCGGCTCGGTTTGTCGTCGGAAGATGATCGCAAAGATGCGCAGAAAGTCGTTCAGCAAGCCAAGAGCGCGATGATTCATGAGCGACTGTCGCTCGACTTCAGCGTCTCTGCTGGCTTTGACTCGAACGTCATCCAAGGCGGTCAGGCTGAGACGATCGGTGGTGTTCCGACGGGAGCACGCCAGAATACCGAGACCACGCAGACGTATCAGACCCAGCTCCGCGAGCGCAACCGCGAGCTGATCGGCGGCCTGGTTCGCGACTATCGCTCGACGATTCTTAGCAACTACAACGAGCCGATTCCCTCGAAGGCAGAGTTCGATGTTCCCGTGACGCTGTCGATGGATCTGGGCGGACGGCTGCTCGGGACTGCTCAGACGGAGCTGTGGGCTGGCTATCGCTTCACGCAGATTGTGATGACGTCGCCCGTCTACAACCACGAAGCGTATTCGCTGCAAGAGCACGTCGTTCCGCTGCGTTTTCAGTGGCAAGCCAAGCGCTGGCTGCTGCTGCGTCCTCGACTGGAAGGCTTCGCGAACTTCACCGGACTGTCGAGCTTTGCGCCGTTCCAAGGCGGACTCACGGCGGTGCTCGACATGCTGTTTATCGAGTCATCGCGCTTTCGAACGCGCGTGATTGGCACCTATCAGCTTCGTCGATCCTTCGATCGCGCCTACGACTATCTGGATGGCAATCGCATCGACGGAAAAGTCAGCCAAGAGCTGCGCATCAATCCCGGTGGAAAAGTCTCTGCGCGTGGTCAGCTTTCCTATCGGTTTCGCGCCGATCTGAGCGGCTTTCTCGACCAGAGCGTCGATCTGCAGGTGCTGTCCCCGAATGGAGCGACCGTCACCGTCGGAAACTACGACTACCGAACGCCGCTTAGCTACTTTGGCCATGAGATCGGTACGCGCTGGCGACTGCTGCTTCCCGCTGGCGTCGATCTGGCACTCGGTGGCAGTGCAGACTTCCGAGGCTATCGCGAAGACACCACCGCAACCTACACCGCTCGTCCGCTCACCGTTCCGTGCGTCGCTGCGATCGGCTGCTCAGGAGGCGGAACCGTGACGATTCCCAAAGATGGCACCAGCACGATCGCTCTGCCTTCGGTTCGTCGTCGCGATGTCTTGGTTGCGCTCGACTTCGGGGTCGCAAAGTCCCTGCCTGCAGGCTTTAGTCTGGACTTGACCTACACATTCCTACGCAACGGATCAAACATTGCGAACGGAATCGACAACCGCAACTACACCAAGCACTCGATCTTGCTAACCACATATTACTCCTTTTAAAGGATTCATATGTGATGCGCAGGTTAAGAAGGATTGCGATCCCAGTCTGACACCACTGTGCGCAGCGCCTGCTTGTCTTCAATGTGCTCGACACCGTCGGGAAGCTTGCCCTTTAGCGCAGAGACCTCGCATCCGTACAGATAGATTCGCTGCGGGGAAAACAGTGATTGAAGCTGCGCCATCGCTCTGCGAACCATGCGTGACCACTTGCGCGCGCCCAGCTTCTTTCGTGCCGCAGAACAAATGCACTGCTGATACGTCTTCGACTTCCGCAGAAGCTGCTGCGAAAGGTCCACATTGGGAATCAGCTTTCCGTCGAAAAAAACCGCCACACCCAGCGTCTTTCCAAGCGTCAGAACAAGCTCTGTTCCTTCGCCACGAACCACTCCCAATCCCAGCCACTCTGCTTTGGAACGGACGCGCACAGGACGCTCGAACGCTTGCGCCAGCTCGCGCTGCAAGTCAAAGTCGATCATCGAGCAGCCGAGCCCAGACGAGGCCTGAATCACTCCCTGTTTGACAGCGCCCGGAACGCAGACAGAGATCTGTGTAAACGTGGTGTCAGGAATCAGCTTTTTGATCGCAGCAAGCACAGAAGAAGGCTGGATCGGTCGTTCGATTTCTTGACGCTGACGCTTGCCACTTGGCGTTCCGTTTCCATCGATCAGCAGGCTTCTGATGCTGCGCGCGCCGACATCGATCAGCAGCGTAAACGGAGCGTGTGAGACATCCTCCGCTGGCTGTTCCTGATGTACGGCGGATTCAGACACAGGTGCATCTGAACCTGCTTCTGCGACGTCCCGGAGCGCCACTGCTGCGTCACTGAGCATGGTCATCTTTTCTTCGTAACACGCTTGTCACAAAGTCCGCAAGCAGACCCCGTACCCTACGCTTGTGCGCTTCGTGCTGCGCGCAAAACAGTGTCCGCTGCAGGTGATTTTGCCGTACGCTGTTACGCTGTGATCGCTGCGGGTTCGGCTGTACGGATGCGCGCTTGGATCGGGGGAGCCCTGCTCCTGTGGATGGGCTGTGCGACGCCGCAGCAGCCGGAAGTGCTGCGTGCCGATCCCGTGACAGTGCTTCGTGATGTGCAGCTTGTTCAGAGCGTTCCGGCTGGAACGTCGCTGGCGGATCCGACGCTGCCGAGTACCCAGCGTGTCTGGATTCAGATGATTCGCAGCGCCACCCGCAGCATCGACTGGGCTGCGTTTTACGTGGCCTCTGCTCCCGGGGAAGCGCTCGAGCCGATCTTGCGGGAGCTGGCTTCTGCGGCGGCCAAAGGAGTCCGCGTTCGCTTCCTGATCGATAAGCAGATGGCGAAAAATGATCTGCAGACGCTCGGGTTTTTGGAACGGATGCCGGGCGCGATGGTTCGACTGATTGACTTCAACTTGGTGGCCAGCGGAAATCATCACGCGAAGTACTTTGTTGTCGACGGAAAAGAAGTACAAGGTGGTGACACTGGTAAATTAACAGAAGT
>CALMML010000473.1 GCA_937868485.1 uncultured Myxococcales bacterium | reverse complement strand
TTGATCGCGACGGGGCGCTCGACCGCGTCGTGAAATCCCTCATAGACCGCGCCCATGCCACCTTGGCTGAGCTTACGTATCAGTCGGTAGGGACCAAGCCTAGGCTCGGACATGGGCGCTAGAACCTCGATGATCAGGCTATCATTTCGTATCTTGAATCACAATATATACAATAAATGTAATAAAGACCAAGGGTTGCGCCTGCTCGGAACGCAGCCAACATCGCGAGGTGTGCCGAGTCGAAGCGCGCGCGATCAGAACGCCGCTGCCGCACCGACCATCGTCAGCTTGCCTCCGAGGCTGACCCACGGCGCCCAGCGAGAGTCCGGCACAAAGTAGCGATACAGGTCACACGCCGCTGGTACCAGCACCAGGAGCCCAGTGCCCCACGACGGAACACGCAGTGCGCGCGCCATGCTGTTGACGTCGCTCTGCGGTGGACCAATGCCAGCCAGTCCCGTCACCGCGTAGCCCACCGACAGCACAACGTGAAAGCCAAGCAGTCCCTTGAGAAACGGTCTGTGATGCTCGCGCAGCCTCGGGTCGATGCCCAAGATCAGCTCGGAATACAGGCCCTGCGTCGCAAAGCCCATCATCGAGATCGCGTAAATCTGCTGCGGCGACTGCACCTTCGTCGGTTGAATCGCAAAAAACGGAAACGGTCCCAGCGCAACCTTGCGTAGCTCGGGCTCACTTCCCGTCGCAACATCCAGCAGCACATGGCCACCTTCGTGCAGGACAAGTCCCGATGCCGCACCGGCCAGCAGCCACAGCCAGTCGGTCACTTTGCGAAAGTCCGCTTCTTTGGGAATGTCAGCCCGCGCCGTACGGGTCGAAAGCAGAATCACCAGCAGGAGCAGTAGTTTTCGTCGGAAACGCACGCTCTGGAATTGTCACAACCTCCGCAGTCAGTCAACGCTTGTCGCAAGGCCGTACGCTGTGGCATTCCCTTGCGCATGGCGCAGCAGTTTTCGCTGTTTGCAGAGTCTGTGTCCGCTCCTCCCAAGCCGGAAGGAAGAGCCAGCCATTTGTTCGATCCGAGCACGCTGCCCTCGCCGCCCAAGCTGGGTCCGAGCACCCGCTGTTTCGGAACCAGCTCGTGGGCGTATCCCGGCTGGGATGGCGGTGTGTATCGCGATGTGAAAGCGTACGGATCCAGCAGTCGCTTCACGGATCTGTGCTTGGCAGAGTACGCTCGCGATCCGCACTTTCGCTGCGCGGGCGCGGACAACATGTACTATGTGAAGCCAGCTTCTCGACGGTCACTACTGCGAAAGTATGCCGCGATGCTGCGCGCGATTCCTGAGCCAGTCAGACTGTGTCCAAAGGTCTTTCACGAGCTAACCGTCAGTCGCTACACCCCGCAACAGCAGCAAGAGTGGCGACTTTCCGATCCGCTGAACTCGCACTATCTGGATCCAGCTCGCTTTCTGGAAGAAGTCGCGCAGCCGCTGCAAGATGAGCTGGGTGATCTGCTCGGTCCACTGATTCTGGAACTTCAGGAAAGCGACATGACAGAGCCCGAGTTCTGTCGTCTTCTTGATCACTTTTTGACAGAGGTTCGGAAGTCCTTTTCAGGGGAAATCACCGTCGAGCTTCGCACCGATTTTCACCTGACCCAGCGCTACTTTTCGATCCTGTCTGCGCATGGTGCATCGCATGTCCTAAACGCGTGGACCAAGATGCCATCGATCGCGGATCAGTTTGCGCTGATGCTGAAGGCTTCACCACACTGGCCGGTGTATGTGATTCGTGCGCTGCTTCGCTTTGGGATGCGCTATGCAGAGGCGTCCAAGTGGGCTCCCTACGATCGCTTGCAGCAGCGCGCAACCGATGCACGAAACGACATCTTGACCGTGCTGCGGAGTCTCCCGATCGAACAGAGAGCGTATGTCCTTGTCAACAATCACTTGGAAGGACACGCGCCAACCACCGTCGCAGAACTTCAAGCCGCGCTGTATTAGCAAGCCGCTCGTACGCACCAGCAGTGCTTGGACTGAGTCTGATTTTCTACAGACCCTTTGCACTGCCACCGCGATGCCGGATCAGCAGGATCGCACCACACAGCGCACCAATTCCGGCCAGCGAAGTCAGCAGCCACATGCCCGGCTGATAGCCTGCGGGATGCTGCGCGCTCGCTTGTGACAGATCATTCATCGCACCAAGCCCTGCCGAGATCGCCCAGATCGAAAACTGCTGAATCACGGTCATCAAAGAATAGGCTGTTGCCAAGCGACGCTCTGGAACGACCAGCGGAACCGATGGCCATAGCACCGCAGGAATCAGCGAAAAGGACACACACAGAAACAGGATCGGTATCGTCGGTGAAACGGTGCGAAAGGCCAGCAGCGGAAACACCGGAAGCGTCAGCACAAGACCCAAAAACAGCAGCTGCGTGCGTCGTCCGATGCGATCGACCAGCGCACCAAACAGCGGTGTCGCAATCATCGCGCAAGTCGGTAAGTAGCTCAGCAGCGCGCCCGCATGTTCTCGCGAAAGTCCGTGTCCTTCGATAAGCAGCTTGGTCGCGAACGACTGAAACGGAAACACCATCGCGTAGTACGCCACGCAGATTCCCAGCAGCAGCCAGTAGTTCCGATCGAAGCTGCGGATCTCGGATACGCTCAGCTTATCGGTGGCTCCGGCGGTAGGAAGAGCAAGTCGACGCTCGGCGCGCTGCTCCACCAGATAGTTACCGAGCGCGGCCAGCAGACAGATTCCGCCAACGATCGCAGCCAGGCGCAAGGGAGCCGCCGAAGATCCCGTTTCATACAGCGAATGAGCCCACTGCGGAGATCGATTCGCAGCAACGGTTCCCAAGCGACAGAGCGTCAGGCTTAGGCCAAATGCAAAGGCCACCGAACGTCCCTTCCAGTAGCGAGCAAGCACGGTGCTTGAAGCAATGCTCAGCGGCTCAGATCCCATGCCCAGCAGGAATCGCCCGAGCAGGAGTCCGAAGAATCCTGACGTCGCTGCGGTGACCACTCCAGCCAGCGTCGAGATCGATGCAAACAGCAAGATCGATCGCTTGGTTCCCAGCCGATCAATCAGATGTCCGCCAAAGAGCAGCGCCAGCATTCCTGCGATTCCGTACGTACCGGAAAGGAGTCCGTACTGTGACTCGCTCAGGTGATGATCTTTCAAGATCCAGTCTGCGACCATTCCCAGCGCGTCGTACAGATAGTAGCTACCGAATAGCGCAAGGCTGACACAGAGCAGCACCGCCCAGCCAAAAAAGGACGCATTTACAGCATTTGTCGACGAAGACGTTCCAGACACAAGCAGGGAACTTACCGCAAACGGACGAAAGTCTACGCAGAAACGCAGCTAGCGAAGTGCGATTGCACAAGCAAAGGGAGTCGATGCGCGACTAACGCTCCGACACCGTGCGTGCGTTAGTCTTGGAATCGAGGGGTCGGAATGGCTTGGATGCGCTTGCGAAGGATGTCCACTTTGCTCTGATCACCACGCTGTGTGTACACATCAGCCAGTGCGCTCAAAATCGCTTGGAAGACTTGATCGCGCCGACCCCGGCTGTCTCCGCACAAGCGCGCAGCACGCCGTAAAATCCGTTCCGCAGCGTCGAGCTGTCCTTGCTGTAGATACGCCTGTCCCAGCATCATCATCGCGCTAAGGAGTCGTAGATCCGACGTTCCCTTGAGCGGCTCTAGCAGGGCAATCGCCTGCTGTGCAAGACAAGCTGTCAGTGCAGGCTGCTGACGTTCGGAATAGATGGACGCCAACCGGAAACAGGTGTTTCCAGTCAAAGGAGTCTCCGGCCAGTCTGAGGCTTTCCAGAGCTGATACGCCGACGCCAGCGCCTTTTCCGCTTGCCGCGTCTTTTCGACATTCAGATAGAGCATTCCCAGCAGATCCAGCAGCGTGGCGCGCTGCGGATGATCGGCATCTAGCTCTCTGCTCGCGATGTCGAGTGCGTTCTGAATCACATCAATGGCTTCGCTGTATTTTTCGTCATCAAGGAGCTTCAGACCAGCTTCCAGAAGGTCTTGGGATTCCTTCGGAAGCGGCTCGCGCACCCGCATCGCCTTCGCACTGGGTAAGCCTTGAGGGTCTCGCGGACACTCATACATATCGACAAAGACGCGCTCTGCACCGCCGGGACAGGGCACTTCATACAGATCGATGATGTGACCGCGCTGGTTGGGTCCGACGTTTCCGCGTCTCGCACCTGCGCCCGCGCGCGTGTTGCCACGAAGTGGATTGCTCCCGTCGGCACAGCGATAGATCGAGGCAACAAAGGAATAGCTATCCATCGCTCCGCAGCGCAGGATCGGAACCGACTTGTCACTGCCTGGCACAGGATCACTTCCGTCGATTGGCCAGTCATCGAGCGCACGAAGCGGAGCTGCCGCGGTCAGTCTGCTCTCTGTGATGTCGCTGGATACGCATGCAACCAGCGGCGGAGCCCCAGCATCCGCAGAGAGCGCGCGTGTGCCCGCAGCGGATGAATCAGGAGTCGATGAAGCAGGAGTCGTAGGTGTTGCCTTCGGAGGCGTAGCGCTCGTGTTCACAGTGGGCTGCACGGCTGCACAGCCCATCCACAGCGAGATCGCTCCCCCATAAGACCAACACCTGAGCCAGGTGTAGGAATGTGACATCGTACAAACACCCTAGCATCACACTTCGGTACAAGCCAGCACGACACGGATCCGTCGGAAATGACTCAGAAAAACAGCATGCAGCAGAACCTGCGGCACGCGCTGACACGTTCCTGATTTGACTACTGCACGCACTGTGACCAACATGCCAGGACACATGAGCCAGACCGGCGTCATCTACCAATCATAGGCAATCATAGGCAATCATAGGGAGCCATGTGGTTCTCACAAGTGACCCGCTGTGAATCAGCCATCATCGAAGGAAGGCGATCGCGGTAACAGATCTCACAAGCTGCGGTGTATCACTGCAAACAGGCTGCAAAAGCCAAGGAGAGAGTCGATGCGAGCCACCCGGCACGGACTGTGTGCACTGTCTGTTTTGGGACTGTCCATCCTCGGATGTACGCCCGATCTTCCGTCGATAAGCGGTCAAGTGACGGTTGAATCACTGCACTCTCAACTGGTCAGTGATGACTATCTGTTGCGAGTCCGCTTGCCCCCTGGATACGATTCCGACACCACGCGAAAGTATCCGCTGATCGTGCAGCTTGATCCGACGTTTGTGGGACTTCATCAGTTTGATATCACCGCAGGACTCGTATCGGAATACGCGGCGGAAGGTCGCTGGCCGGAAGCGATTGTCGTCGGTCCAGACTATGCCGATCCGAACACGCGGCTGCGCGACTATGTGCTTCCCAAGCCGCTGACTCCGAGCTTTTCAGGACAGAACGTCGATCTGTTTTATCGCGTGCTCAAAGAAGAAATTCTGCCGTACGTGGAACAGAAGTATCGGATCGACTCTTCCCAGCGCATTCTGATCGGACACTCTGCGGGCGCGACGGCTGTTTATTACATCACGTTCCGACATGCACCACCGGAACCGCCGCTGTTTTCCGCCGCGATCGCAGCCGACAACGGAATTGAAGAAGGATTCTTTACCGTCGAGCGATGGCATGCCGAGCGAACCAATTCCCTTCCGATGAAGCTGTTTACAACGCGTGCGCTGTGGAACGGAGCGGTACAAGAGATCACCTATCGCGCGCTGGTTGATCGAATCTCGGGACGTCACTATCAAGGTCTGTCGTTTGCGGAAGAGACGCTGGACACCGATCACGGCGGCGCGATTCGTCCTTCGGTTGACCATGGCCTGTCGTTCATCTTCGGAGGCAGCAAATGAGCCGCGCACAGACTCGCTACGCAGCCAGCTTATCCGCGCTCTGTGGAGTCCTTTTTCTGACCTCCGCAGCGACGGTTCATGCCGAAGAACCCAGCCTGGGAATCCCGACCGGCGGAAACGAGATCGGACATCCGGTTCATGTTCGACTGGACACCGCAGCCACATACGGAATCGGTGGACAGAGCTACTTGGGAATCGATCTCAAGATGAGCGGATACATGCCAGTCTGGAACACGCGACTGGCCACCGGAACCGTCGATGGCGGCCTGGTGCTTGCGTATGGAAATGAACCAACGTGGCTCGCGCCGTGGATCGATCCCGAACAGGTTCAGGGGTCCACGCATCGCATCAGCTTGCTGCTTCGCGTCGGACACTCCTTTCACTTGGGAGTCCGTCGCCGCGTCATGCTGGGCTTTCATCTGTTTGCGGGACTTCACGAGTGGATCAGCTCCTATTCGGTGACGTACGCAAACGAAGGAATCCACGGTAGCAGCACGGTCAAGCGCAGCTTGCTGGTCAGCGGAGGTGAGCTGGACTTCGCGTATCGCTTTTCCGAGCATGTCGGTCTGTATCTGGAGCTAAGCGCGCCGTTTCCCTATCAGTCCTCGTACGCTCAGACCTACTTTCACGTCGGAGCGGGGCTCACGTTCTATCTACGCTAGGCTGCGCTGGATCGTCCGTTCGGAGTGCGAACGGTGTGCGGAAGGAATGCGAACAGAGTGCGAACAGAGTGCGAACAGAGTGCAAGCCGCGTCGCACTACCAGCGCTTGGCGGGAGCAGAAAATCCGATCGATAGCTCTGCATTCCAGCGCACCGGACCATACAAACCAGCGTCGGCAGCGACTTGAAGAAAGAACCAGGGCTTGGCGTGAATCCGAACACCGCCGTGCGCGGAAAAGCCAAAGCCTTTTGCCTGGTATTCGGCTTTGGCATCGTCGACTGCGACGCCCAGGTTGGTCCAGTACGCATAGCCAATCAGATCCAGAAACGGAGCAAACACCCAGACTGGATATTCGCCGCCGATGCCGAAGCGAAGCTCGTACGGACGCATGGACTGAATCGCTACGTTGACGTTTTTTCCGTCGAGCGAGTAGACGCCGGTCGCATCCCGCGCGCGAAACGTCGAAAACGGAAAGTCCACACCGATGGTGCCGCGAACATAGGAAAAGACCGCGTGTAGCTCGTAGCGCAGACCCAGCACCGTCTCAGAATCAAAGGGCGCATTCACAAACGGCTCGCTCAGGTTTGGTGCGACTCCGTTGGTGCTTTCAAACAGCGAGTCCGAATAGCGCCTGCCGCCCGCCAAAAAGCCCATCGACATCTGGACATAGCTGCGAGAGATCGTCTCGCGCTCCGGCTCCGGCTTCGGCTGTCGATACACCGGCGGAGGTGGCGGCGACGGAGAGGACGGCGGATAGGCATCATCTACCGGAGCGATCGGCTGCGATCCCTGCGCAAGCGCAGCTCCTTCGATGGAAACCAGCAGAGAACCAAGACAGAGCGCGCTGTGAAATGACGAACGGTCCAACATGATGCCATCATCGACGAGAGCGAAGAAACCCGCAACACGCTCCTAACCGATGATCATCACTTCCTTTTCCGTGGAGCCATCTTGGAAGCGCGACAGCCGACAGCGATCGAACACCGGATGACGCGCGCCTCCGCACAGTAGCTCTGCGTAATGGCGAGCGATCACCGGCGCCATCATAAAGCCGTGTCCGACGAAGCCGCAGACCAAGTAAAAGCCAGGAATTCCGTCGGGTTCGCCCAAGATCGGAAGGCCATCGGGAGACACGTCGTACGGACCGGCCCACTGACGCAGCACCCGAACCGACGACAGGCACGGCATGACCGACAGAAGCTCTGCCGACATGTCTTCCAAAAAGCGCAGCCGCGAGCCAAGACGAACGGTTCCATCATCGACATCGGGCACCGTGATGCCACCGACGATCTCGCCACGCATCGACTGCGAAAAGTACAGCCCAGAGCTGAGCACGCTCACGAGCGGGTTCAAAAACGGCTTGAGCGACTCGGTGGCCAAGATCTCGTGACGATGCGGATGATTCGGAAGCTCGACGCCAACCAGCTTGGCAATCGCGGGCGACCATGCTCCGGCGCAGTTGATGACGCGCTCACAGCGAATC
The DNA here is from genome assembly GCA_937868485.1 of uncultured Myxococcales bacterium. Lineage (GTDB taxonomy): Bacteria > Myxococcota_A > Polyangia > Palsa-1104 > JAEUJZ01 > JAEUKA01. The sequence goes on along the minus strand of CALMML010000473.1, from coordinate 28,150 downwards.
GTTCCCTTGCTGGTCGTCACCACAAAGGAGTGCGGCCCACGGACCTCGATCGCCGTCACCTTGGTGTAGGTGTGAATGTGAACGCCCAGCTCCGACGCTGCGTGCGCGTAACCCCACAGAAACGGCCAGGGAAACACGACGCCATCGCGCGGGTTATAGCAAGCGGCGACAAAGCCAGAGGGATTCAACTCGGGCACCACCCGCAGCGCTTCTTGCGGCGTCAGAATCCGCGTCGGAACACCACAGCGATTTTGCAGCGCCACCGTCTGTTCTAAGCGCGAAAGCTCTTGCTGACTACGAATCAGAAACAGATAGCCGCCTTGGCGCAGCCAGACATTGATCCCAAGCTCCGACGCGAAGTTGCGACAGATCTCGATCGATTCTTGCATCAGACGGATGTTTAGCTCCGTCGACCACTGCATGCGAACGCCGCCACCGTTGCGTCCCGACGCGCCGCTTGTCAGGTATTCCTGCTCGATGACGTGGATGTCGCTGCGGCCACGCTTGCCAAGCTCGTAGGCGATGCCCAGGCCCATGATGCCGCCGCCGATGATCACCGTCTCGGCTTCCGTCGCCAGCTGAGCCGCCGACGCAGGCATTCGTTCCCTAGCGCTCACGATCGGCTCCTTTGCCCGCAGCGAGCACGCCGAGCGGCACCGGCACCACCGGCGGACGTGGCGTAAACGGATGCGGCACGCGCTGCGCTTCGGGCTGTCGCTGCACACGCTGAGGATCCGCAGCCTGCGCCGTCTGAAGCAGCTGACACGTCGTCACCATGCACAGCTTGCCTTGGCACGACCCGGTTCCCAGCCCGGTGAAGCGCTTGACCTCATCGATATCCAAGTAGCCGAGCCCGATCGCCTGCTCGACATCGGCCAGCGTCACATCCTCACAGGGGCAGACGATGCACTTTTCGGACATGACACCCTCGCAGTTATTCCTGATCTTGGCCGATGTTGCGAGCCGCTGCGTCACGCGCTTGCTCGCTGATACGATCCTGCGCCGCCGAAAGACCGACGCGCGCACCGTGATCCGCTGCGTCCTGCGCCGTCATCGCACCGCTGACTTCGCCACAGACAAAGACCGTCGGAACATTCGTCTGACCCTGCGCATCGGCCACGCCCACAAAGCCACCTGGCTGACGAAGCTCGACAGTGACTCCGTGCTGAACCAGCAGCTCACTGGCCGCAGCGGGAGGCGTCGCAATCACAATCAAGTCGCAGCGCACGGTTCGATGCACGCCACGCTCGTCGCAGACTTCCGCGCCTTCGACCCACGATCCACCGAGCGCCCGTGTCAGCTTTTCGCGCGTCCCATCGATGTGAATCACCGTCTGACCACTCCGTCGCAGCGCTGACACCAGCTCATCCGCAAACGGATCGCAGCCCACCACCAGCGGCATTTCTCCGACGCGAATGCCATGACAAGCCAGCAATCTTCCGACGGCACGACCCGACATCACACCAGGCCGATCATTGTCGATGAACAGCAGGTTTTGCGCGGCTCCTCCCGTCGCGTAGACATAGCGATCAGCCGACAGCTTATACAGCACTTGATCCGACGCAGCCGCGACGAAGCCAAGCTCCGCACCCGGCTGCGCAGCGTGACGCTCTTCTCGATAGAAACCAAACGCAGCGGTTCCCGTCAGAATCTCGACGCCCGCTTCTTGGGCAAGCTGAAGGGCTGCGTGCGCTCTGTCCCGGCCTAGCTCGGGATGACACAGATAGCTACCACCGACGGAATGTTGCGACTCCAAGAGCAGCACTCGCCCCGTCTGTCCCAGAGCCGTGGCTGCTTCCGTCGCTGCCGCAAGTCCCGCCGGACCACCGCCAATCACCAGAACCGCGACGTGCTGACAGACCACCGACGCTGCGCTCGCAAGCTCCGCATCCACTTCGGGAAGTCGCCCGAGCCCACCCAGCTGATGCACGACCTTCTGCATCAGCCGATTCAGCGGACGCGGCGACGTAAACATCGTGTGGTGATCCATCCCAAGCGGAAACATCGCGTCTGCCGCCGACAGCAGATCGTAGTCCGCCGACGGCCAGGCATTTTGACGCTCACAGCGCAGCCCCGGCTCAGCCTTGACCTGACACGACCGAGTATTGGGCTGTCCGTCGATGCGCATCAGACAGGAACCACACGAGCCGCTCAGACAAAACACCGATCGCGGACGATGAAACTTCAGCGAGCGACTCAAGACCTGGACGCCCGCAGCGATCAGCGCCGATGCAACCGTGTCACCGTGACGGGCCCGGACCGCGCGACCCTCGAACTCAATGTGGAAATCACTGCCGCCACTGCGCTCGGCGCTCGACGGAGGATGATCGGGATTTGGCATGAAGAGAAGCAGCGCCGACAGCGGCTGTTGAGAGTGGGCGTTCCGACGGTCCTGACTCGGCTTGTGTCAGCCGAGCCGTTCGCCGCGTGAGGCTAGAACCACAGCATCGCGCCGATGTTGAGCTTGTAGCCAATCGTCGACGGAGCAATCGGACCGCTGTTCACGCCATCGTAGAACTTGCCGGGCTCGCTGCCCTGATCGAGCAGCGTTCCGACCGCGCGCAGATCCGAAAACAGAGCCAGTCGGGTAAAGCGAAGCTCCACACCACCGCCCGCCTGACCGAGCACTTCCCAGAACTGCTGGTTTCGTTCCTGACGCGAGCCCTGATACAGCGCGATGTCGCTCGCCATCAGCCCGAAGCCCGCCGTCGCGTAGATGTTGAAGTGGCGATCGGGACGGTTTTGGAACAGGTACAGCATCGGCGCGAACGTGAACGGATACGAGGTCCGCACAAACGCACCGTCCGCAATGTTGGCGCGCGTCGCATCGAGAGCCAGCTCAAAGCCCCAGTGGCCCTGGTTGCGGAAGCGAAGCTGAACACCACCGCCCATCAGCGTCGGTTTTTCACCGAACACTTCCTGCGAGCGAATGCCGTACGAGGTGAAGCGAACGCCCATCCCGAACACCGGACCACGCGGCGCCGGACGCGCCACCACCGGACGACGAACGATCGGCATCGGGCGAATCGGACGAACCAGCGGCGGCGGCGAATACAGCTGCGGCGGCTGCACAAACACCGGCGGCGGCGGAAGCTGCTGCGGCAGTGCGGGCTGCACCATCGCTTGACCGGGCTGCGCCGGGATGATCCACACCGGACCGTTGAAGTAGATCGGACCCTGAACCGGGTTACCGACGAACGGCTGCGGCTGAGGAGCAACCTGAACCGGCGCAATCACCGTCGGCGCGATCGGCTGAGGTGCAGCGGGAAGCGGCGTCACCACCGTCGCACTCACCATCGGCGGCGGCGGAAGCGGCGCAACGGTCACAGACGGCGTGTTGGTCGTCACCGTCGTGGTGGTTGTCGACTGCGTCACCGATGTAGACTGTGGTTCGTCAGACGAAACCACCGGCTCAGCGGCTACCGCCAGCGAGCTTGTCAACGCAACGCCGGACAAGAGCGCAGCGACAGAGGTCATTCGCAGCGAAGCGGACTTTCCGAAACGGCAACGCTCAGTGCTCACGAACAAGGACCGCATGAGGCCTCCTTGCATTTAAAAAACTGTCTATTCCATACGGATGCCACAGCTTGGTTTCGCTTTCAATGGCACATGCTCAGCGACGCAGTTTTCCGCGCTACGCAGACAGACCTACCATCGCCTACCTGCGTCACCCGACCGTCGACCCTGACGTCCCTTCTACGCCGGAAGGACACACGGTGCGCTGACGAACACCAAGTGCCGAAGACAGCGCGTTGGCGATCGCAGCGGCAACACCCGATGCCGCCAACATCGCGAGATCGTCGGGATTTGTCCTGACTGATCCGGGGGCTCCTGATGGCAGCAGGCTGACCGCCAAGTTCGCGACGGTTGTCGAGCGTGCAGCTTCATCTGGCGACGACGACGTCCAACCACTGCGACGGCTTAGAACAAGGGACCGACGAAGCGCCACCTTTCGAGCCCAGGCCAGGCTCTTCCGCACCACGGACTCGGCTCCGTCGGAAACCAAGTCCGTCTCGAGCACGCAAGCATGTCGAACCAGCTCGATTCGTCCCGACGACACCGCGACTTCGATCGCGTGCGCGCCAAACTGAAGCGTTCCCGACGCCGATCGCCACACCGCCGCCGCCGTGCCCACGCCGATCTTCCGTCCCAGCAAGCTGCCCGACGAAGCGTCCTTCGAACGCGGCACACTGGGCTTTCCATCCCCAAGCAGCTTCTGAAGCTGGGTCAAGCAGCGACGAAGAGGAGCGCCCTCAGGACGATCCGACAGCCAGCGGAGCCGAAGCTGCAGCGGATCTTCACTGCGCTGCGTCGCAAGCTCGTCGATCGCCACTTCCAGCGACAGCGCAAGCTCGATACCGACGAAGCGATCGCTTGTCGGTAGATGAACCGCGAGCGGCAACAGCGACAGCTCACGCGCGGAAAAACCGTAGGCACTGCCCAGATCCATGACGCTCAGCTCAGACGGCTGACCCGAAAACGAACCGGCGACGGCACCGTGAAGCAGCAGCGCGCTCGGCAAGTCGTCCGCAAGGAGCCCAAGCTGAAGCGTCTGAATCGTCTCCGGCAGGGTTCCAGCGATGCACAGCGCAGGCAGCTCGACGCAGACCGGACGATCCAAGTGCGCCGACGCGATCGCCGCCAGCAGCGACGATGACGATGTCAGCGACCGCGAATCACCAAGCTCCGACGACACCACGAGGAGCTTGTCTTCGGGCAGTCCCAGCTGCGTTCCCAGCATCTGTTTCGACGCACCGATCGCATAGACCGTCAAGGAATCGCCACGCCACACTGCCGTCGCTGTGCCGTGTGCTACATCGCCGACCAGACGCGCGCTGGTTCGATAGGTCTGATGCAGCCTGGTTCGACTGTCCGCAAACGCTTCCGCTGGCTGTCCGCTGCTGCGACGAATCGGCTGCTGAGAACCACCCATCGCGATCGCAGATTGAACCGAAAGCGGCCCGGCTTGCTCTCGGATGCGCAGGGAAACCTGACGCGCGACCGACTTCGCCAGCCAGGGCGAATCAGCAAGCACCAGCGCAACGACCTGTCCTGCCCGTCGAACACGCTTTGTCAAAAGCTGCCCAAGCAGCCTCTGAAACCGCTGGCCGTGGCCCGAAAGCACACTGTCTTCCGTCAGAACGGCGCGCACACCACGCTGGCTCACAAGCGGCTCAGCCTCGATCGCCAGTACATCGGCACACGCGAGCGGACAGAGCACCGGCACGCCATACACCATGTCCGGCAGACGAACGTCGGCAGCGCTGCGCGAAAGTCCCGTCACCTGAAGCAGCGGCTGCGTCATCGGTTAGCGATCCTCGACGCGACGCCACAGATCCAGCTGACCACGCAGCGACGAACGAAACACCCGCAGCGAGTCCGTCCCCAGCACCTTGCAGCGAGGCAACGCAAAGCGATCACAGCGACGAGATACCGAGCCAATCGCATCCAAAAATGCCGCCTGATAACCTGCCGCTTTGGCCAGACGATGTTCTCTCGACGACACTGTGCGACGGGTTCCGTACGGATACGCCAGCAGCGTCACCTCGTGCCCGAGCATCTGTGTCAGCCGTCGCCGAGAATCAACCAGCTCTCGCCGCGAGTCATCGTCGCTCTGCTGCGACAAAATCGGGTGCGACAGCGTATGCGAGCCAATCGTCCAGCCAAGCTGTCCCAGCGCCCGCACTTCGTCCCAGCTGAGCATGGGACGACTCGGCTGATAGCTCACATCCCGAGCCAGCCCGTCGCACAGCCCGCTTATCACAAACGCCGTCGCGCTCACTCGGTGCTGCGCCAGGATCGGAGCCGCATAGCGATAGACATCTTGGTAGCCGTCGTCAAAAGTCACCGCGATCGCGCGCTCGGGAAGCGGCGTTCCGTCGAGCAGCCACGAGACAATCTGCGGCAGCGAAACCGGTGAGCCTTCGCCAGCGATGATCTTCATCTGCTCCGAAAGCTGGGCAGGCGTGACCGACCACTCGTCGGGCGGATCGTTGGACACCCCGTGATAACAGAGAATACGCGGACCGTCATCGACGAGCTGAAGCGGTCCCAGCGTCGCCACCGCATCGCGCAACACTCGCTTGGTCAGACCGCGTGCCAGCGACTTCACCGTCACGATGGCTCTCCGTTCGGTAGATCGTGCGAGTGAAGCAGCGTCGCCAGCGCACAGCGCGACAGATACAGCGGAATTCCGACGAAATAGCGATGAAGCTTATGAGGCTGCTGCGCGACGATGTACAGCCACTCCAGACGAACCTTGCGCAGCCACGACGGCGCACGTCGCAGCGTTCCGCCGTAATAGTCAAACTGTCCACCGACGGCCAGCCACAGCGTCCCGCCAAGCCCCGGATCGTCGAGATGCCGACAGATGAACTCGACCTGCTTGGGATTGCCCATTCCGACGAGCACAACCTGAGGCCGCAGCACACGCAGTCGCTCGATCAGCGCGCGTTCGCTCGCGTCGTTCAAATATCCGTGCGAGCTGCCGACGAAGCGCAGATGAGGAAACCGTGTCGCAAAGCGCTGGCTCGTCTGATCGGCCACACCGTCGTGGCCACCGACCAAAAACACCGTCGTTCCATCCGGCGCAGCGGCGAATAAGCGCGGCACCAGATCGGTTCCATTGAGGTTCGCGGGCAGCGGCTTGCCCAACCAGCTGGCCACCCACATCACCCCCGCACCGTCGGCCAAGACCAGCATCTTGCGCTGAAGCAGCCGTCGAAAGCTTGGCTGTTCCGCTGCGATGTTCAGCGTCGACATGTCTGGAAAGCAGACGCCCGTGCTCTGTCCGCTCCGCAGCTTCCCGAGCAGCAGCGCCACCGCTTCCTCGCTATACAGACGAGGAAACCGAACGCCCAGCACATCAACCGTCTCGGGCGTCGTCTCGGTCATGGCACAACCAGCACGTCGCCGCGCAACAGATGCAGGTTCATCTCGGGATGCTTGCCCGTCAAAAGCGCCGGATACGAGATCGGAATCTTACGCTGTTCCGTCGCTGTTCGTCGCAGGATAAACATCTGCTCACCCTTCGCGTACGGCGATAGTCCATGCGCCAGCCCGAGCGCATCCAGCACCGACACATAATGTCCCGGCTGATAGTGACCCGGCTGCGAGACTTCTCCGACGATGCTCACGGTGTAGCTCTGAAACTCGTCCACCGCCACCGTCAGCGTCGGCATGTCCGCATTTTGTGCGATGTATTTTTCCAAGCCCTTCGACAGCTTTTCCCGCAGCGCACGCGCCGTCAGTCCCGCCGCCTGAATCTGACCGAGCAGCGGCACCGAGATATTCCCGTCGGGAAGCACTCGGACTCGACCCGACACATCGGGATTTTTCCACTGCCGAATGTCGATGATGTCGCCCGGACCGATCACATACTCCATCCGCGTCGGATCTGGCTCGATCTCATAGTCATAACGAGGCACAAACGGCGTACAGCCTAAGCCACTCGCGAGCAGCCACGGCAGCGTCACAAGCGCAGCAATTCTGAGCCAGCGCACGGTCAAGATCGGCATGTTGTCGGCGAATGCTAGCACAAGCAGTCTGAGCGCCTTCTATACTTGGACATGGCCACAGCGAAGACCATGCCCACCATCGAGGAAACCCTGCGCAGACCTCGGCTTCCGGTGCTGCATCGTTATCTGGTGCCGGTGATTGGACTCGATCCAGCCCACGAAGGGCTCAAGATCGCGCATCTGAGCGATCTGCACGTTGGCTCGCTCACCTCGCATCAGTTCATTCGCAGCGCCGTTGAAATGGCCCAAGCGGAGCGCCCCGATCTGGTGCTCATGACCGGCGACTTCGTCTGTTACAGCCCCAAGTTTGTGCCGCTTCTCGGTCAGCTTGTGAGTGGCTTTGCCGTTCCGACGGTGTGCGTGCTGGGCAATCATGACTACTGGACCGACGGACACGGCGTCGCAGCCGAGCTGCTTCACGAGCAATACACCGTGCTGCGCAACCAAAACACCCGACTTTGGCTCAAAGGTGCGCCGCTGACGATCGTTGGGCTCGACGATGCCGTCACCCGTCAGAGCGATGTCCACAAGGCCTTTTCCGGCGTACACCCAAGCGATAGCCGCATCGTCCTATCGCACGTTCCGTCGCTGATCGATCCAATCTCCGAGCTTGGACCTGGACTGGTTCTCGCAGGGCACACCCACGGAGGACACGTTCAAATTCCCGGCTTGACCAATCTGGTCTTCCGCAAGCTGGGCCAACACTATGTGCGCGGCTTCTATCGCGTTCGCGATTCGCTGCTGTACGTAAACTCTGGGGTGGGATCTAGCTCGGTTCCGATCCGCGCAGGCGCTCCAGCAGAGCTTGCCATCTTGACCCTGCGAAGATCCCAATGACCGACGGAGAAGCACGCGAATAGCTGCCGAATCAGATGTCGGACGACCGGATAGCTTTCACAAAAAAAGCAGCTTTCCTAGAATAGATTGTTGACATCGCGGAAACGCCATGGAAAATGCCTGCTCGTCAACGGCGCTGTTGGCAACTCGCCTTTGACAGTTGTTTTTGATTTAGACCCCATCGTCCAGTCGGCCTAGGACACCAGCCTTTCACGTTGGTAACACGGGTTCAAACCCCGTTGGGGTCGCCAAACTTGTCTGTTTCTCCGCACTTCTTGAGAGTGCGGCTCTTTGATTCTATTTTGTCGTGGGTTGTGTTTAGTTGATGGGACGTGAATTGGCCCATGCTATTTTGGCTGCGCCAACAGCGACCCATGACCAAATTTCAGAGCTCATTTTTTAAAATTTATCGTCGCCAGTTAGCCTGGTTGTGCTTGCTGGTGGTTGGGCTCCTGCCGCGCATCTTGTCGGCTCGAACGTTTTCGCAACAGTTCGAGCGGATCAAGCAAGTCGCCCCCCGAGAGCAGCTATATCGGCTCCTCTACGCGATGCCAAAGGGTGGTGACATTCACCAGCACTTTAATCTCGCCAACCTCGCAGAGTCGTGGTTCCTCCTCGCCACAGACCCCAAAATCACCCGCAACAACGTCTTTTACACCCGCGCGCGACCTCGTGACTGTCCGAACCTGACCGCGCTGACGCCTCGCTTTACCACGATCCAAAAGTCTGCCTACGACGCGCTGCCTCCTTGTCAAAAAGACGAATATGTCGCGTTGTCGGCGCTGACTGCCGAAGAACGGGCCCTGTTTATTTCCGGCCTGAAGCTCGATCGCGATGAAGAAGGTCGCCAAGAGTTCTTTGACGCAATCGGCTCTCGCATTGGCGACATGGGACGAGATCCCAACCTCGCTGGCGCTGCGCTGGTCGACAACATGCGTCGCTTTGCGGCAGAAGGCCTGCGCTACATGGAGGTCTTCGTCGTCGGTCCGCGCTTCATCGACATCTATGGTCAGCCGATTCCCGTCGAGCGCGGTGTGCAGATCCTGCGTGAGCGCTTGGTTTCACCAGATGCCGTCGCGACGGGACTGACTGTCCGTTTTTTGGCGACGGTGGTTCGACATCATCCCGACGCAGAAATTGAGATCGAGCGTGCCTACGACCTGGTCTCGAAGCATCGGGATCTGTTCGTCGGTGTCAACCTCGCAGGCCGAGAAGAAGACGGTCGAGGTCATGCGCTCCGCTTCATTGATGTGTTCCGTCGGATGCGAACCCGCTATAGCGCGATTCCCCTGTCGCTGCACGCCGGGGAAAGCGAAGCACCAGGAACCCAAGTTCGCGACACGCTGCTGCTCGGAGCCAACCGAATCGGTCACGGCGCAAACCTGCTGTCGGATACCGGGACGCTGCTGCTCATGCGAGGCAACCGCTACCTGATTGAGACGTCGCTGCTCAGCAACCAGCTGCTCAAGTACGTTCCCGACATCAAGGTTCATCCGTTCCCCGAGTTTCTGCGCATCGGCATCCCGATTTGTCTCAACACCGACGATCGCGGCGCATGGGATTCGAACATGACCGACGAGTTTTTCGCTGCGGTGATCAACTTCAACCTCAGTTGGGAAGAAATCGTCACCATCGGTCGCAACAGCCTCAGCTTTTCGTTTGCCGAGCTGCCCATCCGCGAGCGCCTGCTCCGAGAGTACGACGCCGCAGTCAAGCGCTTCGAGCTACAGTTTATCGGCGACGACTGGGCCGAAAAGCTCCGTCACGTCAGCGTCTCCAAGTCCGGCTACGCGCGACGCAAGCTCGGCATCACCGACTGACGCTACAGGTTTCCTTCGAGCGCCAAGTGCGCACCCAGCCCCGGTCCCGGCACGCCCGATCCGTAGATGCGATAGGTGTCGTTGCTCAGGTTTTCGAGGACGCCCGACAGATAGATCTGCCGAGACAGCCGCAGCGACCCGCGTAGATACGTCATCACAAACCACGGCGAGCCATCACACAGCGTCGGTCCCGTCGGACAAATCGTTGGATCCAGCCGATCTTGACTGGCCAACCGACGCTGCGACATTGCGGCTCGCGCACCCACTTCTGCCAGGCTCAAGATCGACCGTGGCCGTCGAAGCTGTAGCGCGCCCAGGCCCATCAGCGGCGGAACACGCCACATCGGCTCAGTTGCATCGTTCTTTCCCGCCAGCTTCACGTCGCCGTAGGTGTAGTTCAGCGCGCCCAGGATGTGCAGGTCCGAAAACAGGTTCAGCCGAAAGCTCGCCTCGACGGAATGAAGCAGCGCCGAGTCTTCGTTTCGCCGTCCCAGCAGCTGCTCGACACAGCGACCGTCCATCGTCGGATAACAGCCCGAACCACCAACGCTCACCGTCGTAAGTGCCAGCGGATTTTTTAGATACGTCACCGCGTAGTTCAGGCTCGTCTCAATCCGCGAATACGCCAGCCGCACACCCGCTTCACCCGAATACGCCGACTCGCCAAGGAGCAGATTTTCCGTCGGAAGCAGCATACCAGGACGTCCCGCATCAAGCCGCGCCTGATCATCGAGGCTGACTGGACGCGTTCCGGTCATAAATCCCGCAACCAGCATCGCACCGGGCACAAACTCGTAGCGAAGATGGAACGAACCGGCGTAGACCACCGACGGATCGACGCGCCGATCCAGCGCTTTTCGCTGCGACGAAAACAGACGACTCAGCCGGTCATCGGCACCGACGATCAGAACGTTTCCACCGACGCGGCCAGAGATCAGCGCTTTGATCCGTCCGGGACGCTCGCTTGGCTCGCCACGAAACAGCTGCTCTAGATCGATTTCATCGACGACAAACAGCGCGAAGTTGTGGGCCGCCGAGCCACCTGGATAGCGCATCCACTCTGGCGTCGAGCGCCCGAGTGCAAAACCACCGATGGATGCTTGCTCGGCGCTGCTCGACACAAAGTCAAAGTAGCCATCGAGACCAGCCGCCAGTCGGCCCCCGCGTCCCAGATCCGCTCGCACATTGGCGCTCAGCGACAGCACATCATCGCGACTGGTCAGCCGATCGACCCGATCCACGCTGACCTGCGTGCGCGCCGCTTGTTCATTCAGACGCTGATAGGCTGCCGTCGCTGTCACATCAACCGAAGAGTCGCCGACCTCGAAGCTGCCGTTGTAGCGAATGTAGGTCAGATCGCGCGCCAGCTCCGTCAGCAGATACAGATCTTGGGGCTGGCTTCGTTCGCTGCGCAGACCGTCGTACTGACGACTGCCTTGGTAGACGAGCAGCACCGTGCCTCGTCCCGTGTCTGCGCTGGCACCAAGATACAATCCACCGTCGCTGTACGCCGAAAGAGGAACCGCGCCCGAGCGATACCCGCCGTTGAGGTCGTTGAAGTGACGCGCGGAAAACGCAGTCTCGGCGGAAAAGCGACCCCAGCGACCGCCACCGGACAAGCTCCCGCCGAACGCTTGGTCGTAGCTGGAATAGCTTAGCCGCGTGCCCGCATTGATTTCCAGGTTGGCACCGACGATCGCGACCGGACGCCGAGTCCGCAGCGACACCGTGCCACCGAGTCCGTCGCTGCCATACGAGGAAAGACCGGGACCACGCACGACCTCCACCGACTCGAGCAGATACGGATCGACCAAGTTCAGGTTGGACAGACCCGACGGCAAGCTGCTGGTTGTCGTCGTATTTAAGCGAATCCCATCGACCACCAGCAACACGCGCGCATCACCGAGACCTCGCAGCGACGGTAACGCCGAGTTATAGCTGGGCCGCTGCACCGTCACGCCGTCTTCCAGTTCCAGCGTATCGCCGGTCATCCGAGGAGGACGCACGCGCAGCTCATCTCGCATCACGGCTGACGTCGCACGCGGACTGTCCCATACGGTGCTGCGCGACAGGTTCACCGAGCCCACCACATCAACCTGTGAGCGCGGCTTGCTGGATTCCGACGGCTCGTCGTCGCCAGCCTGCGCCCACGACGACATGAGCAGGCTCGAACAGACCAGCAGCCGACAAAGTCGCCGTCGCAGCGTCATACCCAGCCGTTTGCGCAAGTGACGGCCTCGCTACGCCAGGGTGCGTCCGGCGGCTTGCTTCTCGAAGATTCGAGCGAGCTGCACATCCAGCGCGGTAATTCCCTGAGCATCGTGCGTCGACAAAGACACCGTGACGCGCGAATAGACGTTCGTCCACTCGGGATGATGGTTCATGGCCTCGGCTTGCAGCGCCACGGCGGTCATGAACGAAAACGCCTCGACAAACGACGTGAACTGATATTCGCGAAACAGCTTGCCGCCAACCACGGTCCAGCGCTTCAGCTGAGGGTCACGAATCGCCGTCGTCAACTGCTCTTCAGTGAGAGTCTGATTCATCGCTAGGGCGCATTTTGAGCACAGGTCACGGTCTGTCGGCAAGCCCAGACGCGATTCCTCAGCTGGTGCCGGTCTTTACGTTCGGGCTCGCCGCTGCTAGTGTCCCGGCCCTCATGCTCGTCATTCCAGTCGGTGGCTGTGGAGAGTTTGGCCGAAACCTAACCGCCTACGTCTGCGCCGAGACGCTGGTTCTGGTCGACTGTGGCATTCAAATGCCCGACGATCTGTCACCCGGCATCGATCACTTCGTCTGCGACCTGTCGGCGCTGATCGCTCGCTTTGGGGTGCCCCACGCAGTGGTTCTGACGCACGGACACGAAGATCACGTCGGTGGTGTCTATCACCTGCTGCGCACCCTTGAGCGACCGATTCCCGTCTATGGACGACCGCTCGCGCTCAGGCTGTGTCACAACCGGCTCCGTCGCAACGGAGTCGCTGCCAAGCTGTTCGATCCGCGTCCGCTGGTGCCGGGACAGATCCTGCATCTATCGGCGACGCTGTCCGACGAACAACCTGATGCGCCTGGCCTTACGATCCTGCCGCTGGCGGTGCCTCACTCGATTCCCGAGGCGTGCTCACTGCTGATCACTGGGCCGCTTCGTCCGTCGCAGCTTGTGCCCGATTCGAGCGGAAAGCTGGAGCTTGCCGACCCGCTGCCCGACGATGCACGGACGGTGCTGCACACCGGTGACTACAAAGTCGTCGCCGAAACGGTGCGCTTCGAGCCGCGACCCCGCCCGCTGCCGCCGATCGATCTGCTGGTTGGCGACAGCACCAATGCGCTCTCGAACGGCAACTCGGGGGATGAACAGGTCGTCGAAGACTCGCTGCAAGCGGTGCTGGCCAGCCACAAAGGACGCGTCGCTGTGACGCTGTTTTCGTCGCACATCGAGCGAATCAGTCACTTTGCCAAGAGCTGTGAGCGCCACGGTCGAAGGCTCTGTCTGCTCGGACGTGGTCTTCACGATGCGATGGATGCTGCAGAGTCCGTCGGAGCCATCAAGCTTCCCTCCTCGCTGCTGTGTACACCCGACGAAGCCGCGCTGCTGCCCCGTCATCAGGTCGCACTGCTGTGTACCGGAACCCAAGGCGAGTCCGTCGCTGCACTTGGAAAGCTCGTCGCTGCGCTGGAACCGAATACCAGCCCACCATTTGGCAAGCTCCGTCTGCAAGCTGGGGACACCGTCGTCCTGGCTGCTCGTGCGATTCCCGGCAATGAGCGCGCAGTGTCTCGACTGGCCGATCGCTTGGTGCTGCACGGAATTTCCGTCGTCTCAGGCCCGCTCTACGCCGTCTCTGGTCACGGCTATCGTGACGAGCTTCGCTGGCTGCTCGAGACCTTTGCGCCCAAGACACTTCTGCCCGTCCACGGCGGTGCCCGTCAGCTTGCCGCCCACGCCGAGATCGCTGCCAGCCTCGGCATTCCCGCACTGTGTCAGTCTAATGGCGACGTCATCTCCATCGGTAGCCGCGTCGAAGTCATCGATCACATTGCCTGCCCCGCCGTCGCCATCGAAGGAACCACCGTCGGTGAAGTCGGCAGCGAAACCCTTCGCACCCGCCGACTCCTGTGCAGCACCGGCATCGTCCTCATCGCCAGCGTGCTCGGTCAGCCCCGTCGCTTGACCGTCCGCGCCGTCGGGATCAGCGACGCTGGACCCAAGCTCCAAGCGCTCTGCGATCAAGCCGCACGCCAGGCCGAAAGCGTCCTTCACACACACCTCGATCGCACGAGCGACGGCAGCAGCGATCTCTACGAGCTAGAGCGTTCCATTGGCCGAGTCGTCCGCAGCGTCTTCCGCGTCGCACGCGGCATCAAGCCCACCGTCGTCTGTCTGCTCGGTGAGTCCCCTGCCCCACCCAGCGAAGATCTGCTCGGCTGAGCTTGCCAAGCGATTCCTAATCGATTCCTGCTCGATTCCTAATCGATTCCCAATCGATTCCTAACCGATTCCTAATCGATTCCCAGCCGACTCCTAATCGATTCCTAATCGATTCCTAATCGATTCCCAGCCGATCTGTACGCTGCCACAGCGCGTGATCCGCAAGCACCACATGCGCCATCGCTTCCAGCACCGGAATCGCGCGCGGCACAATACAAGGATCGTGTCGTCCCGCCTTCGCAACGTGAAGCACCGACGCCGTGGGCTTACACGCAACCCGCAGCACAATTCGCTCTCCCGTGCTGATTCCGCCGCGAACACCACCATAACGGAGCGGCTTTTCCACCTTGGAATGGAACGTACTTCCTTCGGCGGAAGCCACCTCTACACCGTCGCCCAGCTCAACACTCGAGGTTGCGCCCACGCTCAGCATCGCCTGCGCTAGATCCGCCTTTAGCTTGTGAAACACCGGCTGTCCCAAGCTCGCCGGGACTCCGTCCATCCACAGCTCAATGATCCCGCCATAGCTGCGCCCTTCCTGCTTCGCAGCGACGAGAAGATCCGTGACTTGCTTGGACAGCCGAGCACTTGGCAAGCGCGCCGCAAACGCATCGATCTGCTGCACAGACAGCGCCGCTTCATCCAGCGCAACCAGCTCCTCATCCGACAACAAAAGCGGACCAATCTGTCGCGCAAAGCCTCGCACAGAAAGACCCGGACACAGCTTCGCAAGCAGCATCTGCGCGACCGCTCCCGCCATCACCCGCGCGACCGTTTCTCGTCCCGAGCTGCGCCCTCCACCACGCGGATCGGTGTGTCCAAACTTGCCTCGCCAGACATCATCCGCATGTCCCACGCGCGGCTTTTCCGCGATCTCTTGATAGTCCTTCGATCGCGCATCCTGATTCCGCACCAGCATCGCAATCGGAGTCCCAAGCGTTACACCTTGATACACACCGCTTAAGATCTCCGGCTCATCGGACTCCGCGCGCGCGGAGGTGATGCTCTCTCCGCTCGCTGTCACCGTTCCCGGTCGTCGTCGCGCAAGCTCACTACGCAAGCGCCCTTCATCGAACGGAACGCCCGCCGGACAGCCATCAATGACCACACCCAGCGCCGGTCCATGACTTTCCCCAAACGTCGTCATCACAAAGCGCTGACCAAATGAACTGGCGCTCATGACTTAGGATTCCTTTCCCAATTGGGCAATCGACAGAAACTCTGGAAAGCTCTTTTCCACTGCGGACAGACCTGCGATCTCGACGGGAAATCCTGCCCAGCGCGCCACCGCAGCAGCCATCACCAAGCGATGATCTCCGCTTGCATCAAAGCGCGCGGGACGCAGCCGATCGGCTTCCTCCACAGGTCTTCCTACAATCTCCAGTCCATCTTCTGTGGCCGTCGCGTGTCTTCCCAGCACCGAAAGGAGCGCCCCTGTCGTCGCAATTCGATCCGATTCCTTTCCTCGCAGCTGCGGAGCCCCAAAGATTCGTGATCGACCCGGACACAGCGCACACAGCACCGCCAGCACCGGCGTAAGGTCCGGCGCGCCCCCCAGGTCCACATCGATCGGCACAAGTCGCTCGGCCTTTTCCACAGACAGACCACCGGCTGTCCGCGCGATCGGAACCCCCATCTGCTCAAGCAGCTTCACAAACAGCACATCGGGCTGAAGACTCTGCTGCGGAAAGTTCACGATGTGCGCAGAGCCCGCCACCGCAGCCAGCGCAGCGACGGCAAATGCCGAGCTAACATCCGCCTCTGAAGACAGCGCAATCGGCCTCACCTGCTGTCCGCTCGGAATCACCAGCCGAAGCGCCGCCTCCTCCTTTGACACCTCCATCATCATTCCGCAGCGTGAGGAAAGCTCCATCGACAGCGCCAAGTAACCTTCCGATACCGGCTCTGCATCGCACACGATCTCCAGCGGAAACGGCAGCTCCCACGCATTCAAGATCAGCGAGCTGGCAAACTGACTCGACAGACTCCCTTTCAGACTCAGCGCCCCCCGAGGCTGATGCCAGCCTTCCGACTTCACACAGAGCGCGCGCTCTGTCTTTGACACCACACTCCCAAGCTGCGCAAGCACCGACAAAAACGGCTCATGTGGACGCTCAATCAGCCGTGGCGATCCATGCAGCAGATACGATCCGCCCCGACGGGATGCATAGCCCAGACACAGCCGCAACACCAGTCCCGCTTCCCCGCAGTCCACATCAAGCGGCGTCTCAGGCTGCGCACTGCGAAACGAGCAAACCGCACCGCTCATCGCCACCACATCCCGACAGCGCGACAGAAACGGAATCTGTAGCTGCGGCTGATACAGCGTTAACAGAAGCTGCCGAATCAGCACCGACTTCGACGGCGGAATCGGACCCGCAAAGGAAAACACCTGATTCACTCCTTACTCCGCAAGAACATAGCCCTGCTCGATCGCCAGCTCACACAGCGCTGGCAGACCAAGCGCCACCGTCTGAACCTGACCCACTTGCGCCACCACCACGAAGCGAATCGCCGCATCGGGAGTACGCTTTTTGTCTTGTCCCAGCAGCTCCACAAAGCGCCGCTGCGGAATCTTGGCAAGCTCACGCCTGCGATCCGCAAGCCCAAATCGATCGCGCAGCACCGTCTGTAGGTAATGCAAGTCTGTTTCAGCTAGAAAGCCAAGCTTCCTTGATACAACCAGCGCGAAATGCAAACCCTGTGCAACTGCGAGCCCATGCGGAAGCTGATGAACGGACTCCAGTACATGGCCCAGCGTATGTCCCAGGTTTAGGTGATGTCGCACGCCCAGCTTTTCATAGGGATCGGCGCGCACCACCTTGTACTTCGCAGCCACCGCATCCGGTAGAAATCGCCACAGCAGATCGTTTCCAGACAGCGCGGAGGAAAACAGCTCCTTCGTCCACTCTCCACCGTCGATGATTGCAATCTTCAGCAGCTCTCCCAGCGCTTCCCGCGCACGCTCTTTGGGCTGAAGAAACAGCAGCTCTTTGCACAAGTAAATCTGCTTCGCAAAGACGATCGTTCCGATCTGGTTTTTGATCTTGCCGACGTTGAGCGCGTTCTTTCCTCCGTGCGCAGAGTCAATCGCAGCCAGCCACGTCGAAGGAATCTGCACAAGCGGAACGCCACGCTTCCACACGCTGGCAAAAAAGCCCGCGAAGTCACCCACCGATCCACCCCCGATCGCAACCACCTGAACCGGCGTCTCTGCTCGCTGGGTCAGCGCCAAGATCTGTTCAACGTGCGAAGCGAATCCAGACAGCTCCTTTAGCGACTCTCCTGCCGTCACTTCATAGCGCAGCGGAACACGCGACAGCCACGGACACAGCGCACCGCGCGCCACCGACGACAGCACTTGATCAGACACCACGATCGAATGACTCCCAAGCTGCGCCGGATCAGGAAGGGACTCGCTGTAGATAACCTCTCCCATACCGAGCGTCGGATGCCGCTGCCGATAGAGCAGACTCACACACTCTGCCGCTTGCTCTGCCGACAGATCATCCACACAGATCCGAACATCGACATCTCGATACGCAGATTCTCGACGGGAAAGGAGCCCCGGAAGTGTCTGTGCAGGGTCAGGAAGCAGCAGTGGACGGATCTCTTCACTCTGCGCAAGCCGCGACAGCAGAACCGACAGCGAAGCATCAAGTCCCACCACAAAGCCACGCGCGCGCAGCAGCTTCCGCACCGGCTCCACCGTCATCAGTCCGCCCCCAACCGCCACCACGCACGGCTCGCTCGGGAGTCGCTCAATGAGCGCCCGCTCTCTGTCTCGCAGCGCCGCTTCTCCCTCTTGTGACACAAGCTCCGCGATCGATCCACCGAACTGCTGCGCAATCACTTGATCGGTGTCTATGAAGCGGACTCCCAACCGCTGTGCGCACATCCGACCAATTGTACTTTTCCCGACCGAAGGAGGCCCACACAGAACCAACATGGGCGCGGATTTTGCCATTGCACTCGTCGATCTGCTAGATTTTCGCACCACATGACAGCGCCACCGCGCTCCTTTCACGGTGCAACCTTTACGCTTCGCACGCTTCCCAACCGATCGCTCTCAGACACGATTTCCCTCGGGCACGCGCTCCTTTCCCAAGGACTCCGCTTGATCGAGCTGCGCGATGATCTGCTGACCGATGAAGCGCTGGCGCACTGTAAAGAGTCCTTTCCCGCGCATCATATCTTGCTGAGCCTCCGTCGGCAGCGGAGCGATCTGTCTGCCTTTGTGACGGCCTGGAATCCGCACTTCCTGGACATCGCGCTCGAACTGGGACCGCTTCCACCGTCGCTGACAGCCTGGCTGACCCAGCGTCCCATCTTGCGAACGATTCGCTCTTTGCATGCGCGGCAGGAATCCGAAGAAGTCTCTTCGCTGCTCTTGGCCTTGTCCGATCAGACTCCGCCCGATCAGATCATCAAGGCCGCGATTCCCATCCGCACCATTCGCGAGCTTGTCCAAGGTCACACCTGGCAGCGCAGCAATCCACGTCGTCATGTCTTTTTGCCGATTGCCAGCGACGGCTCCGGTCGATTCCGCTTCTATCGCTTGCTGCTGGGTGACGCTCAGCTTCTACACTTTCTGCGGGATGAAGACGCGCCGCTTGTCCCCGATCAGCCATCCGCAGCAGAGTGGTATGTTCGCCGCCAAGTTCCAGTTCCCGACGGAAATGACCTTCCCTTTGCTGCGATCATCGGCAATCCGGTCGAACACAGCCGCACCCCGAGCCATCACGCCGCGCTGTTTGCGCAGTACGGAATGCCGGTCCTGAAAGTCTGTGTCAGCGACGAAGATCTTCAAAGTGCGACACTCCTTTCGGATCTTCTCTTACTCGGTCTGCGTGCCGCAGCGGTGACATCGCCGTGCAAAGCGTGGCTGCCTTCAGCAGTTCGCGCACTGGGAGGCCACTGGGAGTCCCCTCCAGCCAGCGATCTTCATCTTGCAAACGATTCGCAAGATGCTGGCAACACCTTGGTGGTGGGCCCGGACGGACAGATTGTTGGCTGTAGCACCGACGGTGTGGGCCTTCGCGCAGCGTGGGATAGCGCACGACTCCGCTTCGCAGATGTGATCGGACAGAGTCCCCAGCTTGCCGTCTTTGGTGGAGGCGGACTGCTGTCTCTGCTCCGCGCGGTGTTTCCCCACGCCTTGTTTGTCGCGGCCCGCAGCGGAGCGCTCACCACCGCGCAAGGAACTCCCGCACTCCCATCGCCAGCGGAGTCACCGTCGGTGCTGATCTGGTCTGTCGGTCGCAGTCGGCATCAGCAAGATCCGCCGTCGTTTCTGCGTCCGCGCCTGGTGTTCGATCTCAACTACGCAGCGGACTCACCCGGTCGAGACTTTGCCGCGCAGGTCGGTGCGCACTACGTAGACGGAAGCGACTTCTTTGTGCAGCAAGCCGCCGCGCAGCAGCTCTTCTGGAAGCAGCACTTGGCGACGAAAAACCCATCTCTCTGATCACGAAGTACAGACTCCCGAACGAACGGACGCACGAAGGAAGGAAGCCGTGATGACCCAGCCGCTGTTTTCTCTGCCCATGCTTGTTCCTTTTCAAGACATTGACGCAGCCGGAATCGTGTTCTTTGCGCGCGTCTTTGACTACTTTCACAATGCCTTTGTCGCGCATCTGTCCTCGCGCGGAGTCAGTCTGGCACAGGTGATTTCCGCCGGAGAGTGGGGCGCACCGCTCGCGCATGCGGAAGCCGACTACAAGTTTCCGCTACGCTTTGGCGATCCCGTTCGCGCAGAGATCGTTCGTGCAGAGATTGGTGACACCTCTGTCACGATTCATCATCAGATCGTCTCTGATACGGTTCCTGGTCGCGTTCACGCCGTCGGAAAGACCATTCACGTAGCCATCGATCGCAAGACCTTCCGACCGCGTCCGGTTCCCGATGCGCTACGCAGTGCCTTCACACCTGCGGCATCGACTGTGCAAGCAGCGGAGTAAACTCCGCCACCGCTCGGCGACGGTCTACCTTGCCATTTGCTAGCTCAGGAATCGCCAACACCTTCGCCCACAGCCTCGGTCTCTTGAACGCCGCCAGCCGCTCGCAGAGCGATTCCCACAGCGCGGAAAACACAAAGTCTGGATGCACCACCAGCGCCGCTGAAACCGTCGCTCCCCACTGCGGATGCGGAGTCCCAAACACCACAGCCGCGCGCACCTGCGGATACGCCAGCAGCGCCTGTTCTACTTCCAGCGGATAGACGTTTTCGCCCCCCGTGATGATCAGATCCATGCGCCGCGCATGAACCGTCAGCACCCCTTGTTGCGACAGCTCACCGATGTCTCCGGTATCAAACCACGCATCCCCAAGCGCCGCTTTTCCTACGTAGCCCGTCATCATGCTGCTGCCCAAGATCCAGATGTTTCCGACGTGACCCGGTAAGCAGACCACGCCTTCCGCAGTCCGAATCTCAAGCTGCATGCCCGCAATCGGTCTTCCCGATCCTGTACGCAGCAGCGGCGGATCTGCCAGCGACTGAACCGTCACCTGCGAGCACGCTTCGGTCAGTCCGTAGGTCAGAAGGACATTCACTCCATGCTGCTGCGCACGCTCTACCAAAGGAAGCGGAGTCGCCGCGCCACCACACAGCACCGCGCGCACAGAGCCCAGCACATGATCCCGATCCGCATCCAACAGCGCATGCAGCATCACCGGAACCACCGACGCCAGCGTTGCGCGATGCTGCTTCAAATGAAACAGAACTGCATTTGGCTCAAAGCGCGGAAGCAGCACCACCGTCTTTCGCGCCATCAGACAGCGCACCACAATCGACAGCCCACCGATGTGACACAGCGGCAGACACAAAAGCCAGCGATCGTCCGGTTGCCAGCCCAGGTTCTGCGCACTTCCTTGCGCACTGGCCACAAACGCAGCACGCGAAAGGATCGCTCCTTTGGGAACGCCACTTGTGCCCGATGAATACAGAATCGCAAGCGGAGCCGTCTTCTCAATCACTTTTTCCGACGGAAACTTGTCCGAATCGGAGTACGCGAGCAGCAGTTCGATCTGCGCATCATCCAGCAGTGCAGCGGGCGCTGCATCGGCCATCACCACGCGCACTTCCTGATCGGTCCAGCGCGGATGAATCGCCACAAACGGAATCCCCAGCGAGATCAGTGCGAGGATCGTCATCACCGTTTGCGGACGATTGCTCGCACGCAGTGCAACGACAGTCTGCGCATCAAAGCCACGCGCACAGAGCCCCGCACAAATGCAACGGACTTGCACTGCCAGCGCACGATAGGTCCACGTCTCGTCGGAATGAATCAGCGCAATGTGGTCGCCGCACTCGCGCGCCGCAGCAAAGACGCTTAGCTCCACGGCACACCCTGCCGCGCAAAGCCAAGTCCGATGCCTCCGCTTGGCGTGATCAGGTGCTGTGCTTGGCGATGCTGCGGAATGTCAACCGGCGGCCACGCAGCCAGTCCTGCATGCTCATCCAGACCACAGGCAAGCGGCGAAACCGGAAGCGACAGCGCAAGCTCACACGCCGCAGCCAGCGCAACCGGACCGTCGATCAGATGCGTCACGATCACATCCAGTCCATGCGCGATCGCACGCAGCGCCAGCCGTCGAGCCGAGCGCAGACCATGCAGCGCGGGCTTCACCACCCACGCCCGACAGCCCGGCGCGGACAGGAACCTGTCACACGGATCACTCGCAGCATCCAACATGGGTTCCGACAGCGACTCATCGACAGCCCAGGGAATCGCACAGACTCCCAAGCTCGCCAGCTCCGCAGAAGCAGTCGGCTGCTCGAAGAGCGCCACATCATAGCGAGCAAACTCCGCCAGCCGCTTGCGCGCACGCGCTGAATCATACACACCGTTTGCATCCAAGCGCAGCGTCACAGCCTGACCCAGCTCGTCGCGAAGCTGCTTCAGGAAAAGAAGCTCTTTGTCTGCCTCTTTTTGCGATTCCTGATCCAGCGGGACCATCGATCCAACCTTGATCTTGAGCGTCGTAATGCCTCGCTGCACCGCTGCATGCGCTTCTTCGATCGTGCTGATCACTGCATTTCGCGGAATCTGCGCAAGCGAGTGTCCCCCCAAAAACGTTGCAACAGAGACACCGTGCCGACGAGCCAGCAGATCACACAGCGCCGTTTCAAACGCAAAGCGAGCTTCAGGAAGTCCAGCCAGCGACGGAACCACTGGCCAGCCTTCCGCATCCCAACCGGACATTCTCTGCGTCAGATCGGTCAGCGCAGCCTGGCAGTCCGACAGCGTGCTGCGACTGTGTCCCGGAAGCGGCGAGGCTTCTCCAATCCCGACGACACCGTCTTCATCCCACAGCTCGAGCACAACTCCGCTCCGCGCGGTCCACGACTGCTTGGCGTTGCGAAAGGACTTCGACAGATCGCCACCACAGACCTGGACGCGACAGCCACGGAGCCGCAGCTCTCCCGCGCGGAGCGACGGAAATGCACCAATCACAGCACCATTCCCAGCGAAAACAGCAGGCCATGCACAAGCACCAGGCGCGCCGTCCCTGCCAGCGTCTTGTTGAGCACCGCGCCATGATCTCGCAGCACCGATCGGCACAGCGGAATCGCGAGCGGAATCGACAGCAGCGGCAGAAGTCCCGCGCGACCGATAAGACCTGCGCTCACCAGATAGACCGGAACCAGATAGGCCAGCGCCACCAGCGCAAAGTACTCGATCAGTCCGAACGTACGACCGAAGCGAACAACCAGCGTCCGCTTGCCTGCTTTGACATCCGTGGGACGGTCGCGCAGGTTGTTTACCACCAGCACCGCTGTTGCAAGCGCACCGACGGGAAAGGAAGCCCAGACAGCCAGCGTTCCTACGCCTCCTGCTTCCACAAAGACAGTCCCACAGACCGCGACCAGACCGAAGAACACAAACACAAACAGATCGCCAAGTCCGTTGTATCCCAGCGGATACGGACCGCCTGTGTACGCGATTCCTGATGCGATCGACAGCACCCCAATCAGCAGGATCACAGGACCAGCAGACCACGTTAAGTAGATGCCCATCAGCGTCGCCAGCGCAAAGCTGATGTACATTCCCAACCGGACATTGTGCGGCGCAATCAGACCCGCTTGGGTGACACGCAGCGGACCCAGGCGCTCTGCGGTGTCTGCGCCCTTTTCATAGTCGAACACATCGTTTGCGAGGTTCGTTCCGATCTGAATAAAGATCGCACCAAACAGCGCCGCCAGCGCAGGAAGCGTCCGAACTGCATGCATCGTGTACGCCACCGCAGTACCGATGATCACCGGAATGACACCGACGGTGAGCGTAGCCGGACGAGTCGCCAGAAGCCACGCCTTAAACGAGTCTTTCGCAATGCCTTGCGGCGCTGTCTGCTGGCTCATGGGAATCGCTTGAACTTGCGGAAGTTGGGCTTGCGCTTTTCGAGAAACGCTTCCTTTCCTTCGCGGCCTTCTTCGGTCAGGTAGTACAGCAGGGTTGCGCTTCCGGCCAGCTCCTGAAGACCCGCCTGTCCGTCGCAGTCTGCATTGAGCGCAGCCTTGAGGAAGCGCAGCGCGGTCGGGCTGTTTTGCAGCATCTCACGCGACCACTTCAGCGTCTCTTGCTCCAGCTCGGCCAGCGGAACCACGGTGTTCACAAGCCCCATCTCGAGCGCTTGCTTGGCATCGTACTGACGGCACAGGAACCAGATCTCGCGCGCTTTTTTCTGACCAATGATGCGCGCCATGTAGGAAGCACCGTAGCCACCGTCGAAGCTGCCGACCTTGGGTCCGGTCTGTCCAAACCGCGCGTTGTCCGCCGCGATCGTCAGATCACACAGCAGATGCAGGACGTGTCCGCCTCCGATTGCGTAGCCCGCAACCATCGCGATCACCGGCTTGGGAATCGTGCGAATCTGCCGTTGCACATCCAGAATGTTTAGGCGCGGAATGCCATCATCACCGACGTAACCACCGTGTCCGCGCACGCGCTGATCTCCACCGGAACAGAACGCATCGGGGCCTTCGCCAGTCAGGATCACCACGCCAACATCCGCGTCATCACGCGCATCGTTGAACGCAGTAGACAGCTCCTTCACCGTGAGCGGTCGGAAGGCATTGCGGACCTCTGGACGATTGATCGTAATCTTGGCGATTCCGTCGTCCGTCTTCTGGTACTTGATGTCTTGGAAGCCGAACTTGTCGACTGACTTCCACACGGTCTCACTCATGGCTCTCTGCTCCGTGACAAGGGTGTTTGAGGTGCGCCAGCGCTCGCACGCTGACTCGATTCTGCTTGCGCAAGTGTCTCACACGCGGGTTGGGCAGCGCGTCCCATACAGAGCTGCGACCACACCCACAAAGGATCTTCCAGTAACAAGTTGTGTCCACATCCTGCTGCGATGCGATGCACAACCAGAGGATGAAGGGACGCAAGCGCGCGACCGATCTCTGTGAACTTGGGATCTTCAGCCCCTGTTAGCACCAGAGTCGGCATGCACAGCGACGGAATCTGTGACCAGTAGCTGGGCATCTGTCCGGTTCCCAGCACCCGCAGCGACCACGCCAGCGCCGCACGATCATGATCAAGTCGATCACTCCGCTGCGCTTGCTGGACCTGTTCGGAAAGATGCTGCTGCGACGCAAACAGCGGCAGCGACTCCCACTCCTTCACAAAGGAAGCCAGGTCGCTGCTTGCAAGCTTGTGACCAAGCTCTGCTTCCCACTTCTGTCGTTCGATCCGCGCTTGCTGATCACGGATTCCCGGATCCACGCCGATCAAGGTCAGCGACAGGACACGCTCAGGATGTCGCAGCGCCAGCGCCAGCGCCAGCCGCGCCCCCAGCGAATAGCCATGCAGCGCAAAGCGAGAAAACGGAATCCGCTGCGCGAGCGCATCCACCACCGCTTCAAAGTCTGCATCAGGAATCAGCCACGGCGACGGACCATGACCGGGCAGATAGGGACAGAAGGTCGGCCCCGCGCAGCGGCTCTGAATCGGCTGCCACAGCGTGGGTGATCCCAGAAAGCCATGCAAGAACACCTGCGGAATCGGGTCCGACGTGCCCTGAACGGAATCGCAGACAGACTTCGCTTGTACCAAGGGTCTTTGCGCAGACAACAACTTGCTTGACTGCGCAAGGACTTTGGCCGCCTGCTGTTCGATCTGCTTGCGAAGCGTCACGCCAACTGAACCAGGAACCACCGCTTCAATGATCCACGGCTTCTCCGCAGCCAGCGCGTGGGCTAGTGCGGTACGGAGCGCGGCTTCGGTCGAAACCCGCACAAAAGGAAGCCCAAACGCGGCAGCGGCGTGACCAAAGTCCACCGCACGCGGCGTCAAAAACAGCGACGAAAAGTGAGGCTTGGCGATCGCATTGCTACCGATCGGAAGCCGCTCAAAGATCCGTCCGCCACCGTTTTGAACAATCACCACCGGCAGCGGAACAGACACCGCTTGCAGCGCTTGCAGCCCACACAGATCGTGCAGCGCACTGACGTCTCCCAGCAGCAGCGCAACCGGCTCACGCAGCACACTGCGCGCACCCGCCGCACCGGAGATGAGTCCGTCAATTCCGCTCGCGCCCCGCTGATGAAATACACGCAGCGGCTTATCCGATGGCTCGCAGAACAGATCGAGATCACGCACCGGCAGCGAGTTCCCAACCAGCAGCGCAGCACCGAAAGGAAGCGCATCCACCACCGCGCGGACCAGCTGTCCTTCCTGAAAGTCCTCGGTCTGCACAGACTGGGTCACGATGCTGCGAACGGTCCGCTCTGTCTCCTTGTGCAGCGACGACCAGCTTGCATCTTGGTCCGATGCAAGATCATGCGCAGCCATCCGATCGGCCACCGCATCAAGGAGTCGCGAAGGACAACACATCAGCAGCAGCGCAGCGCTTCCGTGCGGATCATTCCAGCCATGCGGCGCAATCACCACACGATCACACGCGGAAAGGGAACCGACCAGCTGCGCATACGCGGAAGACACCACCGGACCGCCCAGCTCGATCAGCAGATCGGGGCGAAGTTCTCGACGGAAATCAGGACTCCGTAGCGCGACATCAAAGCCGCCACAGATGGCTGCCTGCGAACCAAATCGCACCCCACTTGTGGACTCTGCCCAGATCGGAAAGCCAGTCCGCAGAGACAGCTTCTGGACCGACTCCCGCAGTGCAGCCAGATCGGTCTGACTGCTGGCAGGACCACAGACAATCACACCACGCTGCGCACGTTTGCAGCGTGCATACAGCGCGTCAATCGCGGACACAGGAACATCATCACCGGCAGGAATCACCGTCGGAGCAGGCTGTGCAGTCAGCGCATCGATCTGCGTCAGATAAGGCGCATCCTCCACCACCACACTTGGCTCCAGTGGCTTGCGGAAGCGCGCATTGATGTGAACCGGACCGGGCGTCAGATGTTGCGCGGTGAACACCGCTTGCGTCGCAATTCGCACCACCGCAGCCAGCGCAGCGGGATGGGAATCAGGAAGCCCCAGCTCTGCATAGTGACGCACCACATCACCAAACAGCTTGACCTGATCGATGGTCTGCGCCGCCGCACAGTCATAGTCTTCCCACGGACGATCTGCCGTCACGACCACGAGCGGAATGTGGCTCTGCGACGCTTCGATCAGCGCAGGAAGGTAGTGCGCACCCGCCGTTCCTGACGTGCAGAGCAGCACGGTAGGAAGACCGCTTGCTCGCGCCTGTCCCAGCGCAAAAAATCCGGCCACGCGCTCATCCACAATCACATGCGTGGTCAGCGTAGGCTGCGCAGCAAAGGCCAAGGCCAGTGGCGTCGATCGAGAGCCCGGACTGATCACCACACTGCGGACTCCGGCTTTGGCCAAAGACACCGCAAACAGTCGAGCCCACGCGCTGTGTAGATCGCCGCTCATGCTACGCCTCCGATCACACTTCGCATTGCGCGCAGCTTGGCTTCTGTCTCTGCATACTCGGTGGCTGGATCTGATCCTGCGACCACACCGGCTCCGGCATACAGCCACGCTTCCTCTGCACGAATCAGCGCCGATCGGAGCGCCACCCAAAACTCGCCGCAGCCGTCGGCATCAAAGTATCCCACTGGGGCTGCATAACCACCGCGTGACACCGGCTCTGTCTGGGCCAAAAAGTGTGCAGCGGCCTCGCGTGGGAGCCCACACACAGCAGGCGTTGGATGCAGCGCCGCCACCAGATCAAGGACATGTTGCGGGTGCGCAAGCTGCCCCTGAATCGGCGTACACAGGTGCATGACATTGCGCAGCAAACGCAAACCCGTTGCATCCACCTGCACGTCACGGACCCCGCAGCTATGCAGCGAATCCACAATCGCGGCAATCACATGGTCATGCTCGCGCCGCTCTTTGTCATCCTGAAGGAGCGACTGACCCAGCTTTTCATCGTCGCTGTCTTTGGTCCGTGCGCGCGTTCCGGCCAGCGCTTCGGTCCGAACCCTACGCCCGCTGCGACCAACCAAAAGCTCTGGCGTTGCGCCCAGCAAGGTCGATTCATCGCGCGTATATGCAAAACGATTGCACTGCGGATAAGAGTCATCCAGTGCGCATAATATCTGCTGCGGCTGCAAG
>CALMML010000472.1 GCA_937868485.1 uncultured Myxococcales bacterium | reverse complement strand
GACGCCGGACCGATGCACAGATACCACTCATAGACGAGCGGTCGCGGCGCACTGATTCGTCGTCCCGGTCCGGTAGGCGCAGCAACCATCGCATTCAGATCCAAGTGGTCGGTCGTAAACGCCAGGTCGAGCCCGCCCGGTCCCAGCTTCACTTCCGCTTGGGCATCGGCGACGCTAAACGTGTCCGTGCTGCCGATGCGCATCGACAAGATCCGTAGCTCGCGAACCAGCGTGTCCGAGTCAATGTCCGTCTCGCAGCCCGCAAGCTGAAAGCACGCCAGCATCAGCACGGCTGCCATTTGTCGCCATCGCTTCATGGAGTTCATGTGCCGCATCCTCTTGCTAGAAGTCCGCTCGCAGACCGAAGTTCGGGAAAAACGGAATGCCCGTCACCAGCGACGACTGATAGTTCTGCCGTCCACCGTAGGCAATCTGTTCCGCGTTCTGGCGGTTATACAGGTTCTGGATGTCCAGATAGAGCCCGAGCTTCCAGCGGTTAAATTCCCAGGTCTTGTCGACGCGCAGGTCCAGCTGGTGAAAGTCCGGCAGTCGCTCGGAATACGGGCCGCCTTGCGTCGCAATCCAGGTCTGGGTCTGCGTGTCGCGAATGGCTCCCAGCGTCGGCGTATACAGACCGCCCGTCACGTAGCGGAAGCGCAGACCGACTTCAATGCCCCACCACGGCAGCTTGTACGACGCCACCGCCGTCAGGATGTGCGTCTGATCGTAGCGGAACAGCCGCCACTCATCTTGCGGGGTGCTGCGCCGCTCCGACTGCGAGATGGTGTACGCCAGCCAGCCAAACAGACCTTTCCACAGCTTCTGACGCAGCAGAAAGTCGCCGCCGATGACGCGCCCAAGCCCCGCGTTTGTGTACTTGAGCACCGGGTCCGCAACGATGAGCGAGCGCAGGTCTTTGTAAAAGAACTGGCCTTGAATCAGCAGCGTCGAGGTGGGCTCGCTCTCAAAGCCCGCGACATAGGTGGTTCCGCGCTGTGGGTCCAGGTTCGGGTTGCCAAAGGCGCGGTTTAGCTCTTGCGGCTGTCCCAGCTGCGAATACGAGCCGACGCCAAACTTGAGCATCAGGTACTTGGGAACAATCTGTCCGCTGATCACCAGGCGCGGCTCGGGGGAAAACACCGTGCGCGATACTTCTCCGTCGTAGGATCGGATGTACGCGGTCTCCAGCCGAAGCTGCGGAGAGATGGTCAGCCGACGATCGAGCAGGTCAAAGCGTGCAATCGCATACGGCGCGGTGCGGATGATGTGAAGCACCGACGAGTCGCGAACCGATCCAAGCTGCGTGATGGCTGAGCCTGACGCTTGGTTGTTGCTCTCTCCGCTGCTGCCACCGCCACCCGCTGGAACCGGCGGCACCACCACGTCAAACGAGCTGCGCGAGCCTTCAAAGTCCACACCGCCGATGACATTGAGCCACGGTGCGAAGCGATGACGAAGCTCGGCGCGCAGGTTGTAGCCGAGCGTCAGTCCTTCCAGCTTAAACTGCACGGTTCCGACGCCACCATCGCCGGTATCAAAGCGTGTGACATCGCCACCAATCGACGGCATCACGACAAGCTGCGTCGCCGATGAAAAGCGGTGCGTCCAGCGAATCCGAGCGCGCGAAAAGTACTGACGACTATCGAGCGAGATGTTGATGGCGGGATCGGGATCGCTCACCCGCGCTTCCAGGTTGTCCGTTGATCCAAAGATGAAGACATCGATGTCGTCGGCCTTCGTCGGGCGATAGCGCAGCGAAAGCTGATAGTCCCAGTAAAACGGCGACACCTGAAACTGCGAGCGATTGAACAGCGGCAAAAACACCGAGATCCAGCTCACGCGGACGCCGCCCGCGATGTACAGGTTCTTGGTGACGGGGCCTTCGAGCGTGACCGATCCGTCGATGAGATCGAGCGTGACCGAGCCGTGGATGCGATCGCTCTTGGGTGAGCGCGTCGTCACGTCGATCATGCCGCCGAGTCCGCGTCCAAAGTCCGCGCCGTATGCGCCGGGCTTAAACGAAAGCTCTTCGACGAACTCCGAGTTTATGGTGCTGCGAAAGCCGGCAAAGTGAAAGATGCGCGGAAGCTGGACGCCGTCGGCATAGACGCGCGTATCCGCCGGAGCCGAGCCCCACACGACGAGCAGTCCACCGCCAAAGGGAGCGCGCGCCACACCCGGCAGGTTCTGAACGGCCTTGATGGCGTCGTTTTGCGTGCCCGGAATGCGCTTCAGCTCTTGCACCGACAGGACCTGCTCGCTGACTTCTTTTTTCAGCGGCTCGGCGCGGACCACCACTTCAAACGGGTTCTGCTTCTTCGGTGCGTAGTAGGTGATGGTGGTCTTTTTGCCGGGTGCCAGCGTCTCGATGCTCTCGGTGCGCTGGATCTGACTGCTGCGCAAGATCACCTGATAGGTGCCGGGTGCCAGGTCGTCGATGGAAAAGTTTCCTTCTGCATCGGTGGCGATCTCGACCGGGTCGCCTGTTGCTTCGCCGCGCGGCTTGGTCTTCTTGCCTGGCTTGGCGCTGGGATCGGGCGGTAGCTCTTTCCACGGCGTAATCGTCACCCGCACGTTGGCGAGCGGATCGCGAGAGCCCTTTTCCCGCACCACACCGGCAAATGGCACCGCGTCCTTGGGACGAAGCTTTCCACCGTCTGTGGAATAGCCAGCAGGCGGCGGCTCTGATTCGCTGTCGGCGCTGGCATCTGCGGAAGGCTCAGCGCTTGGCTCGGCGCTCTTTGGGCTTGGGGCCACGGGCTCGTCGGCATGGGCCCGCAGGGGTGTCGCAGCCGTCCCCACCATGATCAGCCAGGACCACAGCCAGATCCACGACGCCTCGCGATGTGACATCCCCATTCGACGCGGAGCGTGACCGCCGTGCTTCAGGATTTGTTGCATGCAGAAAAAGAAGGTAGCAGGAACGGCGGCTGGCTCACACCCGTGTCTGGCAGTCGCGGACTCATTTGCTCGGTGGTCTGACCTGCGGGCTGGAACGGATTCCCGAGTCGTGACGCCTGGTTCGCAACGCAGCTTGCTGGGGATCCTGCGGCCCTCTACTGTGAACAGAAGGGGGCTTTGGATGCGAGAGACAAAGGTTGCTACAGCCATGGCCAGCGGACAGGTCGAGCAGGTGGCTGCCACGCTCACGGCCAAGGTGAAAGGGGACTTGGGAGACGCCGCGCCGGTTCTGCTGCTGGCGTTTGCGTCCACCAAGCAGCCACTGTCCGAGCTGATGCCGCTGCTGGCCGCTTCCTTTCCACACAGCACGGTGCTCGGGGCATCAACGGCGGGTGAGTTTGTCGAAAGCGGTGACGCCAAAGGCTCTACCGTCCTGTTTGCGCTGAGCGGCGACTATCGGATCTTTGCCGGGGCTGCCACCGGACTGCGCGCAGGCTGTGAGCAAGCGGTCTTGGATTCGCTCGAAGGCATGCCGCTTCAGGTCGTGGGCTATCCGCATCGGACGGCGATCTTGCTGCTTGATCCGCTTGCGGGGTGTAGCGAAGAAGCGGCGCTGATGACCGCCGGGCTCATGGGCTTTGATCTGCGACTGGCGGGCGGCGCGGCGGGCGATGATCTGGCGCTCAAGTGTACCCACGTTGCGCTGGGCGGCCAGGTGCTGACCGACGCGGTGGTGATTGCGACCGTGTTTTCCAAGCAGCCGCTTGGCGTCGGCGTCTGTCACGGGCATCAGCCGCTGTCGGCCCCGCTGCTGGTGACGCGCGCCGAAGGAAGCATCGTTCATGAAATCGACGGTCGTCCTGCTTGGGATGTCTGGGTCGAGCGAACGCGGCAAGCCACCGAGGCGCTTGGCTTTGATCCGGCTCAGCTTCCTGCGGGTGAAGTGGGCGGCTTTCTGCTGCGCTTTGAAGCGGGCCTATCGCAAGGCGAAGCGTTCAAGGTTCGTGCGCCGCTGTTTCGGGTCGGCGAGCACTCGATTGGCTTTGCCTGCGGCATTCCCGAAGGAACCGTCATTCGCATCACCGAGAGCGAGCCACACCGTCAGATCGACAGCGCCCGGGAAGCCGCTCGGCGTGCTCGCGAGCAAGTCGGTGGCGTGCCGCTCGCTGGTGCGGTGGTCTTTGACTGCATCTGTCGCAACCTCATCCTCAAGGACCAGTTTCAGACCGCGATTGCCGGCATCCACAGTGAGCTAGGTCAGGTTCCGCTCGCTGGCTTTGAAACGTACGGAGAGATCGCGCTCGATGTCGGTGATCTGTCCGGGTTTCACAACACCACGACGGTGGTCCTGGCCTTCCCAAAGTAAAACACCCATTCAGGGAGCACGTCTTCGCGTGAAAGCCTGATGACAGAGACTGGAGTTTCCCGTGCAGACCTCGCCAAGCTGCTGGCGCAGTCACTCGGTCATGAGAAAGCGACCGATGCCATCAATCGGGCGGCTCACACGGTGGGGATTCGTCGAGAGATCGACTTGCTAGACAAGAAGCAGGCGCTGGCGGTGCTGGAACAGGTGGCCCAGACGCCGGGGCTCGTCGGAATCACTGCGCGCTTTGCCAAGAGTCGTCTGTACCTGCGCTAAGTGATTCCCAAGCCCCCGCGTCGGCTAGCCGAGCGAGCCAATCCAGATGCGGTACGAGATAAACACCTGATCCCCGATGCGTGGACGGTAGTTGTTTCCGAAGAACACCACCGACTTCGACGCCGGATCATAGTCAAAGCCGTCCGTCCGTGAGCGCGGCACATCCCGCGAGCCAATCGTCACCTTGATCGTCGACGTAATCGGCGTGCGCGACAGCTTGAACTGGCTCGATGCACCGGCAATCGCATCCACCAGCTTGTTCATCGCCGCTTGCACGTCGGCATCCTGCGCCTTGTTGATGTCCAGCCACGCACCACCCAGCTTTTCCACCAAGCAGCGCGGCAGGTCTTGCGAGGCATTGGCGCTGCACTCTCGCGTCGCCGTATACGGCAGCAGACCGAACGCCAGGATCTGGTTTTGCTTAAAGTAGTCCGCGATTCCCGTCAGCACCGACGCCGAATAGGTCGTGCCCCACGCGACGTTGGTGTCCGGGTTCTTGTTGGTCGAAAAGTAGCGCAGCCAGTCGTTGTTGTATTCGTCGGTGACGAAGAACGAGACCTTGGTGACGCCATCGCGCCACTTCCAGTTGGCATTGCTGACGTTGGCGACCGCGTTCTTTTTGAACAGGTCGTTGATGCGGACGACGGCGGCGGCGGGCTCCTCACTGACGTTGCTTCCGCTGGTTGGCCCAAACGGACCGATCGGATCGGCGGTCTTGCTTCCGTCTTGCGGACAGTAGCCGTTGGTGCCCGAAGCCGGGGCCGTGACCTGTCGGCACACCTGATGCGGACCGTCTGTGTCTGTGCCTTGGATGAACTGGAAGCCGCTGCCCCAGCCTGGATACGTCGTCAGGCTCAGCTGCGGGTCGGTCGGGGCCGTGGCCGTCAAGATGCCGACGCGGAAGTCCACGCCTGCGGCCTGCAGGCGCTTGAAGAACTCCTGCGCGGTGCTGGCCAGGCGCACTTGGTTGTCGCCCATCGACACCGACACGTCGACCGTCCACACAATGTCCGCGATCGAGTTGCGCGTCGTCTCGATGCCCTGACACAGGAAGCTGACCTGCTTTTGGCTGACCGCGACACCCGACGCATTGGTCAGGTCGCCGGCCCGAATCGCCGTCGCTTTGGTGCGGTCGTCATACTGGGCGGCTGGCGACACCGCGATGATCACATCGTTGCTTGGGCCGCTGTTGCGACGAACCACCGTCACGTCCAGATAGAACGGGCCTTGCGCCGTCACCGTGCCGCCGCCTGGGGCCGTCGCTCCGCTGAGCGCATTGATCACGTCGTCTCGCACCGTCGAAGTGCTGACCGCTGCTTTGACCACCCGGAACGTGGACTGCGTCGCGTCGTTTTGTTCGTGCGTCTGGAACTTGCGACCGATGAACACGCCCGTGACGGTGTAGCCCTTGCCGGTGAGCGCCGTCGAGATCTTGTTTTCGATGTCGATTCGGTCCGCGTCCAGGTTCGCCAGCGTGTTCGACCGCGAGATCACAAGTCCCGCCACCGCCGCCGCTGCATCGTCAAACGTCAGACCGCTGCCCGACGCTCCTTGAAACGTCTTGGCCGTGCCAAACAGCGGGTCCGAGCCCACCTGAATGCTTGCTTGCGGCACCGTCGTCTGGGTGATCATCGCCAGTCCGTCGGGACGGCAGATGCGCGAGCCCGCAAACTTGTCCGACAGACCATCGCCATCGGTATCGAACAGGCGGGGATCGGTCTCGCCGCTCAGCGTGCCAATCGTGCCGTCTTGGTTCTTGTCTTCTTCGACATCCGAGACGCCATCGCCATCGCTGTCCGCCTTGGTCGGATCGAGTCCTTTGCACGTCTCGCCCGGCTGACACTCGGCGCTGCTCTGGCATGAAACGGTCGGTCGGCGCTGGTTTAGGTAGTCGTCTGCCACGCAGATGCGCGGGTAGGCCAGCTCGA
This sequence comes from uncultured Myxococcales bacterium, assembly GCA_937868485.1. GTDB lineage: Bacteria > Myxococcota_A > Polyangia > Palsa-1104 > JAEUJZ01 > JAEUKA01. Next base: position 9,555 of record CALMML010000472.1, on the reverse strand, counting down.
CACCGTCCGAAAGTCCATCGCCATCGCTGTCTTGCGCACTTGGATCAGAGCCCGCCGCGACTTCATCGCCGTCTTTGGCACCGTCGCCATCGCTGTCTGGATTGCTCGGGTCGGTTCCGCGCAGACACTCCAAGTCATCTGCCAGACCGTCGCCATCGGTGTCCACGCCAGAGTTGCACAGGTTGCTGCCATCCAGCCCGTTGCTGCTACAGGTGAAGGTGCAAAGTGCGAACAGCGGTCCCAAGATCCAGCGCTGTAGTGTGCTGCGTCTCATCATGTCCCCCATGTGGTCTATGTCGGCGCTGCGGCTGCTTACGGGCCGCGCGCGCCGCGTTGCTCTTTGAGCATAATCATCGGCTCTGTCCGCTTGGGGGTGCCTGAAAAACTGTTTCCGTCGCGCGGGGATAGGACGCTTTTCCCGCGTGGCTTTGCGGTAGCATGTAGTTATGTGGCTCGAGCGGCTGGCGTCATGGATTGACAAACTGTGGCTGCCCGCGCTGCGTCTTGTCGTCGGATTCGTCGAAGTCCTGGGTCAGCACATGATCCTGCTGTTTTCGGTGATTCGCTGGGCGCTGCGTCCGCCGTATCGACTGGTGGTGCTGCTCGAAGCGATGGTGTTTATCGGCTTTGAGTCGCTGCCGATCGTGCTGCTCATCTCGCTGTTCGTTGGTGCGGTGTTTGCGCTGCAGCTCTCCTCCGCGCTCAAGACCTTTCAGGCCCAAGCGTTTACCGGCGCTACCGTCGGTCTGGCCCTGGCGCGTGAGCTGGCCCCGGTCTTTACCTCGATTGTCGTGTCGGCACGCGCGGGCGCTGGCATTGCGACCGAGCTGGGCTCGATGCGCATCACCGAACAGATCGACGCCCTGGCGACGATGGCGGTAAACCCCGTTCAGTATCTGATTGTGCCGCGTGTCATCGCTGGGACGGTGATGCTGCCGCTGCTGGCGATGCTGTTCAACGTCGTCGGAATGTGCGGAGCCTACGTGGTCGCTGTCGGCGTGCAGAACGTCGATCGCGGCATCTTCATCGAAAAGGCCCAGTGGCTGCTCGACCCCAACGACATCACCCAAGGCATGGTCAAGTCGGTGGTGTTCGGCTGCGTGCTCACCCTGATTGCCTGTCAGCAAGGCTATAACGCGTCGGGTGGTGCCAAAGGCGTCGGTGTCGCCACCACGCGCTCTGTCGTTGGCAGCTTCGTCACGATCCTCGTCCTTGACTACTTTCTGACCGACCTGTGGCTGACGCTGTTCCAGAGAGGCTAGGCGATGGGCAAGCTCAAGTGGTCCGTTCCTGACGAAGACGCCAGCGTCGCAAGTGAGCGCTACCACATCCGTGTGCGCGGCGTGCAAAAGACCTTCGGTCCGCATCACGTCCTGCGCGGCATCGACCTCGACATTGAGCGCGGCAAGATCAACGTGATCATCGGCGGCTCCGGGCAGGGCAAGTCGGTCATCATGAAGCACCTCATGGGACTCCTGAAGCCCGACGAAGGCCACATCTACGTCGATGGCGAAGACCTGGTTCCGCTCGATGAGTTTGCGCTCAACCGCCTGCGTCGCAAGTTTGGGATGCTGTTTCAGTACGCCGCCCTGTTTGACTCCCTGACCGTTGAAGAAAACATCGTCTTTCCGCTGGTCGAGCACGGCGACCCCGACAGCATCACCGAAGACAAGAGCGGCAAGCCCGGCAAGCGTCGCTACTTTTCCCGCGCCGAGCTTCATCACATCGCCGTCACCCAGCTCGACAAGCTGGCGCTGCCCCAGGTCTTGATTGGCAAGTTTCCGTCCGAGCTATCCGGCGGTCAGCGCAAGCGCGTCGGCCTGGCGCGGGCCCTGGTGATGAAGCCCAAGATCCTGCTCTACGATGAGCCGACGACGGGACTCGATCCGGTGTCCACCAAGAACGTCGATGACATGATCCGCGATGTGTCCCGCGATCACGGCGTCACCAGCGTCATCATCAGCCACGACATGGCTTCGACGTTTCGCATCGGTGACCGCATCTCGGCACTGTACGGCGGCACCATCATCGAAAGCAGTGCCCCCGATGAGATTCGCCACAGCAGACACAAGTGGCTTCGCGAGTTTATCGAGACCAGCGGCGCGGTACACATGACGCCCTGTGACGAAAAAGACTTGATCGTGGATGATATTCCTTAGGCTTACGGCTCTGGTCTGTGCGGTGCTTGCGGCTTTCCCGTCGGCATCGCAAGGAGTAATTGCATGAAGACCGCCAGCGCGGCCCTGAAAGTCGGACTGACCACCATCGTGATCATGATGCTCAGCGCCGTGGCTTATCGCTTCGTCGCCAAGGGCGTTCGGGGCCAAGAAGGCCCGGTGGTGTGGGCGCTGTTTCGCGACGCCACGGGACTTGTCGATAAGTCACGGGTGCAGATCGCCGGACTCATCGTTGGGGAAATTGCCGAGCGTCGGCTACAAGGCACCTACGCCCGCGTCAGCATCCGCATGCGTCCCGACATTGAGCTGTGGTCAAACGCCGTCATTTACAAGAAGTCCAGCTCGCTGCTTGGCGAATACTTCTTGGAAATCGACCCTGGCACGCCGCAGTCCCCCGATCCGCTGTCGGGGCAGATGGTCAAAAACCGCGTCCTCAAGAGCGGCGACCAGCTCATCAACGTCGTCGAAGCGGTGACGACCGGCGACATCTTGTATCAGGTCAATGAGACGCTGCCGATTGTGCGCGACATCTTGCGCGACGTGCAGCGCCTCACCCAAGGCCCGGTCCAGGACATCGCGCGTGAGGTCAAAGACTCGGTGGCGCAGAACTCCGAAGCCATTGCCTCGCTCATCAAGCACGTCGACGGCATTGCCCAGGACGTACGCGGCATCACCTCGGGACAGTCCGCCAAAGACGTTCAGATCTCGCTCGCCAACGTCCGCGAAGTCACCGAAGGTCTGCGCGATCTCGTCGGCAAAGGCACGTCAGAAGTAGACTCGACCGGCACCAAGCTGCGCAACAACCTCGACAAGCTGTCGTCTGCCGTCGACTCGCTCAACAGCGCGCTTGGCAACGTCGATCACATCACCGGCGACATTCGCAAAGGCAAAGGAACCGTCGGACGCCTGCTGGTCGACGACGCCATCGCCAACAACGTCGAACAGATCACCGCCGACGCCTCGGACCTCGTACGCGGCTTTAGCCAGCTGCAGACCATCGTCGGCCTGCGCAGCGAGTACTACATCCAAGCCAACGACTTCAAAAACGCCATCGAAGTCCGACTGCAAGCGCGTCCCGACAAGTACTACCAGCTCGAGCTGATTGACGACCCGCGCATGACCCGGACCTTTTCGCGCACCATCACAACCACCGACGATCCGTCGAAGCCACTGACCACCACCACGGATCTGGTGCAGATCACCCGCGCCTTCAAGATCTCGTTTCAGTTTGCCAAGCGCCTGTTTCTCGATCCCAAGTGGTTCATCCTGACGCTGCGCTACGGCATCAAGGAAAGCACCGGCGGCGTTGGCATGGACATCGACCTGCTCAAAGAGCGCCTGACCTTCAAGATCGACGCCTTCGACTTCCGCACCAACATCTGGCCTCGGCTGCGCATTTACTCGACGGTGCAGTTCTATCGCAACATGTACGTGCTGGCCGGCATCGACGACGCCATCAACAGCCGTCCCCCCGGCGGCCAGGGCTCCTTTGGTCGCGACTTCTACGTCGGCGGCCAGATCATGTTCAACGACGAAGACCTCAAGTCCCTGCTCGCCGTCGGTGGATCCGCCGTCGGCACCGCCCTGCGCTAGCGCCGTCTCCCAAACTGGGCGCAAAATTCGTTATAACTACTACTGCGCTCGTGTACCTAACCACTCCTTCTCGGTCGGCCCAGGTGGCTCGACTTTGGCGTTGTCGTGCGGCCTTGTCCTCGGTCGCGCTCTGTTTGCTTGGCCTTTTGTCGGTCTGTCTGCCCGCCGTTTCGCACGGCTTTGGCGGCCAAGATCGACTGGAGCTGGCACAAGTGGTCCTGACCGGCGTCGCTCCGGCGCAGGCCGTGCCCCGTCCCGAAGCGCTGTCGCGGCTTCTGTGGGAGCTGGAAAAGCGCACATCGATTGAGGTCAGCCCCGACGTAGTCACCGTCCACCTGGGCGATGCCGCCGCGCTGCATCGGCACCCGCTGCTCTACCTGGCCGGGGATCGCGCCTTCCCGATGCCGAGCGAAGACGAGCTGAGCAACCTCCGCAGGCACATTCAGCTCGGGGGACTGCTGATCATCGACAGCGCCGAAGGCCGGGCCGGTGGTGCCTTTGATCAGTCGGTGCGCGCCATGCTCGCCAAGCTGCTGCCCCAAGCGTCGCTCGGTCGCCTGCCCGAAGATCACGTCCTGTTTCGCTCGTTTTACCTTCTGCGAGTCCCTGTCGGTCGCGTCATTGCGCTGCCCTACGTCGAAGCCGTCCAGCTTCGTGGTCGCACCGCCATTGTCTACAGCCAAAACGACCTCGGCGGCGCTTGGGCCCGCGATCGCTTCGGTCAGTGGCTCTACGACGTGGTGCCCGGTGGTGAAGTCCAGCGTGAGCAGTCGCTGCGCCTGGGCGTAAACCTGGCGATGTACGCGCTCTGTCTCGACTACAAGGCCGATCAGGTCCACGTCCCGTTCATCATGCGTCGTCGTGCCTGGCAGCCGCCGCTTCCCAGCATCAACCCAGGCTCATCGCCCAGCCCGTCGGGGACTTCTGCACCATGAGCCTCTTTGGCGGTGACTGGAACGAGTGGAAGCTGGTGCTTCTGGCCCCGCGCAGCCTGTCCGGGCGTGCCGTCGCGGTGCTGATGGTCTTGGTGGTGCTTGGCTTGGCCTTCCGGGCCCTGCGCGGAGAGCAGCCCCACCGTCGTCGCCTGCTGCTGGGCCTGCGCTTTGTCGGCATCTTGGCCACGCTGCTGCTCTTCTTTCAGCCGACGATTCGCCTGCGCAACGTCAGCCGCATGCCCAACCACATCGCGGTCTTGGTCGATGCCTCAGAGTCCATGCGCCTGGCCGAAGAAGGCGGAGGCGAGACGCGACAAGGCCGGGCCGCATCCTTTCTGCGCGCCGAGTCTTCCACCCTGCAAAAGTGGCGCAGCGATCACAAGGTCGAGTTCTTTACCTTCGGCGACCGGCTTCAGTCGGCCACCTGGGACAGCGTCACCCATCCCGATGCCGCTTCGCTGCACGCCGACTCGACCCGCATTCGCGAGGCCCTGTCCGCCGTGCGCCAGCGCTATGAAGGCCGCGACCTGGCTGGCGTCGTGCTGCTTTCCGATGGACTCGACAATGGCCGCCTAAGCGCTTCGACCAGCGAGCCCCAGCCCGGTCAGCTCAGCCTCGACGCCGACACCCAAGAGTTTCTGCGCGCCCTTGACGCCCCCGTTCACACCGTAGCCGTCGGCAAGCCCGGCCTGCGCGACATTGCACTCACCCGCGTGCTCGCCGACCAGTTTGCCTTTGCCCGCACAGCCGTCGAAGTCGAAGCCCGCCTACAGGTCTTTGGTGCCAAGGCCGCAGGCTGGGTCGGTCGCCACCTGCCCGTCACCTTGCGCCGTGACGGAGCCCCGATCCTTACCGTCGACATCGAAATCCAGCCCGATCAGCGTGAATACCGCGTCGTCTTTCCGTTTACCCCCGATCGCGTTGGCAAGTTCCTGTACGACATCAGCGTTCCGGTTCAGCCCGGCGAGGCAATCAGCGAAAACAACCGCCGTGCCTTTGTGCTCAAGGTCGTGCGCGAAAAGATCCGCATCGTTCACGTCGCCGGTCGCCCCAGCTGGGATGCTCGCTTTCTGCGCGCCGCCTTAAAGAGCGACCCCAACATCGACCTCGTCGCGTTCTTCATCCTGCGCTCGCCAAGCGACATCGAGTTTGCCCCGTCCGAAGAGACCTCGCTGATTCCGTTTCCCTGTCAGGAGCTGTTCCAAGAGCAGCTCCGCAGCTTCGATCTGCTGATCCTCCAAAACTTCAACTACAGCGCCTACTGCTCGCAGTTCCTTCAGCCCGCCATCGTTCCCTTTATCGAAGGCGGCGGCTCGGTCGCGATGATCGGCGGCGACTTGTCGTTTAGCTCCGGCGGCTACTACGGCTCCGAGCTGTCCCAGATCCTGCCGGTCGTCTTAAGTCCCGATGAGCTGTCCGGCGGCAGTGGCTCGCGCCTCATCGACAGCGAAGCGTTTGTTCCCAAGCTCACCCCCGCTGGCCGCAACCACGTCGTCACCGCGCTGCACCTTGATGTTCGTGAAAACGCGCAGCGCTGGGCCGATGTGCAGCCGCTTGATGGGCTCAACCTGGTGCAGAAGGCACGTCAGCAGGCCACCGTGCTCCTCACCCACCCACGGCTCAAGGATCAGGACGGCAACCCCATGCCGGTCCTCAGCGTCGCCGAGCTGGGCAAAGGCCGATCCCTTTCGCTGCAAGCCGACTCGACCTGGAAGTGGGCCTTTACCCCTGCCGCCGCTCAGAAGACCGCTCGCGGCGGAGAAGGCGATGGCCGCAGCACCACCTATCAGCGCTTCTTTGATCAGGCGATTCGCTGGCTGATTCGCGATCCGTCCCTGCGACTTCTGCGGGTGGAAGTGGCCGAAAGCGAGCTGCGGCGCGGACAGCCGGTCCGGGTCGAAGTTCGCGCCCTGGGGCCCGACTACCAGCCGGTCGGGCGCGTCGAAGTGTCGCTGTCTTTGTCGCGCATCGCTGGCACCGAGTCCGGGGCCACGTCCGAGCCGCTGCTAGACAGCGCCCTGTCCAAGACCATCCGCACCGATGATGACGGAGTCGCCAGCGTAGAGTGGCCGCAGCTTCCCGAAGGTGGCTATCGCGTCGTCGCCCGCGCCGTCATTGCGGGCCGTCCCACCGATGACAGCGATGTCTTCTTGGTGCGCGGCATTGGCCGAGAGCTAGAAGCCCCCGAAGCCGACGACCGCCTGCTCCGCCTCGTCAGCGAGACGACCTCGGGCCAGCACAAGCAGCCCGGCGACTCTCTGTCCGGCCTGACCTTCCACCCGCCCCACATCGAGCACGTCCGCGACCACCGCGACCTGCCCCTGTGGAACAGTCCCCTCATCCTGCTCATCGCCGTTGGCTGCTTCGGGCTCAACTGGATGCTCCGCCGCCGCTGGGGATACGCCTAGCTACGACTGTGGAAGCTGCGCGCGGATGACTTGGTTCATCCGGTGCAGGTGGCGCAGCTCATAGCCGATTCCGACCACGAACAGACCCACCAACAGCGCCAGCACAGAGAACACCACCTTCGACGGCACCGTCAGCGAAAACGGCGCAGCATAGCGCTGCGGCTGGCTGCGGAGTCGCCACGCCCGCAGACACGAAGGACACGTCCAGCCTTCTTCTCCCATCGCCGCTTGGGACGGACTCAGGTGCTCGCGTCCGCACTGCACGCAGCTTGGACCGTCACTTGGTCCCGGCTCCGCCAGGTTTTCCAGCTCGATGCCGCGCTCACCGAGCACGCTGTCTATCACCGAAGGCGCAGTCCCTTCTGTCTGCACCCGCACTACGCCCACCCGCTGCGGATACGCCTTCAAGAACGCCGCCGACCGCGCGTACGCCTGGGCCGACTCTGTGCGGCGCAGCAGCTCTGCCACCAGCGACTCCCGATCCGAGTGCCAGTCGCCCCGCAGGTGGATCAGCAGATGAACAGACTGCGGATGACACAGCGCCTGATCAAACCCGTGCTCTGCTCCATGTTGAGAGGTGCGCATGATGGCTCCTTGCGTCGGGGGTTACGGCTGCCAGGGGACGACTTGCACGTTGTCAAACGCCGCGCCACGCGCCAGATCCAGCGTCCGAATCAGATCCGCATAGCGCACCGCATCGGTAGACCGCACCGTCATGTCCTGCTGCTTGGGAAACGCCGTTCGGGCATCTGCCAGCAGCCGCGACAGACCCTTTTCATCAAGCTGACCTTCCAGGCGCGGCAAGGTCTGCTCTTCCCCGGTCGATCGCTGGAACACATAGCCGCCTTCGCTCACTGTCAGCGTCAGCTTTACGTCGTGGTTGGGCTCCTCTTGTTCGCCCGACTTGCTCGCAGGGCTCTTGGCTTCGAGCTGCCCCAGGTTCACCCAGACCGCCGTGATCAGCAGAAACGAGATGCAGCACGACAGAAGGTCAATGAAGGGAACCAAGTTGATCGACGCATCCAGCGCCTTGCGACCACCTTTGCCTGAAGAAACGACTGCACCGCCACCCATGATCGGACTCCTTTGCCAAAGGGACACCACGACATGAACAGGCCATGCCGCAGCAGCTTGCGTAGGAACACCTGCGTTCCCACGCGGACAGACCGCCAAGTCGCACTCCTTCCGCGCAAAGGAATGCCACCCAGCCCGCACTCCCATCGCATTCCTACCGCGAAGGGAGCCGCTCCCTTTTACGCTTCAGCAACCCGTGTGCCGACACCGCTTGTCTTGTCTTTTCGAGTGATTGTCCGATTCCCATCGGATCGCACTGCGGCATCGCGCGGCACCACCGGGGCGTTTTGCTACAATCGTCCGTGTCGTGGCATCAAAGATCGTGGCAACCGAAAGAGGGTGCGGATGAACCGTCGTCACTTTTTGTCCTGGCTGGGACTTGCTCCGCTTGCAGCGGGCTGTGCGGGATCGGGTCGCTTTCTGCCGGGGGAATCCCATGGCTTTGTTGCGCGATCGGTGCAGACGCCCGACGGTCCGCATCGCTTCTTTGTCTATCGGCCCCGGCACGCTGTCGCCACAGACAAGCTGCCCGTCATCTTGTATCTACACGGCGGGGGAGAGCGCGGTGAAGATGGCGTCCTTCCCACCCAGGTCGGCCTGGGTCCGGTGGTGCAGTCGGCGCTGGGCTACTTTCCGTTTCTTGCGGTGTTTCCGCAGTGCCGAAGTGGTGGCTTTTGGGGATCGCCCCAGATGGCCGCGCGCGCGATGCAGGCCCTGGCGGTGGCGATCCACGACTTCGGCGGCGATCCCGAGCGGGTCTATGTCACCGGCAACTCGCTCGGCGGCTACGGCACGTACCTGCTGGCGGCGCGCTATCCGGGGCAGTTTGCTGCGCTGGCCCCGATCTGTGGTGGGGTCAAGCCGCCGCCGCTCGTGCGGATTCCGCAGGGAGAGAGCCTGTTTGACCTGCGCGGCGATGTCTATGCCCAGCTGGCCGAGCGCCTGGGCAAGACCCCGGTGTGGATCTTCCATGGCGCCAGTGATCCGCTGGTTCCCAAGAAGATCTCGATCGAGATTGCCGAAGCCCTGCGCGTCCACGGCGGACGGATCGAGCCTGGCCTGACCCAGCTGACCATCTGGCCCGGCGTGGGACATGCCGCCGAGGAGCCGACCTACAGCCTGCCGCAGCTGTTTGACTGGTTTCTGCGCCACAAGCGCGGCCAGCCCGATCCCAGCGCGGGCTACCTGGCCGCCCAGCTCGATGTCGAGCTGATGAAGCGCAGCTAGCTTCTGTCACAAAAGACCTTGCGCCTGCCAGGGCCCGTTCTTATCTAGCCGCCCTGCGATCTGTGGCTGTCCAAGCGGGCAGGGCGATGACCGCTCGCCCTTCGTACCGTGCAGAACCGTGCGCGGTCGCGACCTTGCAGC
>CALMML010000471.1 GCA_937868485.1 uncultured Myxococcales bacterium | reverse complement strand
CGATGAACCCAGACACGGGAGGATTCCCATCGGAACCGCTCGCAGACATCGAAGGCGAAGTGATGAGCGTCAGCGAGCACTTCTTCGTGCATGGGGGACTGCCGCAGCTCCTGCTGATTGTCCACTATCGCGAGAAGACCACGGGTGAGAGAGTCCAGCGCGGGAAGCCACCGATAAAATCTGCCGATCCTGGCGTCCGTGCGGTGCTCTCTGAGCCAGAGAAAGTCGTGTTCGATCGTCTGCGTGCATGGCGAAACGGGAAAGCCCACAGCGAAGGCGTGCCGCCCTACGTACTGCTCACGAACCAGCAGCTTGCCGACATCGTCAGGAAGAATCCAACCACACTCGGTGAGCTGCGCGAAGTGGAAGGAATCGGTGAGTCGAAAGCGACACGCTTCGGGCGAGAGCTACTCGGGATGATGAAGCTGTTTGACGGAGAGCAGCCAGCGCCACAAGACGCACGCCTGGTGCCGACCGGAGCGTGATGGATGTCGGCAGAAGTGCCCGTTGTGTTTGCTCGCTGGGAGCGGTTCGTTGCGTGGCTTTTCGACCGAACAGAGAAGTTTCCCAAGCGGGTCGCGTTTACGTTTCGGACGCGAATCGACAACCTGGCACTGGATGTCTTTGAGCGGCTGGTGGAAGCACGCTATCAGCGGGATCGGGAACCGACGCTGCGCCAGATCAACTTGGACATCGAGAAGCTGCGGCTTTTGCTACGACTCAGCCATGAGCAACGGATTCTCGATGACAAGGCGTTTGTGCATGCGTGCGGAGAGCTTGCGGTGGTCGGGCGCATGATCGGGGGCTGGCGAAACCAGCAGCTTGCAGGAGCGGGCCGGTGACGCCTCGGTTTGAGCGTGTAACGGCGCTGGGAACGCTGCTGAATGCCATCCAGCGCGCAGCCCGAGGCAAGCGGCACCTGCCCGAAGTGGCGCGGTTTGTGATGGATGCCGAGCGTCATGGCCTTGCGCTCAGCCGTGCGCTGCGTGAGCCGATGGGAACCGAGTCAGCGTGGCAGCCCGGCCCGGCGCGGACCTTTCAGCTCTATGACCCCAAGCTGCGGCAGATCACCGTGGTTCCGTTTGCCGATCGAGTGGTCCATCACGCGCTGTGCGAGGTGCTGCTGCCTGACTTCGAGCGGTTCGCGATCTTCCACAGCTATGCCTGCCGAGAGGGCAAGGGCCAGCACGCCGCGCTGCACTGCTGTCAGAACTATGTTCGTGCTCAGAAGGACGGCTGGGTGTTTAAGGGGGACATCCGCGCCTTCTTTGCCTCGATTCCGCACGACCGGCTGATCGAAGTCATCCACCGACGGGTCGGGGAGTCCGATCTGCGGGCGCTGCTCGCGCAGATCGTGCATGCCTATCCCAGCTGGGAAGGTCGCGGACTCCCAATCGGTGCGCTGACCTCTCAACACCTGGCCAACTTGTATTTGGGTGTGCTCGATCACTACGTGAAAGACGATTTGGGAGCGCGAAGATACCTGCGATACATGGACGACTTCGCGGTGTTTGGAACGAAGGAAGAAGTCCTGATGTTCCGACGACAAATTGCACTCTTCCTGCACAGTCGGCTGGGTCTTTCACTCAACGAACGTACGAGTCGCGTACTGCCTGTGCGCGATGGCGTGCCGATGCTCGGAATGCGGGTGTATCCTGTGGTGATTCGGATCAGTCGATCCCGCTGGCAGCGATTCCAAAAGAGACATCGCGCTGTGGAACAGCAGCTCAGCGATGGAACACTCACCGAGGAGCAAGCCGCCGCCAGCTTGACCAGTCAGTATGCGCATCTGCAAAAGTGGAATACCTACCGACTTCGGCGAGGATTTCTGGAACGGAATACACAGCTCGCGGAGGCGAGAGAGCACATGGGAGGATCGTAATAAAGACGCGAACCGGGTGATCCGTGGCGGGTCGTGGAACAACACCGCGACGAACGCGCGCGTTGCGAAGCGCAACAACAACACGCCCACGAATCGCAACAACAACCTCGGCTTTCGCATTGTAAGCTCAGCATCAGGCAGTCTTCGGAATACGGCCAGAAGCGCCCGGTCTACGGATCGGGAGCCCGTGCCAAGGTGCTGACCAGATCCAACCCAGCGTCCAGCGCGATAAGCGGAGGACCAAACCAACCCGGCCCGGCAGCGGCCCCGAAAGGGAGTGGCTGTCGGGCCATTTTTTTGCCCAGCTACAACCCCGCGCCGCGCACAACATGAGACACAACTCTCCCACCATGAAGGAGGCACGGAGCATCGCTGTCTCGAATGATTCGGGACAGTTGCTGTCGTCGGACTCCTACCTGTCAAACCAGTTCTTCCAGTGCCGCCCAAGGACCTGTTTGATCCGCTCGACATCAACGTAGTGCATCGTCACCTTCCCTTGTTCCCCAATGCGGTGGGCGCAGACGATGAGCTTGCCCGGAAGCTGACAGCCGCCGTGCTTGAACATCCTTCCCCAGCTGACCATGTGATCATCCGTTGGTTCGCAGAGCTTGAACCCCTCTGCCGGATTGGTCGTGGCGGTCACATGGCAGTCGATACGAACCTCACCAGTCGGCAGCATCACATCCTGGATCAACAAGCGTTCGTCCAGCCGTTTCTTCCGGTAGGCGTACATTTCATACACCTTGAATGGAATCGGCTTGGGCCGTCCATCGACCAAGAGGGCAAGATCGTCCGTGGTGGACCTCGCCCGTGCCGATGGTGTAGGTTCGGGAACCTCAACTACTGCCACTGACGCATTGGTTGTACTTGGTAGCGCTATTGCTGCGGGCACCGCTGAGCCGACCGATTCAATCGGACTCGCTACTGGTAGCGCAGGAGGAATCAGAGTGGTCGAAGCGACGATCTGTGCAGCCGAGCTGTCTTCGCGACTCGCTACCGTTTCTGAGACCTGACTCGCTACCGTTTCGGACGCCCGGTTCGCTACCTCCTGTTTGGTTTCACTCTCGATGGTGACGGATGGTTGCGATACCGAACTCGATAGCGATACTTCTGCTGTCGTTTCGGTGACGAGAGGAATCTGGACCGGAATCGAGTCCGGCATGATGTGGGATATCTGGATGGTGGTGCGTGCGCCGCAACCACAGACCAGGACGATGCTCTGCTGGCCGGGCTGCAAGCGGACTTCCTGAACGGGCGGAGCCGCGCCGACGGATTCACAGGACGGAGCGCTGGGGGCAGGACTCTGCTTCGGCTCTCTGTCTTGAATAGGAATCACCAGTCCGTTCGCTGACTTGGATTCCTTTTCATCAGCTTGCTTCGCTGCCAAGGCCGCTGCCATCGCTTCCGCTTCGGCCTTTTTCTGAAGTCGGTAGGCCTTCGACTTACACTTCGGAAGGCCGCAGTCTTCGGCGCGCGGACCTCTGCCTTCTGGAATCGGCTCACCGCACTTGCGGCAGGTTCGTGGCTCCTCCATCGCTCGATCGTATCCGGTAGCGCGACTTTTCGGAACCCACTTTGGGTAGCGCAACTGCGGAGCCGAATGATCGCATTGTCGCGCTACCGCTGGGTCTGTTTGGCGCGATCACGCGCTGGTTTGTGGTCGATTCGGCGTGATTCCGAAACACTTAGGACACTTACGCGCGATCTCGAATGTTGCACTTCCAGCGACGATGAATCCGATCTACGATGCAATGAACTGTTGCGCATATTGGGAGGGGTGGATGACGCGGCAAAGAAGGCTCTGTGCAGCTTGTGATCGGGCGCTTCCTTTGTGGGCGCGGGCGGACAAGCGCGCTTGCAACGGAACCTGCCGGATGCGGGTGTCTCGCATGCGAAGGGGGGCAAGGAGTCCGCTGGCTCCGCGCTCCTACAGGACCCGACAGCCGATTCCGA
>CALMML010000470.1 GCA_937868485.1 uncultured Myxococcales bacterium | reverse complement strand
CGGTGCGACGGAATCGTCTTGGCGCTTTCCTCGTACTCGAAGTAGTCGGAAAACTTCAGCGCCGGATCGTCCTTTTTGTCCGTCTTCGGCTGCGCTTTGACTTCGCCAGGAGCGCGCTCGTTGCCAGGCTCGGGCGCTTCGTCGCCTTCTTCCTTGCGCTTGATCAGCCGAGACTTGAGCGTTCCCGTCTCAATCGCAAAGGTTCGCAGCGCGGCACGAACACCTGCATCGTCGGAGATCTGCTCTGCGACGATATCGCGCGCGCCAGCAAGCACCGATGCGGTGTCGGGCAGGCTGTTTTCCGCATTGATATACGGTGCAGCCAGCTCATCAAGCGACGGGGCCGAGTCCGGCTGCGACCAAATCAGCTGCGCCAGCGGCTCCAGGCCTCGCTCGCGAGCAATCGTCGCCCGGGTTCGCCGCTTCGGCTTAAACGGCAGGTACAAGTCTTCCAGTTCCGTGCGCGACAGCGTCTTTACAATCCGCTGCTTGAGCAGGTCGGTCAGCTTGCCCTGCTTGTGAATCTCGGTGAGAACCGCAGCTTTGCGCGTCACCAGCTCGGTGAGATACGCGCCACGCTCGGAAATCGTCAAGATTTCGACTTCACCTAGGCCGTCCGTGGCTTCCTTACGGTAGCGAGCAATGAACGGCAGCGTCGCACCTTCATCGAGAAGTGCGAGCGTTCGTTCAACCTGCTGGGGTCGCAGGCTTAGCTCCGCCGCAATCACCGCAGCGCGGTCGATCTGGACGTTCCAGGTCGGCGTCGGCTGAGCGGACTCGGTGGCAGGCTTGGTCGATGGCTGAGTAGACGGTGTCAACGAAGGGTCATGCGGGTCGTGCATAACAAGCTCTCATACGAACGATGCTTCTCGTACAACGGATGCCCGTCGGAGATCAAGCCCGAACCGCTCAACCCCAGGCTTTTCCGTACCGCAAGTGAGTGGACCCAGGCAGCCAAGGTTTACCGTCCCACAGCGACCCACCCGCAGCCCGTCCGTCCGACTGACACAGTCCTCTTGTGAGGAGTGGCCAATCGGCGGTAACTTAATAAGACCATGGCCCGATTTAGGCTGCGCATGCGCAACATGGAGATCAACTTGCCCATGGGCGAGATCATCATTGGTCGCGGCCCAGAGTGTTATCTGCGAGTTGATGAACCCATGGTGTCGCGACGGCACGCTCGCTTGCGGGTGAGCCAGACCAGCGTGACGCTGGAAGACCTGGGAAGCCGCAATGGCTCACGCGTCAACGGTATCAACGCCACGTCCGTCGTGGCCTTAAATCCGGGCGATATCCTCGGAATCGGGACGCAGCAGTTTACGCTCGATCGAGAAGATGATCCGTCGCCACACAGGCCGACGGTGACGCACATGCCCGACTGGACGCAAAAGTCCGGCAGCACAGCGGTGAGCGTCTCGCAGAGCTTTAGCGATGTGAATGTGTCGCCCGTGTCGGTGGGTCCGCCGCCAGCGCCCGTGACACCGCCGCCACCGCCGCTGAGCCCGCCGCCGCTGCCGAGCCCAGGAAGCACCATCAGCAATCCAGCGCCTGCGTCGAGCAGTGTGTCGATGCCAGGTGGCCAGCTCGATCATCCGCCGACCCCGATTGCAGACGGACAGACGCATGTTGCGGGCGATCCCGATGCGCTCGAGACCGCTGGAGGCAGCAACCGAGGCTCGGCCTATCGACTGTTCTGGGGCCTGTCCGACAAGGTCTTGGCAATGGGCCGCATTGAAGACGCCGAGCGCATGATGGGACCGCGCCTGGCTGAGATGCGCTCGCGGGCCGAAGGTGGCGACATTCCCGAAGAGCTGATCATCGTCGAAGCCCTGCGTCGTGCGCTGCGCCTGGCCGGAGCCACCAAAAAGGATCAGTGGTTTGCCTGGGTGTTTGATTACGCGCGGGTCTGCCGGTTCAAGATGCCGACGGCTCTGCTCGATGAGATCTATGCCCAAGTGTTCGCGTGTCGCCCGGCGGTCGGTGCGCGAATCGTGGCATATGCAACGACCATCGACGACGACACCATCGCTGTCCGACTGGCTACGCTACGTCGCCTATGCCGAGAGTAATGGCAGAAGTGACCGGCCAAGACAAAGGCAGCGATTGTAATTCAGCTTCCCGGAAAATATAGTAATCCCATGGCATTAGTCGCCACATCCGCGCTCGAGCCCTCTATAGAGTCCGCTGAAACCCCGAGGACATCGTTTCGTGCTGCCGGCTTATTTCGGCGAGCCATTGCAACGGTGCTGGACCTCACACTGCTGACGCCGCTTCTGCTGCTGTCGTTTTACGGCCTGCGCGCGGCGCTGCATCAGCCAGTCCCGAGACTGGGCGAGCTGAGCCCGGATGTCATGCTGGCCAACTTGTTCGACGGCAGCATGACCAATGAAGCGCTGCTCGGCATGGGCTTGGCGGTCGCGTTTCTGTACTTTTGGTCGTTTTACGCGCTGTCGGGACAGACTCCCGGCAAGCGCCTTACCCGAATCCTGGTCGTGGATGTCTACGGAGACAAGCCGTCGGTGCTGCGCGCCTTTGCCCGAACCGTTGGCTATGGAATTGCCGTGCTGCCGTTTTCTCTCGGGGTGCTGTGGATCGGCTTTGATCGAGAAAAGCGCGGCCTTCACGACTGGCTGGCTGGAACCTACGCGGTGCTGAAGCCATGAGCAAACGTCTCTCGTCGTTGCTGGTTGAAGACGGTCGCGTCTCTTCTCAGCGCATCACCGATGCCTTCGAGCGCCAAGCCATCAACGGCGGCTGTCTCGATACCAGCTTGCTCGACCTCAAAGCGATTGATGAGGATCTCCTCATTCAGTACTTAAAGCGAGCGGCCCAGCTTCCAGCGCTGCCGCACGGCCTGCACGCCACCGAGCGCCCACTGCCCGAGGTCCTGGAAGTCTTCACGCGCCAAGTCGCCGAGCAGTATCACGCCGTGCCGACGAGGCTGCTGCCCGGCGGTGTGCTGCAAGTGCTGGTGACGATCGAAGTCGATGTCGCCACCCTGGATGCGCTGGCGCACGTCGTCCGTCAGCGAATCGAGCCGTGGATTGTCTTTGAGTTCCGCTTCCTCGAAGCCCTGGAGCTGGTCTACGGCGGCGCTAGCCCGTCGGGACGCATCGGTCGGCTGATCAAGCGCAGTCAGCAGCTTCACGAAAGCAAAGGCTGGCCCGCGCCGATCACCGTGGACCCGATTCCGCGCTTTGGCAGCCTCGACTCGCTGCGCCTGGTGCCGCCGCCGCCCAA
>CALMML010000469.1 GCA_937868485.1 uncultured Myxococcales bacterium | reverse complement strand
CACCACGTCGTCCGCATCAACTACTACCCACCGCGCGGCGACAACAAAGAGGGCTGGGACAACATCGACATCTTTGGCTGGCTCGGCTATCCGATGCAGATCAAGGTCGATTTTCTGTGTCGAGACTCGATCTTGGCGGCGCCGATTGTGCTCGATCTCGCGCTGTTCCTCGATCTCGCGCATCGCTCGGGCCTGTCGGGGGTGCAGGAGTGGCTGTCGTTCTACTTCAAGACGCCGATGACGGTGCCGGGGCTGTATCCCGAGCACGATCTGTTCATTCAGCTCATGAAGCTCAAGAACACGCTGCGCTTTCTGCGCGGTGAAGAGCCCATCACGCACCTGGGCACGGAAGACTACGAATAAGCGGCTCACCGACGAAGCGAGGAGCTGGGGGACGCGATGAGTGTTCAGCGACTGTGGGTTTTGCTGGGTGTGGCGCTGCTGCTGTGCGCGATGTCGCCGGAAGCTGCGCTGGCTCGTTCGCGAAAGAGTGCGTCGGTATCGCGCGGTCATGGCAAGTCCTCGCATGGGAAAAGCTCGCGAGGACCGCGACGCAAAAAGAAGCAGCGCTCGTACCGTCCGCCGGAAATGCCGTCGAGCATCGAGTTTCAGTCGTTCGATCTGGTCACCGGCCAAGGTCAGCTCATCGTCGTCGGAACCAAGCACGTTCCCGAGATTCGCTTGCTGGTCCTGTCCGACGATCGAGGTCGGCGCTTCGTCCCCGATATGGCGGACTGTCAGCCACCCGTCGGTGTCGAGCTGCCCGCCGAAGGAAGTGATCCCGCGCTTGTGCCAGCCAACCTGCGCTGGCGCTGCACGTTTTCGGTACCGACGCTGTATCGCAAGGCTGCGCTCATCGGTGTTGCGATGGAATGGGGCGATAAGTCCGTCGAGGTTGCGTCGCAGAAGGTCGCTACCGTCTATGCCGCCGCAGCCAAGTCCGTTCCATCGGCCCCAAGGCCGCGCGAAGATGGAATCCAAGCGCCACGCCCGCAGCCACTGCCCGGTACCGACGAAGGCGGCGATCCCGAAGACAGCGAAGCGCACGAAGACGACGGCGGCGAGAGCGACGATTCCCCACACTGACAGCGCGCCCCGGTCCGTGGCATCCTGCCTCACATGAGCGTGTCCTCATCGTCCACCCCGACGACCCTGACAGAGCACGTCCTGCGACTGTATCCCGGCTCCTCGGTGACCCGAGTCACTGTTCTTGGCATCGACGACGACAGCAAAAACGAGACAACCAAAGGCCTTGGCTACGGTCGTCCTGTCCGCATTGACCTCACGGGACCGAGCGGCCCGCGACGACTCGTGTTTCATACCGCGCGCCCCGACGACTTTGGTCATGACCGACGATCGGACCGTGCCCAAGCGATGCTGCTGCTGTGGGATACGGCGGCCCAGATTCCGCTTCACACCCAAGCCGTCGATGTTGGCGCGATTCGCAGCGATGGATCTCTGCTAAGCCTCGCGAACGCTGGCGAGTTCTACGTCGTCACCGAGTGGTGCGATGGCGTGCCGTATGCCGACGATCTGCGACGGATTGCTCAATCGGGACAAGTGACCGACGAAGATCTATCGCGCGTGACGACGCTGGCCAAGGCGCTCGTCGACATTCATGCAGCGCCCGGCTCACATCCGGCGGCGTACACTCGGGCGATTCGCGACCTGCTCGGTCACGGCGAAGCCATCTTCGGCCTGGTCGATTCGTATCCGCGCGACACGCCCGGAGTGTCGCAGGCTCAGCTTCAGCGCATCGAGGAAGCCTGCCTACGCTGGCGCTGGAAGCTGCGCAATCAGACGGAGCGACTTCGGCGAACCCACGGCGACTTTCATCCCTTCAACATCCTGTTTGAACCGAGCGGTCGGCTTCATCTGCTCGATACCAGTCGCGGCTCGGAGGGAGATCCCGCCGACGACGTAGCCTGTCTGTCGGTAAACTACCTGTTCTTCGGACTGGAACATCGCGCCAAGTGGTCGTCGGGACTCGGTGCGCTGTGGGATCGCTTCTGGCATGTGTATCGAACCGAGCGAGACGATCCAGGTCTTGTGTCAGCGCTGGCTCCGTACTTTGCGTGGCGCGGTCTGGTGCTGGCGAGCCCGCTTTGGTATCCACACCTGACCGACGCGGATCGTCAGCGTGTCCTGCACTTTGTCGAACGAGCGCTCGCCGCCGACGCATTTGATCCAGCGTGGGGACGGGAGGCGATGCAGTGAGCGACGCGAAGTCCGGTGTCGTGGTCTGGCTGACGGGCTTTCCAGCCTCAGGAAAATCCACGCTGGCGCAGTCCGTTGCCCAAGCGCTCCGCAGTCAGCAAGTTCCCGTCTGTGTGCTCGATGGAGATGACGTTCGCGCGGTGCTGCGACCGACGCCAGGCTACGACGAACAAGCGCGCGCTGACTTTTATGCATCGATCGCTGCGCTCGCGGCCCTGCTCGCTCGTCAAGGTCTGGTGGTCCTGGTGCCAGCGACGGCACATCGCGCGTCGTACCGACAAGCAGCCAGAGCGATTGCGCCCCAGTTTGTGGAAGTCTTCGTCGACACGCCGCTTGCGCAGTGTCAGCAGCGCGATCCCAAAGGACTGTATCGACAAGCGCCAAGCAGCCTTCCGGGCACGGGCGCAGCGTATGAACCGCCGACGCATCCCGACTTCATTGCCTCGCCGAGTGAGCCCGCCACCGAGCAGCTTGTGAAGCTGATTCACGCGCGGCGAGACATCACCGCATAACCAGGTTTCCACCCCACCTTGGAAACCTACTGTGCGCCTGGAGCGATTCGAACGCCCGACCCACGGATTCGAAGTCCGTTGCTCTATCCAGCTGAGCTACAAGCGCA
>CALMML010000468.1 GCA_937868485.1 uncultured Myxococcales bacterium | reverse complement strand
GACTCTGTGGATTCTGCACCGCCGAACGACATCCCGCCACCGAAGGCTCTGGCAAAAAGACAGGGCGCTCCGCAAGCGGTGGCGGTCGTGCCCAAAGCAGAGACTCCCGTTCCAGTTCAAAGACCCGCCCCATCGCAAACTACCCGTGAACTGACCGAAGCGATCGTGAACTACCGCATGGTGCTCGGCGAGCGCAGTGGGCTGTCAGCAGTCGAAGTCCTCGCTCAAATCACCGCCGACTTGCAGCAGGCGCAAGCAAAGGACGCACTAAGCTTCGACCAGCTGCGCGCCGCCATGAACGTGATCCTCGGGCGGTCGCCACAAGCCAACCCCGCTCATCCCATCCAGCCCGCCCGGCGCCTATCACATCGCAGAAAAAACGCAAGCGGGGCGAGTGTTGGAATTGCCGGGAAGGGTACGTTTGTTTGACTTCACAGGGATTGTTCTACATGTGGGAAGTCGATTAAGGTCTAGAATGCTAGATTACCGACGTAATCCTACCTCGATTTCGTGGACACCCTCATCGGAACCGTCGTTATCATGTTGTCCTGAATCGATCCGAATGCGCCGAAGTCCCCGGAGACGTCATGACAGAACAAGGTGAGGATGTCACAACGTACGTGGACGGTCATTCGATTCGCCTACTGAATGACGGAGAAGAGGTCTTCTCCTCCATGCTGTCTGACATCGGTAAGGCGACATTCGAAGTCCTCCTTGAGATGTACTGGATCGGCGAGGACGAAGTCGGACTTGCTTTCCGCACCGCACTCGCGCGTGCGGCCCAGCGGGGCTGCGCCGTCAGAGTGATCATCGATGGCATCGGCAGCTTTGCTCTATCTTCAGGGTTTTGGGATGAGCTTCTAGCCGTCGGAGGCAAGGTCGCAACATTCCATGCGATAGGCGAACCAGGGGACGCAACGATCTTGAAGTCCTTCGTATCGCGAGACCATCGGAAGCTGCTGTGTCTGGACCGAAATATCGCTTACATTTGGGGGCTCAACCTGGCTGCCCCGTGGTGGCCTCGGCTCCCGGACATACCGGCCTGGCGCGATACGGCGGTTCGACTGTGCGGACCCGGAGGCGCGCGATCGCTCGCCGACATGTTTGGGCAGACGTGGCGCTACGTTCGTGATCAAGACGCAACGTCGCCGACGCATTCCTCTGTGATTCGGCTGGGGCCGCGATTGGCCATCCTTGTAAATACGCCGCAAAAGCGAAGCGGTCGCGTCATCCGGCGCCTCTACTTATGGGCGATCCGTCGGGCGCAGAAATCGATCGATATCTCCGCGGCCTACTTCGCACCGCGCCCCTTGTTCCTGCGGGCTCTGCTGCGTGCGAAGAACCGAGGCGTTCGTGTACGCATCCTCGTCCCCATCAGCAGCGATGTTTGGCTTGCACGCCTGGCCTCGGGGCCAATCGTTCGCTACCTCGTTGGGAAAGGGATCGCCGTGTACGCGTATCGCGCCAGCATCCTTCACGCGAAGACGGCCGTAATCGATGAAAAATGGGTCACGGTGGGCAGTCACAACCTGGACGCATTTTCGTGGGCATGGAATCTGGAATGCAACGTCGCGGTCGAGGATGTTCACCTCGGTCAAGCCATGGTGCGTTGTTTCGAAAGAGATATAGCGAACGCCACGCTGATCTCTCCAGCGTCTGCCCCGTTGGGGCTGGGCTCCCGCGTGCTCAACCTCGCTGGCAAAATTCTCATTGCTGGTTATCGCTGGCTGTAACGAAAGCGACTTGAGACAAACATCTGCCGACCGTCAGCGCGAATCAGGCGGCTCGGTACACGAATGGCTGACAAGCGGTGATTCCTCACCTAACGTCGTCCGTCATGGTGACGGCGAAGGCTGCGATGGCGACGAAAGCGGCGGCGCTGGCGGCACTGCTTGGGTCGGTGCGCCGCTCTGTGCGGCCTCGAGCTTCTGCTTCTCAGCCTGATAGCGGCCTTCAAGCTGGACGATTTCCTGCCGAAGTTTGTCTTCCTGGACCCGCTCTTTATCCAGCTGCGCCTGCGCCTCGGAGACCTGGGCGTCGAACTGAACCAGACTGAAGTTCCTATAAGGAGACTTGCCCTTGGCGGCGGCAAGCCGTGCCTTCTCCTGTTCGTAGCGAGCTGCGGCATGGTGCTGCTGTGCGGCACCTACGCGAATCTGCTGCCCGGCGTAATCTACGCGCAGCCCGCGCCAGGACAGCTTGGTGTCCGCGGTGCTACGGGCGAGCTCTGCTACCGCGAGCCGTGCATTGGCGCGCTCGATGCGATTTACGTCGGTCGTACTCTTGGCGAGATCTACATCCGCCCGGACTTTGTCCACGTCGTTCTTTGCGATCTTGTATTCCGCGCGAGCTGCTTCGAGATCGCGCTTGGCAATGTTCAAATCGGATTGCGCCTTATCGCCAAGCTGCTTGAGCTGGGCCTGCTCGTCCTTCACGTTGAGGACGGCCTGCTTCTCGGACATCGGAACGTCCGCGAGGAGTGCGTCGCTGATCTTGTACTTGAAGCCGCCGCAGGAGGCCGCGAACGAGAGCAGCAGCGCCAGGAAAAGTCGGTTCTTGGTAACCATCGTAATATTCTCCAGAGCTAGCGAGGAAGGAGCCCGACTGGGCGGTGTCACTTGGTGGCAGGCGCAGGCTTCGGTCCAACCTTGATATTCTCGGGTGGAGTTCCTGATGTTACGAGCTTCATCCACTGCAAGATGAGCGCGGTTTTGGCCATCACGGCGCCGTTTTGCTTTCGCTGCGCGTGGTCTTGGATCTCGTACAGCGAGATGACAGCCCACGGCGGCAGCGGCACCATCGGTACCTTAATCTGGATGGCATCTTCGCTCATCGGCTCCGGCTTGGCGCTCACAGAAGGTGGACCGAGCCGGTCCAGGGCATCGAGCAGTGCCTGGATCGATGGAGTGACACCGACTTCTGCCGCGATGACCCCGAGATCAGAGCGTAGCTGCTTGTAAGCCGAGACCTTGGCCGCGGGGTTCTTGTAGAAAACTTGGTTGGGAGCACGCTGCAGAATCTCCTGTGCGCAGAGAAGCATGGCCTCCCGCTCCGCGTCCTTTTGATGAAAGGCCGCTGCTGCGTACGTGTTGAACTGGCTCAAGAAAAAGCGATACGCGGCTTCTTCGCAGACCGGCTGGCGGGCACCGAACATCTCTTCCACCATGTCGGCGATCTGCGGCTGGCTCATCCCCGCGATGGGACGATTGGTCACGCGCTGAAAACCTTCGGCGAACCGCCACTTGCAATGATCGGCCCTTGCAGGGGGCGACGCGGCGAGAAGGATCAGACACAAGGAAACCAGGAAGGGTAGAACTAAGCGCATCGTCGGAGTCCTATCATCGTGTTGGAGAGCCAGTTTGCCATGGGCACGGGATTCAACGGATGGCGACGCATTCGCCTACTCCACCGCCCGATCTTCTACTTCGGCGTCCGATTCCTCTTGATCGAGCGTGGCCGTGTGCTCAGGCGGCAAGAAACGATCAAGGAGTCGCCGGACTGGGACGAGCAGCGCGATGAATAGAGGAAAGAGAATGCCAGCGCGGCTCGTCTTGACAATCCATAAGGTAACCAGACAACCGAGCTGAACAAGGGTAAACCGGTTGACAATCGGCAACGGCACCCGACGTAGGTAGTAGGTAGGCGGGTAGCGCGCCGGATCCATGATCCACAGCCGCAGTCTCTCGAAGAGCTGATTGCTGCGCGTCGAAGCGATGCCCATGTACAAAAAGAGTCCGAAGAGGATCGCCATCGGCACCTGCCGCAGCAGCGAAGCAGCCACAAGCAGGGATGCGCCGACAAGAAAATGCACACACAGCGCCGAAAGCCGGTTCTCTCGGACACCCTTGATGATGACTGTACCATCGGTAGATACCTCGACGGTAGCAAGGCTGCGTACATGATTGAGCGAACGAACGGTCGCACCAACGAGCCACGGAAGGCCAAAGATCGAGCAGATCCCAAGGAGCGCTCCAACGACCAGTAGATCCAGGTCATACGCGGGACCCTTCTTCAGTTTGTTCTCCGGGCTATTCACAAGTCGCGCCGTGATGTTCTGATCCAAGTAGACAAGCATCGTCACCAGCACCGCAGGAAGCGCCGCAGCGACGGGCAGCCAGCTCGGTCCTGAAAACAGGGGCAGGAGCCAGGGACGCCCTGTGGAGGTGGCGAACTGCGTGGGGATCGCCAAGCTCGGCAGATGCACC
>CALMML010000467.1 GCA_937868485.1 uncultured Myxococcales bacterium | reverse complement strand
CGCGGACCCGTCGAAGCTGACCGCGTTTGCCGATCAGTATTCGCAAAAGCTGGGTCAGCTGCCCGACGTTGCGCAGGTGACACACCGAATTTCGGGACAGTCTCTGCGCTATCTGCGCGACCACCTGCTGCTGCTGCTCGACGACGATGACATTGCCGAGCTGGATCGGCGGCTTGCCCCAGCGGCGCTCGACAAACGCGCCGCAGAGCTGCGAGGACTTCTCTCGGCGCCAGGCGGCTCGGCGATGGCACCGATTGTGACGGCGGACCCGCTCGATCTGATTCCACTTTTGACCAAGCGGCTGGGAACCGGGCTGAAGGTCGATGCAACCTCGGGCTACTTGCGAACTGCCGACGGAACGGCGCTGCTCATCAAAGTCCGTCCGCGCTTTGCGCCGCTCGAATGGGAACGTGACCAAAAGCTGCTCAATGAAGCTGGCTCTCTCGCCGAGTCGCTTGGGGCCCAGGTCACGGATTCGGATTTTTCGAGCACCGAAACGCCCAAAGTCGCGTTCACCGGTGCCTACGCTTTTCCGCCGTACTTCCGCCTGTGGATCGAAAAAGACATGACGCTGTCGACCGTGCTGTCGGTGGGCGCGGTGCTGCTGCTGTTCGCGCTGTTTTTTCGATCGCTGCGGATCTTGCCATGGGTGCTGTTGCCGCTGTCGCTCGCAGGCGTTTGGACTGCCGTTGCTGCGGCCATCCTGTTTGGGCGAATCAGCGGCGTGTCTCTCGCGTTTGCGACGATCTTGGTGGCGATCGGCATCGACTTGCCGATTCAGCTCTATTCGCGGCTGCGTGAGGAGTTGCACAAAGCAAGCCAAGAAGGTCGTAGTGCGACGGATGCGGTTCGCGAAACGACGGTGACCATGGCTGGCGCCGCGATTGTCGCCACGCTCGGTCCAGCGGCGGTGTTCTTTGCCTGCGGACTGTCGGACTTTGGCGGTCTGAATCAGCTGGGGATGCTGGCTGGCGTCGGACTGCTGCTCAACTGCGTGGCGATGCTGACGGTGTTTCCGGCGCTGCTGCTGACGATACCAACCCGACTGTGGCACAAGCCTTCTGCACACGAGCCGTCGCACAAGTCGCTGGTGGCCAAGCTGGGATCGTGGCTTGCGAGCCATCCGCGTCCGATCCTGGGCTTGTCGGTGGTGCTGCTGCTTGTGGCGCTGCCGCAGGTTCGCAAGGTTCACGTCGCCCACGATCTGCTCAGCATCGATCTGGGAGAGATGCCGCCCGCGCTGACTCAGTCGGAGATCTCTCGGCGCTTTGGTGAGCAGCAGCGCTTTTTGGTGACGCTGATTGAGTCGACCGATCCCGACGACGCGCTCTATCGGGCGGAGCAGTGGCAAAAGGAAGCCGCGCGGCTTGTGTCGAGCGGATCGCTCATCGGCTATGAAGCGATTGGGACGCTGCTGCCGTCACAGCGAACCCAAACGGAGCGACGAGAGAAGCTGCGTGAGCTAAACCTGCCCGACGCGTCGACGCGACTGCGTGCGGCGCTGGAGAAAGCGGGATTCGACGCGGGAGCCTTTGCGACGTTCCTCGATCTGCTCGGGCAAGATCCCAGCAAGATTCCGTCGCTACAGCTTCACGAACTGGCCGATAGCGAGCTGGGCTTTTTGGTACGAAGTCACGTCGCTGACATTCCCGGTCAAGACGCGCGACGAATGGTTGCGCTGTATCTGTTTGCGCCTGCCGACGAGCGCTTGGCTGACACGGTGAAGCTGCTCCAGCGCAGTGCCGACGGTCCGCTCGGAGGGCAAGTCACCGGAATGCCGCTGCTGGAAGATCAGCTTCGCAAGCTGCTGGAGCGAGATCTGCTGCACATCACGCTGGCGTCGCTCGGGCTCGTGGTGATGCTGCTCGTGATCTACTACCGTCGTGTGCGTCCCGTCGTGGTCGTGCTGCTTCCGCTGACGCTCGCGTGGGTGCTGTTTGGAACCAGCCTGGTGGTGCTCGGGATTCCGCTTCATTTATATAACTTGCTGGCCGTGCCGCTGGTGATTGGCTATGGCATCGACGATCACATCTTTCTGGTGCATCGCTATCAAGTGAGCGGCGACATTCGCACCTCGCTGGCGACGGCAGGTCGAGCGATCATCTTGACGACACTTTCGACGGTGGCGGGCTTCTTGGCGCTGCTCATCGCGCACTTTCCGGGGCTGCGACAGTTTGGCCTGAGCGGAGCGCTGGCTGTCCTGCTGTGCCTGCTCGCCGCGCTGCTGGTGCTGCCCGCGCTGCTGTCGCTTCTGTGGCCGCGTCCCATCCAGCAGTGACCGAAGCGATCGCGCGCGCCAATTTCCACACGCACAAACACAGAGAACTGCGCGAAATCACACAACTTTGGGGGAGCCGTGCCGACAACGCTCCACCATGCCAACTCGACTTTGGTTATCGTGGCTGTGTGAAGCAGCATGTGTGGTCGCTTTTCTTTGTAGTCCTGGCTCTGCTCTGTGCGCCGGTGAACGCCGCCGAGCTTTCGGTGACGTTTGCGGCGATTGGACAGGGCGATGCGGCACTTGTGGTGTCGCCCACCGGCAAGACCGTGCTCATCGATGGAGGCCCGCCCGAAGGAACGGAGCACCTCATCCAGGTCTTGCAGAAGCGCAAGGTGGCGACCATCGACCTCATCATCCTGACGCATCCGCACCTCGACCACCTGGGAGGCCTGTCGCAGGTCATCCGCAGCATGCCGGTGCGAATGTTTCTCGACGCGGGCTACCCGAGCACGTCACCCGCCTACACCAACCTGCTTCGTACGCTGTCCGAGCGCGGTGTGGCGGTAAAGAACGCAGCGATGGGTCGAAGCATCGATCTGGGCGACGGAGCCACGCTCACACTGCTCGGTCCGCCGAGTCCGTTTTTGGAAAACACGCGCTCCGACGTCAATGCCAACTCTGTGGTGGCGCGCCTGGACTGGAAGGGCCGAACCGCGCTGTTTACCGGCGATGCCGAGCCCGAAGCAGAGCGAGCCATGATCGAGCGCAGTGCAGCGCAGCCCACGCTGATCCGAGCCGAGCTGCTCAAAGTGGCGCATCACGGCGGTCGCTATTCATCGACCGAGTCGTTTCTGCGCGCAGTGTCACCCAAAGTGGCCGTGATCTCGTGCGGAGTTGGCAACGACTACGGGCACCCAACGGCAGACGCGATGAGTCGCATTCAAGCCGTCGGAGCCACACTGTATCGCACCGATCTGCAAGGCGATGTCACCGTCTCAAGTCGCGATGGTCAGCCGTGGCAGGTCAGCACCGAACAGATCGAGCCAGTCGTCAAAGCCGGATCGCATGGCACAGCCCTGGTCAAAGCGCCCATTCCGACGCCAGCCAGTCCAACGCCAGCTGCTCCCGCAGCAGCCGCTCCGACAAGCCAGCGCTTTGTGGCCAGCGCAAACTCCAAGCTCTTTCACAAGCCAGGCTGTTCGTCGGCAGCACGCATCAGCCCAGCGAACCTTCTCACCTTCCCAAGCCGCGCCGCCGCCGTGCAGAGCGGTCGTCAGCCCGCCGGAGACTGTCAGCCATGAGCACACCTTCCCACACCGACAAACAGCCCAGCAGTCCGCCGCATGCCTTCGTCGATTCGATCGAGTCCGGCCTCGTCAAGCTGCTGCTACAGGATGAATCGGGACAGTGGCGCGCTCACAGCCTGCCTGCGAGCATTTTGCCGACGGGAACCAAGGAAGGAACCTGGTTTCGGCTGGTGTTTCAGCCAAGCGATCCACCTGCGGAGCAGCAGTCAGAAGCAGCGCTTCGTCAGAAGCTCTCGCAGGCGGATCAAGGCGGCGACTTTTCGCTCTAGCCGGTCGGCTCTTCGGTCACGGGCGTCACGCTGCTCGGACCGTCTTCGCTCTCTTGCGTCTCCGGCAGTCGCGGCGTCTGCGAGCTAGGCTCCGCATCGCCCTGCCCTTCGTCGAGCACAGCCATCGCAATTTCCAGCGCTCGCCGCACCCGACCCAGCTGATCTTCGTCGGACACAAGTCGCTGATACGCACGCTGAACTTGCTGTTCCAGGCTCGTGATCTCGGCACGCAGCTGGCTTTCGCGATGCGCAAACCCTTGCGAGTCCGCCCGCACCGCATCAAGCTCCGCCTTCGTCTCCTCGAAGCGAACCCGCAGGCTCCCCAGGCTCGATTCCGTCGCTGCATACCGACTACGAAGCTCGACAAGCTGCTGTTCCAGCGTCGCCACCTGACGACCCAGCACGTCCCGCTCACTCGCGAGCAGCTGCTGGAGCTTTTCATACTGCGTCTGAGCTTGCGTCTTCACCTCTTGCAGCTCCGTCTGCGCCCGATCTTCTAGCTCACGAATGCGCGCCTGCTGCTGCTGCGTCAGTCCGTCGAGCTTTTGGCTAAGTTCCGACGAAGCCGACGCCAGCTGCTCACTGTGGAGCTGCCGAAGCTGCGACAGCTCATTGCGATGCGACTCTTGCAGCGACAGCACCGCTTGCTCACGCAGACGATCCGCCTCGCGAACCGACTGAGTCGCCTGCTCCAGCCGTCGAGCCCACTCCGTCGCCTGCTCTTCCAGCTCGTCTTTGCCTCGCTGCGCCACTTGCTGCGTGTGCTGCTGATTGGCATCGATCTGCGCACGCAGGCTCGCAACCTCGGCATCGCGCTCAGCCGTCAGCTTTTGCAGCTTTTCGCCGTTCGTTCGCTGCTCGTTATCGAGCGCACTTTCCGCCGTCGCGATCTGCTCTGCCAGACGCTGCTGATATTGACCTTCCAGCGTCGACAGCGCACTGCGATTTGCTTCTTCCAGCGCACGCTGACTCGTCGCCGATCGACTCCGCTCTGCGCTCAGCGCTTCGTCCGATTCTTGCCGAATCCGACCGAGCGCGTCCGCATGCTCTTTTTCCAGCCGCTCACGCACCGCATCCAGCTCGCGCAGCTTTTCTTCCTGCAGCGAAACCAGACGCTGTCGCTCTTCGCCAAACTCCGCTTGCAGCCGTTCCGTTTCACCGTCGAGACGCTTGCGAAGCTGCGCAAGCTCTTCTTCCAGCCGAGTCTGCTTCTTTTGTGCGTCTTCGAGCCGACCCTTGAGTCCCTTTTCCCGCTCGAGGAACTTTTCGCGATCGACCGCCTGCGCATCCAGCTTCTCTTGCAGTCCAAGCTGCTCGCGCTCGATCGTCAGCAGACGCTCTTCCAGCTCGCGACGCTTGTGCTCTTGTTCCCGAGCCTTTTCACGCGCATCCAAAATCTGCCGCTCTTTGAGGTCCGCCGCGTCGCGCAGATCGAGGATGTCTTTGTCTTTCTTGTTGATGATTTCCCGCAGGTGAATGACTTCGCGATCGCGAAGCAGCGCCGCACTTTGACCCTGACGCTTCTGCGCATCATCCAGCTCCGACCGAGCTTCTTCGATCTGACGCTGCTCTGCCGACAGACGCTCGCGCTCTTCCAGGATCCGCTGCTCTGCTTGCACGATCAGCTCGCGCTCACTTGCAACTCGTCGCTGTTCCGTCGCAAAGCTCTCTTTTTCTGCCAACAAGCTCGCGCGCTCCGCGTCTCGATTCGCTTGCTCCGACGCCATCCGATCGAAGCTCGCCAGCAGCTGATCGCGCTCACGGATCAGCTTTTCTCGCTCTTCGATCCAGCGCGTCTGCGCCTGGTCGATGTCACTGTCGCGATCGTCTCGCTGCGACTTATCGGCAATCAGCGCGTTTTTTTCGACCAGCAGCTGGTTTCGCTCTGCCACCAGTCCATCGCGCTCACCAAGAAGCCGCTCTTGTTCGCGATGACCGTCGACGCGATCGCGCTGAAGTCGCTCACGCTCGCTGAACAGAAAGTCCCGCTCCGACGCGAGCTGATCCCGCTGCTCATGCCAATACGCCGCCTGCGCCAGCGCGTCCTGTAGCCGCTTCTGCGACACGTCCAGCGCCTGCTGAAGCGCCCGCGAGTCCGGCTCACGCGGCTCCTGCTGCTCAATCGAAATCAGCTTCGTCGGACCGTCGGTGCTGACATCCACAGGCGGAGCAATCACCCGATCGCTAATCGTCGAGGTCAGCCCCGGCAGCCGCGTGTCTCCTCGATTCGACGACGGAGTCACAAACGAAGCTTTTGGCTCGGGTCCACCGAGCGCAGCAAACGCAGACTCCGTCTCTGAGTCGAAGTCTTCGTCTGCGCCATCAAACAGCGGACGATCCGACCCGCTCGTCGTCACCACTTCTTCTTCGACGATCGCATCATCGACGGAAAGCTCTTCGATCGATGTCTCGTCGATCGCTTCGGCTTCTTCCGACTGATGCAGCCCGATGAGCGCGTTCACGCGTCCCAGCAGCTCGTCGATGCTGTACGGCTTGAGCAGATAGTCTTCCGCGCGCGTCCGCAGCTTCTTGTGATCCTCGATGTCCTTGTCCGTCGCTTCTCCCGACGTGACGATCATCGGAATCGAGCCATACTGCGCCGTTTTCTTGATCCGATTGCACAGCGCCCAGCCGAGCCGCTTCGGATCGATCGACAAGATGATCAGCTCTGGAAACAGCTGCGGTCCCGAGAGCAAGTCGTTTCCATCGGCAAACAGCTGAACCTTGAATTGATAGTGGGCGAGAACAGCTCTCAGCCTCTCACTCAGTACCGGATCGTTGTCGATGATAAGCACCAAGCGCTCGGCCCTGACCTTGCTCATATTCACCCCTTCGCTGGCCCTCGCTGGGCCACTCATGCTTCCTATCACAGAGTGACCAGAGCTGGGCAGTCGAAACGTGACGACAACACAGCAGCAAATCACGATGCTGCGCGCGTTTCATACAGCTACGCAGCGACGGAACCGCTCGGAGCTACGGCTCGCGAATGAGCCTACTTGCTGCCCGAGCGATACGGATCAAACGCAGCGTCGGACCCGCGCTCACGCCGAATCGCCGACAGCTCATCGTCCGTAAAAGCATCTGGGCTTCCCGACGGAAGATACGTGCGGACAAAGTCTTCCACCGCATCTCGACCGCGCTTGCCCAGCACGTCTTCTTTCGAGTCCGCGCAGTCCGCCCACTTTTCATACAGCTCACGACGACGAGACGCAGACGATCGGCCACTGTTCCAGATCGCATGCAGCTCACGCGAAAAGCTCGCCAGCGCAGATTCCCGTCGATCCTGAATCGAGCGCTTGCGCAGATCGGTCCGCAGCTTGTCCGAAAACTCCAAAAATCGTCGCTTTTCCGCCGCGTACGGATCTTGTTTGGCACCGCGCATCGCCAAGTCCGTCAGGTCAAAGGTGAACGTTCCGCCTTTTTGGAACCCGATCGGAAAGCGGTTCTCGAAGTCGATCGATCCGTCGGACTTGATGTGCGCGATGAAGTTTTTTGTCTCGGACTTGTAGCCACCGTCTTTGTCCGCGAGCAGCACGAAGTCGGCTTCCTTCTTCGGCTCCAGCCGCTCGTCTTTGAACAAGCGATCGGGACCTTTGGGAATCGGTGTATTCGCCGATGGACCACCGACGACACCCCCCAAGCTCTTTGGGAACAGCACCAGCGGACCCTTCGACAGGCTCGGACCGGGTTCCGACGGCCCTGGCGGTTGAACCGGCACCGCGATCGCCGAGCTTCCCGCAGAGACATTCTCTGGCCGCTGCACCGGCTGCAATTCTTTGGGCAGTCTCGTCGGAGTCTCGGTTCGCGCAGCAACCTGCGGCTTTTCTGGCACCGGCGGTGGTGGCGTCACTTCCGGTGGCTTCACTGGCTCCGGCGGAGGCGCTGGCTTCCGAATGACCACATCGACGGTGATGGGCCCCGTCTTGCGCGGCCCAAGCGGCGGCGGATGGTGGTACGCGTAGACAGCAAGGCCCGCGTGTAACCCGACGGCGATGAGCACTGCGCCACTCATTCTGGCCCTGGCGGGATCCGTTGCTTGCGACCGCTTGTTCGAGGCTGCGGCCTGTGAATCGTTCAGTCTTTTGCTCATCGTGCGCGCACTATCGCCAACTATTGCATAGCTTATGGACCGACGCAGCAATCCTGCGTGATCTGCGATGCAAACGCGTCAGCGAGCCGTATCTTCTCGGCTCACGACGACTCGGCGCTATCGGGGAATGTCAAAGACGCAGCGGGCAGTGGCGACGGAAAGGCTACTTTCCTTTTTTGCCACACTTGATGGAGACTTCTTTGTTTTCCGTCGGAATGAACTCGAACTCGACGGGCTTGCAGCCAGGCGTCGTGACGGAGTAATGAATCTTCGTCTCGCTCTTTTCGAGTTCTTCTTCGAAGACTTGCTTGGTTCCGACGAGCGAGCCGTCTTTCTTGAGCCCGATCGGCTTGCTCGCCAGCACCTTGAGCTTAAACTTCGGCTTTTCCTTCGGCGGCTCTGGCGTCGGTTTCGGCTTCGGTTTTTCGACGACAGGCTGCTGCTTATCCAGCTCTTTGTCACCGCTCGACAGCCAGCGGAACACGAGCGCACCGATCGGAGCCAGCAGCGCCACCACAAACAGCGCGATAAACAGGTTGCGACGACTACCTGCCGGCTGGGCCGCAGTGCCCGACGATGACATGTGCGGAGCCGTCTGATCTGGAGCCCGCTCACCCGACTGCGACAGCCCCGGTGCCGAGCTTCCCGGTCGTCCGTACGGCTGCAGCATGTTCTGCGACTGTCCGATCGCCGGAGTCTGCGACATCGACATCGGACGCTGCGGTTCCATCATCTGCGCTGGCGGCGGAGCCATGTCTTGCCCCGGATCCACCAGCACCGTGCGCTTGTCCGCCAGATCGTCATCCTGATCCAGGCTGATCATGCCAGCGCCGCCGTTTGTGCCACGCTGCGGAGGCCGCGATCCCGGTGCCGAAGTGCCCGTCTGACGACCAACGTTTCCCGTCGAACGACCCGGCTGACTGGAGCCCGCTCGACGGTAGTGTCCCGACGCTGCTGGCTGATCGTTGAGCGTCATCGGATCTTCCTCTTCGACATCGTCGATTCGGTAGACCTGATTGTTCTTTCGGATCTCGCGGACTTGAATCAGGACTTCGTTGGCATCGATCGGACGCTTGTTGCGGTCTCGCTCGAGCATCCGCTGCATCAGCGCGTCCATCTGTTCGCTGAAGTTCTTGTTCGGCGCAATCGACGACAGCTTCGGCGATTCCTTGCGGAGCCGCTGCGCCAAGACTTCCATGCCGTCTTCGCCGGTAAACGGTGCGCGTCCAGCCAGCATCTCAAACAGCAGCAGGCCCAGCGCGTACACGTCGCAGCGCGAGTCGATCGGCTGAATTCCGAGCGCTTGCTCTGGCGCCATATAACGCGGCGTACCGAGTCGCAGTTCGGGCCGAGTCAGCTGATCTTCCGGTGCTGAAGTCCCTGGATCGAGCAGCTTGGCCAGACCGAAGTCGAGCACTTTGACGACTTCGCCCGCCGCATCAAACTTCGCGATAAAAATGTTGTCTGGCTTGAGGTCACGGTGAACCACACCGACCTTATGAGCCGCACCGAGCGCACCCGCCATGGACTCAAACGCATCCAAGGCTTGTTCGACGGTAAATGCGGGCTCTCTTCGGAGCCTCTGACGAAGAGTCTCTCCCGCGAGATACTCCATCGCCAGATAGAGGATTCCTTCGTCCTCCCCAAAGTCGAAGATTGTGATGGCGTTGGGGTGGTTGATGAGGCTGGCGGCCTTCGCCTCGCGCTTGAAGCGCTCGGTGACGCCTTCCTGCCCTGCCAGGTCCACCCGCAAGACCTTGATTGCGATCTCGCGGTTAATCGGCGCTTGGATGGCCTTATAAACGTGACCCATCCCCCCAGAGCCGATAGCCGACTTGATCGTATACCGTCCGCCGATGGTCTTACCAATCAGCGAGGACGCATTCGCTTTCCCTTGAGCAGCTTCGCCGGCCATCCTGATGCCAAAGCCATCTTATCCGATCTCGGCTTTTCTAGGCTATAGGGCTTGTTCGCAAAAAATGTGAATCATCGCGGGGACCGACTTGCGCATGCCATGCGGCTTCAATGCTCAACATCGGTGGTTGCCATTGTTTCGCATCCGTCACTTTCCACCCGCACCGACAGATCGAACGACGCATGCAGATCCAAAGCCGAGTCCATTGTCGATCGCGCACAAAAAAGAAAACCCGCACCGTTTCCTACAGTTGCGCTGTGAATCGCAGAAAGGACCACAGCAGCTATGCGGAAACGGGCGGGTTTTGAATCAGTCGAAAGCGACTTAGTTCTGCTGCGCGCCGGCGGTGATCCAGGCGCCCCAGCTGGTCGCCATCGCATCGGTCAGGTTCTTCGTGTGGTTGGTCGCCGTGCCGCCGCCCGCCGGGGTGTACGTTCCACCCTTGCCCACGACGATGAGCGGCGAGGCATCCGCGGTGGTGATCAGGTTGGCAGCCTTGATGCTCGTGTACGTGGTGGCGCTGTTGCTGTCGATCACGAACTTCTTGGCTGCAACTCCGCCGGTCGCATGGCACGAGCCGCACGCGCTCTTCATCTGGGCATAAACTTCCGTGTACGTCGGCGTCGTTGGAGTTTCATCCGTCGTGCCGCCGCAAGCCGACAGCACCATTCCAAGTCCGAACACACAGAGTAGCCGCTGGGCATAGGTCGCAAGATACATGGACACTCTCTCCTCGCTGTTTGTTTTGGGGACGGACATTAAGACCTACCTTCGGGGAACCACTTAATCAGAGCCAAAGGCCCTAAGCGTAATGCGCCATTGAGATGGTACAAACTGGACCGTTCCGTCGCCCAACTGGACAGGCGATGCATACGGCACAGTTCCTTGACGACTCGGCTGCATTGTTTTGTTAGCACCACATTCTGCCGAGCAAGTCAAACACTCCGCCCACTTTAGCGTGGAATGGCGCGCTGTGTCATCACCTGCCGCAATCGATGGCGGGCTCAGACGCGAAGATGCCAGCGATTGGGCAAGCTCGAAGAACAGCGAGCATGCGCAGGCACACGCAGGAGCGGCTACATTTCGACCGCGATTCGATGAGCGCGTGGCCTTGACGGCATGACATGCATGCTTATTTTCGCAGCAGAAAATCGGAACATTCGAACCAGATAGCGAAAACAACTGGGTTCGCCCGGAGGCAAAACGAACATGGGAAAGATCATCGGTATCGACCTTGGCACGACCAACTCTGTCGTCGCCATCATGGACGGCAAAGAGCCCAAGGTCATTGTGAACGAAGAAGGCGGGCGACTGACTCCGTCGGTGGTCGGTTTCGACGAAAAGGGAGAGATCCTGGTCGGCCAAGTTGCTCGTCGCCAGTCGATCACAAACCCAGAAAACACGGTCTATTCGATCAAGCGCTTCATGGGCCGCAAGGCCGGTGAAGTGGGCGACGAAGCCCGTCGCGTCCCGTACAAAATCACCGCAGCGAACAATGGCGATGCCGCCGTCGAGATCCGAGGCAAGCGCTACTCGCCGCAAGAAGTGTCGGCCAAGGTTCTCGCCAAGCTCAAGCGAGCGGCGGAAGACTACCTGGGCGACAAAGTGACCGAGGCTGTCATCACCGTTCCGGCGTACTTCAACGACGCGCAGCGGCAAGCGACCAAAGACGCGGGCCGAATCGCTGGCCTGGATGTAAAGCGTATCGTCAACGAGCCGACGGCAGCGGCGCTCGCGTACGGACTGGATAAGGGCAAAGACCACCTGATCGCGGTCTACGACTTCGGTGGTGGCACGTTCGATATCTCGATCCTCGAAGTCGGTGAAAAGGTCGTCGAAGTCATCTCGACCAACGGCGACACGCACCTTGGCGGCGACGACATCGATATGCGCCTGATGGACTGGCTGATCGCGGAGTTCAAGAAGGACACCGGCATCGACGTCAGCAAGGACAAGATGGTGCTGCAGCGGCTCAAGGAAGCGTCTGAAAAGGCGAAGATTGAGCTGTCGACGGTTGCGGAGACGGAGATCAACCTGCCGTTCCTTACCGCCGATGCGACGGGCCCGAAGCACCTTCAGATCAAGCTGTCGCGCAGCAAGCTCGAAAAGATGATCGAGGACTTCGTGATGCGCTCGCTGGAGCCGACGAAGAAGGCGCTGGCCGACGCTGGCAAGAAGGTCGAAGACATCGGCGAAGTGGTTCTCGTTGGTGGCTCGACGCGCATTCCGCTGGTTCAGAAGGTCGTGCGCGAGTTCTTCAAGAAAGAGCCGCACAAGGGCGTAAACCCGGACGAGGTCGTGGCACTCGGCGCGGCGGTTCAGGCGGGCGTTCTGTCGGGCGAAGTGAAGGACATCCTGCTTCTCGACGTGACTCCGCTGACGCTGGGCATTGAGACGCTGGGTGGCGTGATGACGCCGATGATCCCGCGCAACACCACCATCCCGACGAAGAAGACGGAGACGTTCTCGACGGCGGCAGATGGTCAGACGACGGTTGAAGTCGTAGTGACTCAGGGTGAGCGTCAGATGGCGCGTGACAACAAGATCCTCGGTCGATTCCACCTCGACGGCATTCCGCCGGCTCCGCGTGGCATCCCGCAGATCGAAGTCACG
>CALMML010000466.1 GCA_937868485.1 uncultured Myxococcales bacterium | reverse complement strand
CCAGTTGGAAACCGAAACAGTCCCCCAAAGCCTGTACTGATGGCGAAAATGGATCGTCCCAGAACAAGACAACAGCCTCGGCACAGGTGACTACAGGGCGCGGTTCGGCCCACATGCGGGCGGTGGGCTACGTTCGCGTGAGTACGGAGGTTCAGGTTTCGGAAGGGGTCAGTCTGGAGGCGCAAAAAGCGAAGCTCTCTGCGTTTTGTAAACTGCATGATATCGAGCTTATCCGTGTATGCTGCGACGAAGGGCTATCGGCGAATACGCTCAAGCGTCCGGGGCTGGCGGCGGCGCTGCGGCTCCTGGACCGTGGCGAGGCGCAGGCGATCATCGTCGTCAAACTCGACCGGCTCACGCGGAGCGTGAAAGACTTGGGTTTCCTCTGCGAGCAGTATTTCACTGACGGGAAGCCGTGGTCGCTGCTATCAGTGACGGACTCGATTGACACGCGCTCGGCGAGCGGCAAGCTGATTCTGAACGTGCTGACGTCGGTGGCGCAGTGGGAACGCGAGGCCATCAGCGACCGAACGAGGGAAGCGATGCAGCACCTCAAGCAGCGAGGCGTAGCGCTCGGATCGGCGCCGTTTGGGTATGTGTACTCGACGGAGGTTGACAGCGCTGGGCGTCGGCAGATGGTCGCGTCACCCGAGGCGCTGGCGACGCTGAGGCGAATCGTCGAGATGCACAAAGCCGACATTTCACCGTCGAAAATTGCACGCCACCTGCGCAGTGAAAACGTACCGTCACCGAGAGGCGGCGAGTGGTGTAGAGCATCAGTGCGGCGGATTCTCCTTCGCGAAGGATGTGACGTGACGCCTCAGAACCGTCGAAAGTTCGTCGGACAGGTCCGAACCTTTGACAAGGAACGAACGCTCCGGCTTGCGACGGAATACCGACGGATGGGGATGTCACTCCGCGAGATTGGTCGAAAACTCGACGAGGCCGGACTCGCTCCGGCGCGGGGTGGCGAGTGGCACGCAGCGATCATTCTGCGACTCCTCGATCCACAACCGTCGGACAAATCGGACCTCCCCGACGTCCAGGTCCGCGCCAGACAGCTCCACGAGCAAGGCTACAGCATCCGCGTCATCGGGAGCACCCTCTGGACCGAAGGCTACCGCCCCGAGAACGCGAACGCCTGGCACAACGGAGCGGTGAGTCGGCTGCTCAGCGCCGACACGGTTCCCCCACGAAGATCAGAGGATGACGATGCTATCCGGTCCGCCCACGCCATCTGACTGTCTGGTGCTGCGAATGTTCTGCGCCAGACCGTCGAGGTGCGCATCGAGCCAAGACGGATTGTTTCCTGGGAATAGTCGCACCTCCCAGCGATAGAACAGAGGTCCGCGCTTTCCGATTTTGACCGACTCGACGGCAGCGCAGCGATAGAACGTGTTGATGGTGCGGCGCAAGAACTTCTCCCACTCCTCGGTATCCCGCACATCTTTGGGAATCGCCTTGCTCCATTCCAGTGTCGGGAATGCGGGTGCTCCCGTCAGGCTTGTCCTATTGTTCCGATAGTTCCACTCGCTTGTGTTGCCCTTGGTTCCGCGATTCTGATTGCAGCTCCGACAGAGTGTCTGGAGGTTGTCCAGTGCGTTGCTGCCGCCATAGTATCTCGGGTCGATGTGGTCGATCTGGAGGAGTCGTCGATTGTCCTCGTGGCAGCACAAGCAGAGCCACCCATCACGCTGCTTGACGCTCTCTTTGACCTCCTCGGTCGGTTCATGATCCGCAGCAATGTCCGTGACCTCCCCAACAGCAATCGGCCTGTGAGTTCCTGGGTCCTTGCCGAGCGTCTCCGCCTCGATGATTCGGTTGCGGCAGGCGTCAAACTGTGACTTGAAGGCATTGTAGTTGCCG
This sequence comes from uncultured Myxococcales bacterium, assembly GCA_937868485.1. Taxonomy (GTDB): domain Bacteria; phylum Myxococcota_A; class Polyangia; order Palsa-1104; family JAEUJZ01; genus JAEUKA01. Next base: position 2,267 of record CALMML010000466.1, on the reverse strand, counting down.
TAGAGAACACGCCAAAATCGATCTTGCTGCACAAACTCGAGGTGCAGACGCTCTGCGACCTTTCTTTCCGGTAAGTCGAGGAGCCGTTCGACCAAGCCGTCGAGGTCGTGGGATTTTCGTTCAGGAAACGCATGAAACGTGGGTTCGCTTTCCTGCTGCGCGATGTGGCGAGCGATGCGAAACAGATTCCACAGGAGATCGCCGCCGATGCCTGCATTCTCGTCGGAGAAGTACGCAGCTTTCCAGTCCTTAAGTGTCTTCTCCACCGCGTTCATGCTGACTTCAGTCCCTTCAAATTCATCGAGCTTCTGCCCGCGAAGGAACTGAATCAGCTTCTTGTAGGATTCCGCTTGAGCGTCGAAGACCAAGATCAGTTCGTGCTTGTCTTCTACGTCATCCGATCCTGCTTTCACCACCTGATATTCGACCCTGTACCAGCCGATAGGAAGGAGCGAAAGGAATGGATGCTCGGCGATGAGCTGTCCACTGTCCATCTGACGGGCAAGGCGTGAAACCAGCTCGATGGAGATAAGCTGAAGTGGTGGATGCTCGACCTTCTTCGTTGGGTCGTTGACTGCGCCTCCACCCAGGTCATGAAAGCCAGCCCAGTTGATCATCTGCTTCCAGTCGTCGATAAAGCAGACAATCCGGGCTTCTTCTGTACCGCCAAACTTTGGTCCCCGCAGCGCCCTTCCGACCATCTGTGTGAGCAGGATCTCGCTGGTGGTCTGCCTCGTCAGGAACACGCTCTGCACATCCGGCAGATCGGTCCCCTCGGTGAGCATGCGGACGTTGAGCAGAACTCCCGACTTGGCTGCACGGAATCTGGCCAAGACTCTGGCATTTTCATCCCGAGTCCGTCGATTGCGGGCCTCAACAGTTGGCAAGCTTGCATCGACGTGGGAATAGACCGATTCCGCCTCGATGCCTCGATTTTTTAGTAGCGCTGCGATGGCTTCGCACTGAGTCCAGCGATCCGCGAAGATGATCGTCTTGCCGTACTGCTCCTTGTGGTTCACATACCAGTTGGCAATCAGTTCGTTGCGCTCGCGGTTCTCTGCCAGCTTCTTGATGATGTGCTCTGGAATGTCTCCATAAGTTCCCAGCCACTTTTGATATTCGTCGTCGTCAAATACTGCCGGGACGTGCGTTCTTGGCTCTTCGTAGATGGGCTTCGCCAGGATGCCAGCAGCCTGCAATTCCGACGGGGACACCTGATAGAGAATGCCCTGCGGAAACAGCTTGCCAAACCAGCCGCGCTTTCGCTGGTCGGTGTAGGTCGGTGTTGCGGTCAGTCCAAGCAGGCACAGCTTGGAATAACGAAGGCGCAGTTTCTCGATGAAACGTCGGTAGCTCGGGGCAGGAGCGTGGTGCGCTTCATCGAACACAACACAGAGCTTGCCGTCGCAACTATCCAGAAAACGCATGAGGTTGGGGTGGCCGTCGCCGCGTGTCTGGTCAGAAAACGCTTTGCAGATGGTCTGGAGCGTCGCGATGACCACGTCATCAGCCGGATCAATGCCAGCGACGCGATAATGTCCCTCTGTCCCAGACACAACCCGCACCCGCAGCGTCTCTCGTGGTTCGGGGATGTGACCGACCGCAGAGCGCTGCGACTCATCTTGCGGGCCGAGTTCTCTGAATGCCTGCTCGAGTAGGTGATGCGTGTGCGCGAGCCACAGCACTTTGTAACCTTGTGCCAGCGGTCCAGCGCACAGAAAGCGAATCGCCGTGAATGTCTTGCCTCCACCCGTCGGCAGAACCATCAGTCCACCGCGTGACTCCGCCGTCGAAGACTCAAACCAACTCCTGAGCTTACCGAGCGCTGCACTCTGGTGCGCCGCAGGCATCCGCTGCGATGGTAGCTTGCGTGCCTCCCGAAGATTGTACGCGACGAAGAAATGGACTTCCTGTTCAGCGATTTGTGACGAGGAACGAGCCGTATTCGACGAGCTGGCCATGATTCACCTCGGAAAAGTTGGCGCATCATATGAAGAGTCGAATCGAGTGGGCACTCCTTTTCGTCCATCAATCCCTTGTGCTTTGGGTCTAAGCTGCGCTAGCGTCTTCCCATGGCGCTTGCGCAAGCGATTTTGACGGCTGACCACGTCGATGCAGAGACGGGGATTTCCAAGGTGGAGCTGCGTCGCATGCTCGACGAAGGACTGACCGAGCTTGCGCGTGGCGAAGGCATTGAGATGGATGATGCCGGGTGGGACCGTCTGCGCAGTGAGCTTCGCGCTCGTCGTTCGTCGCGGTAGCCATGG
>CALMML010000465.1 GCA_937868485.1 uncultured Myxococcales bacterium | reverse complement strand
TGCTCGGTGAAGTGCCCGCCATGGACGCCGCCGAAGTCAGCGAGCGCCTGGCCCGCGCCCGCATCGCCCAGCAAAAGTGGAAAAAGACCAGCTTTGCCGAGCGTCGTCGCGTCCTGCGCAAGCTGCTCGACACCGTCCTAAACCACGCCGACGAGCTGTGCCGCATGCTGTCCGCCGAGGCGGGCAAGACCCTGCAAAACGCGATGATGGGCGAGATCTTCCCCGTCTGCGAAAAGATCCGCTACACCATCAAAAACGGCGAAGAAGACCTCAAGTCCGAAAAGATCTCGTCGGGGCTGCTGCTTCACAAGACCGCCACCATCGAGTTCCATCCGCTCGGCGTCATCGGCGTCATCTGTCCGTGGAACTTCCCGCTGCAAAACATCCTCGGTCCGATGATTCCGGCGCTGTTTTCAGGCAACGCCGTCCTCGCCAAGGTCTCCGAGTGGTCCAGCTACTCCGCACCGCGCGTTCAAGCGCTCCTCGACGAAGTGCTCTCGTCGTGCGGACACTCTCCCGACCTCGTTCAAATCATCACCGGCTACGGCGACACCGGCGCGGCCCTGGTTCGCTGCGGCGTCGACAAGATCGTCTTTACCGGCTCGGTTCCAAACGGTCGCCGCGTCCTCGAAGGCAGCGTCCAGAACCTCACGCCCGTCATCCTCGAGCTGGGCGGCAAAGATCCGCTCATCGTCTGTGATGACGCCGACCTCGAGCAAGCCGTCGCAGGCGCACTCGCGGGCGTCTTCATCTGCTCCGGTCAGATGTGCCTCGCCGCCGAGCGCATCTACGTCATGGACGGCATCTACGACCGCTTCATCGAGCGCGTCGTCGCCCAGGCCCAAGCCCTGCGCCAAGGTGATCCGTTGTCGGGAAATGGCGCCGACATCGACGTCGGTGCCATGACCATGCCGCATCAGGTCGAGATCGTCGAACACCTCGTCCACGATGCGGTCAGCAAAGGAGCCAAAGCCCTCGTCGGTGGTGCTCGTCGTCCCGGCGGCAGCTTCTTTCAGCCCACCGTGCTCGTCGACGTCGATCACAGCATGGCCATCATGCGCGAAGAGACGTTCGGCCCGGTCATGGCCATCATGCGCGTCCGCGACGACGCCCACGCCATCGAGCTGGCCAACGACAGCGTCTTTGGACTCGGCTCCAGCGTGTTTAGCAAGGATCAAGCGCGCGCCCGTCGGCTCGCCGATCAGCTCATCGCCGGATCGACCTGCATCAACGACTACGGCCTGGCCTACATGGTCCAAGGTCTGCCGTTTGGCGGCGTCCGCAACTCGGGCTTTGGCCGCCTAAACGGTCGCGAGGGCCTGCGCGCCTGCTGCAACGCCAAAGCCGTCGTCGGCGATCGCTTCCCGCTGCACATCCCGTCGAAGATTTATCCGGTCAAGCCCGGCGACTACGAGATGGTGCGCGCGGCGGTCAACCTCATCTACAGGCCGCTCGACCTGACCGGCCTTAGGGCCCGCGCCGAAGCCCTGGTCGATGTGGTTCGCCACGGCCTCGGCATCGGCTAACGATCGCTACGGTGCGTGCGGAGCCGGCGCATGCGCGTCGACTTCAGCCGCACTGTCCGCCGGAGCATGCAGCCCCGGCTTTTCGATGTCGTGCAGCGCGTCCACCACCGAAGTCCGCACCGCGAGCAGCGGCGCCGGCAGCAGACCGCCCAGCAAGAGCAGCCCAAACAGCGACACCGCGACCCAGCGCTCACGCGGCAGCAGATCCGGGAACGTCATCTCGGTGGCCGACTGCCCCAGTCCTTCCCCCAAAAACACCCGCAGGAACGCCAAAAACAGCAGAATTCCGTTGAGTGCGGTCGTAATCAGCACCATCACGGCAGCAATCGCGTGGTGATCGAGCAGACCTTGCACAATCAAGTCCTCGGACACAAAGCCGAGCGTGCCCGGACTGCCAACCGCCGCCACTCCCAGCAGCAGAAAGCCGGTGGCCATGCGCGGAGCCGTTCGCACCAAGCCTCCCAGCTTGCGGACATCGCAGGTGCCGGTTCGCGCATAAATCGCACCAATCAGCAGCGCCAGACCCGTTCGCACCACCACCGTGCCAATCGCGTGAATCAGCGATCCGCTCACACCCGGCGCATTCATCGACGCCACGCCCGCGAGCAAAAACCCCTGCTGGCTGATCCAAAAGTAGCCAAGCATCCGCCGCAGATCGTGCTGCGCCATCGCCAGGATCGCCCCGTACGTCGCCGTCACCAGACCGAGCGGCAACAGCACCGGCATCGCCTGCGTAAACAGCTCCGGGAACAGCGGCATCATCACCCGCGTCATCACAAACAGACCGAGCGGCGTCGCAAACGCGGTCAGCACCAGCGGCAGCGGACCTCGCTCCGACAGCGGCGCAATCCAGAAGTGAAACGGAAAGCAGCCCATCCGCGTGAGCGCTCCAATCATCACCAAGATCCCGAGCCAGCTCGGCAGCGGATCGGTCATCTGACGCTGCGACAGCGCAATCAGATCGTACGGCGTCTGCACGGCTGCCCCTGACTTGGCACGAAACACCCCGAGCAGCAGCACAAACACCACCATCGGCAGCGCACTGGCCACGCCCAGGATGGTCATCATCCGCATCCCGCCTCGCTCGCCGCGCTTATACATGTCCCACAGAAGCGGCCACAGCGACGACACCCAAAACAGCAGCAGGATGCTCAGATCCAGCGACACCAGCACGCCGAGCAGCAAGCTCTCGGTGAGCAGCATCCGTCGAATCAGCACGCTCGTCAGCAGCCGCCGAGGCGCCGCCAAGAGCACACACAAGACAATTCCCGCCGACACCGGCAGCAGCACCGCGCTGAGTCCATCAATGCCGACGTGATAGCGAATCCCGAGCAGCATCGGTGCCCAGGTCGCTTCGCTGCGCGCAAAGTGATGCTCCGAGCCATCACGCACAAACGCCCACAGCGACAGCAGCACCACCAGCGCCGTGGTCACAATGGCCAGCGGTCGCACCGCACGATCCAGACGCGGGCCGCGCAGCAGCAGCGACATCGCAAGCGGCAGCGCCCAAATGATCGTCATCAGCAGCAGATCAGTTTCCATGGCCCTGGTCCTTTCCGGCCTGCGAGTCGCCCATCAGCCAGCCGACCAGCGCATCTTCACGACGACCGAGCGCTCGCGCCAGCGACAACAGCGGACGCGCCACCCAGCGATCCAGCACCGCCTCTATCGCAAACCGCTCAATCGCCAGGCGATACAAGAAGCGCTGACGCGGTGACGCGGCTTGCGCCTGAAAAGCCATCGCAGCTTGACCTCCGGCCCGCCGTCGATACAGCGCATCCTGCAGCGTCGAAGGCGTGCGCAAAAACTGGTAGTAGCGCAGAAGCGAGTGCGCCGCGAGGTGCAGCAGCGCCAGCTTCGGCAGCCCGAGCCCAACCTCGACAAACATCAAGCCGACTTGGCTGATCGTCGCGTAGGCCAGCCCGCTCTTGGCATCGGCGCTCACCTGTCCCGACAGCGCCGCCATCACCGCCGTCACGCCGCCAATTCCCACGATCCCAAGCCGCACCAGCGGAGCGTGCTCCAGCACCGGCGCCGATCGAATCAGCAGATAGACGCCCATGTGAACCGACAGCCCACCGTAGAACACCGCGCTCGATGCCGTTGGACCTTCCATCGCGCGCGGCAGCCAGCC
>CALMML010000464.1 GCA_937868485.1 uncultured Myxococcales bacterium | reverse complement strand
TTTCGGACCGACCCCGGGCCGAAAAAAAGGTCGTCGGGAAGGGGGACCCGCGCCGGGATGACCAATAAGGCGTGGGCCGACCAGAGACCTTTTTTTCGGGACGCTTGCGGCACGATAAAAAAGCGTCGTCGGGAAGGGGGACCCGCGCCGTGACTTCGCGCTAGTGCAGGATGACCCTGCCGGTGAAGCCGACCAGCTGATCGAGCAGCCGCTGCGTGCCATACGGACCGAACGAGATCGCCGCTCGGGACAGGATCAAGTCTTTGCCGACCGTCTTGACGCTGCGAAAGCCCGGAATCGAGTACATCCCCGTCGAGTCCTTCATCACATTGAGGATCGACAGCGAGCCCCTCACCGTGACCAGCGCATCATATCCCCGTCCGCTTCGGATCGTCTCGACATCGCCCTTCACCTCGGTCAGGGCCGGGAATGGCGACCACGGCTGCGTGCTCCCCAAGTTTTCAACCCGCAGCGAGCCATCCAGCACCTGGAGTTTGCCAAACACGGCGTCGCCAAACGAGTCCGTGCTAAGCGACAGTGAGCCTTTGACTGTTTGCACAAGCTGGAACCCTGATAGGCTGGCATTGCTCTTGATCGAAACGGGACCGTTGACGGTGGTCAGCTTTTGAAATCCCGTAATCTTCATCCGATCTGCATCAATCGCAAGCCCGCCCAGGGTCGTCACTGCTTTAAAGGCTGTCAGCGAGTCGGCTTTTTGAGAGGAAATGGTCAGCGTTCCCCCCACCGTCTTTAGCGCGTTATAGCCTGTGATCGAGTCGTTATCGACCTTTATCGTCATATTGCCGCCCACGCTCACCAGCTTCGCCAGGCCGCTGTGCGATGACCCGCTCGATATCGGTGGGTCTTCTTCCAGCGCCAGGTTGCCGCCCACGCTCACCACCGCACCCAGCAGCGCCATCGAGCAGGTGCCCTTCTTGAGCTGCACGTTTCCAGTCACCGAGGTCAGCTTCGGCGTCGACAGCCCGCAGATGTCCTGCTTGGAAAGGATCAGCTCGCCCAGCGTGGCAAGGACGGGGAACGATCCTTTCACCGTTCCGCCCCAGTCATCGTGGATCATCAGCTTGCCCACCTGGGTCAGCGCCTTGAAGCCGCCAAGGCTCACCCAGCTTCCACGGACATAGATCGACTCTGCCGTGGTCAGCTTGGCAAAGCTGCTCGCGCTGGTCGAGCCGCTTAGGTACATATCCTTGACGGTTTCCAGCGCAGGAAACTCGCAGTGCCCACTGTTCAAAATCAGCAGATCCGTGCTCTTCAGTGCGGGATAGGGACAGCCAATGAGGTACTGGTTGTCAATCTGTCCGGCGCGCTCTAGCCCGGTAAACATCGCGAGCTGCGTGGTTACCGTATCGCCCTTGTCGCGCTGAAGGATTCGCCCTTTGACTTCTTTGACATTGGCCAGATCGAACAGATATCGCTGCGCCGTGGGAACCAGCGGAACCTTGAACGCAACGCGGACATTTCCATCAAAATAGCTACAGCCCGATAGGTCAATGTCTTCGAGCTGCTTGACCTCGCTCAGCACGTATTCGCCATCGCGCGTGGGAATCACCAGGCCGCAGTCGCCGCCCGCGCGCAGGGTGGCGGACTCTTCGTCCGTCAGCGGCTGAACGTGCGCGGCGGGCGCTTCGCCGGTAAGCGGCTGAACGTGCGCGGACGGCTCGGGGCTGTCGACCGGGGCTTGCAGGTCGGGGGGCAGCTCGCCGCAGGCCGACAGCGCGACGCAGGCAACGGGCAGCAGCTTCTTCGTAAACGACGTGAGAGAACGCATGGAACGTGTAGACCTCGTGGGGTGCGGTGACTACCTGGGTACGACGGCGCAGGCAGCAGAAGTGCCGCCCCGCCCTCGGACATGGACTTGGAGGGATCTATACGGGGGCTGTAGGCGATCGGCCACTGCGATCGGCAGCGCGGCGGCGGCGGGACAGAAGCCCGCCAAGGATCAGCGCCAGCAGCGGCACAGAAGGGGACCCAGGGCGGGTCGAGCTGGCGGAACAGCCCGTCGCGGCGTCTGCTGCTGCGGCGGCCAGTGTGGTGATCGTGACCGCGCTGGTGTTGTTGGCTGGCAGCGGGTCCCCCTGCGCCGATCGAACCGTCGCCGCCAAGGTGAACTGGCTGCTCGGTGGCGTAACCCGCAGGACAAGCTGCACGGTGTCGGCTTGACCCGGCGGCAGCTCCAGCCGCACGCAGCCCACGCTGTTTGCATCCGAGTAGCCGCAGGTCCACTTGTCGCCGTCGCCCCGCACAAACTGCACCCCCGCAGGCAGGTCGAGCCGCAGCACCACGCCGGTCGCCGCGATCGGTCCGCTGTTGCGAATGAGCAGCGACAGCGTCGTGTCCCCTGGGGTGGCAAGCTGCACCGGGCTGGCCGACAGCGTCACAGACAGGTCCGCTTCCATCTTGCACATGCCCTGCACGTCCGGCGGACAGACGATCGACACACCCGAGCAGGTCTCGGCCACGTCGCAGGCACTGACGGCGGGGCGGCAGACGGTGGTGCTGGAAGCAAGCGCGTCCGCCGGGCAGCTCTTGGTGGTGCCGGTGCAAAACTCGGGGGCGTCGCAGTCGCCGATGGCGGGGCGGCACAGCGCGGTGGCGGGCTTGGCCACATCGGCGGGGCAGGCAGCGGCGCTGCCCGAGCAAAACTCCGGCGCGTCACAGGCTTCGACGGCGGAGCGGCACTCGGTGGTGGTGGGCTTGAAGCTGTCGGTCGGGCAGTCGGCGGTGGTGCCGGTGCAGCTCTCGGCGACATCGCAGACGCCCGCGCTGGGCCGACAGACCGAGCCAGCGGACAGCACGACGTCGGCTGGGCAGGTCTTGATGAACGGCAGGCCCGAGCAGGACTCCGCCGTGTCACACTCGCCCGCTTTGGGACGACAGATGGTGCCTGTGGACTTGACCTGATCGGTCGGGCAGGTGCTGGCGGTGCCATCGCAGACCTCGACGACATCGCAGTCGCCACCAGCGGGACGACAGACGGTGCCAGCGGCCTTGACGCGGTTGGCCGGACAGGCGGTGGCGGTGCCGTCGCAGACCTCGGCATCGTCACACAGGCCCACGGCGATGCGGCAGGTTGTGCCCATCTTGACCGGCGCACAGGTGCCATCGCGGACCGCGCCCTTGGCCACCGCGCAGGCTTGGCAGTCCCCGGCATCGCCGCCGCCGCACGCGGAGCTGCAGCAGACGCCATCGACACAGAAGCCGCTCTGGCACTCGCTCGCGTCGGTGCAGGCGGTGCCATCGGTCTTGGCGGCCACAGCGGCATAGACATAGCCCGCCCCGGCAGAGGTCTTGCCAGCAATCGCCGAGCCGGACGCCCCGACCACCAGCGTGTCGTCAGACAGCGAAAGGCCATAGCCAAACGACTGCGCGGCAGCGGCGTCCGAAGCGACCAGCTTGGTGCGCAGCGCCCACGATCCCGCGCCGTTTGTAAACAGGTACACCGCGCCCGCTTCGGTCTTGCTGGGCAGATCGGCCCCAGGTGCGGCAATCGCCACGGTGTCGGAGGCCGCACCGACCGAGGTTCCAAAGCCGTCATCTTTTGCCGCATCGGGGGCCGTCAGCTTGGCCGCCTGGGTCCAGGTGCTGCCGCTGCGGGCAAACAGATAGGCGGCTCCGGCGGCGGTCTTGGCAGCGGGTAGATCGACGCCAGGTGCCCCCGCGACAAGCAGGTTGCCAAAAAAGGCCACCGAGGTGCCCAGGTAGTCGTCCATCGCGCCGTCTGCGGCCTGCAAGCTGGCGGTCTGGGTCCAGGTGGTGCCGCTGCGGGAAAACACGTAGACCTCACCCGAGCGCGGCGAGAAACCGCTGGACCACTGCCAGGGCGCGCCGATGACGGCCTCATTGCCATCGAGCGCCACCGAGCTGCCAAACTGGCCCTGGATGCGAATGTCTCCGGCGAGCAGCTCGGCCTGCTTGGTCCAGGTTGTCCCCGTGCGCACGAACACATAGGCCGCCCCCGAGTCGCCAAGCCCCGAGGAGTCGGTACGCGGCGAGCCCACGAGCACGGTGTCCCCCGAGACCGCGACCGAGGTGCCAAAGTAGTCAAACGCAGCGGGCGTCGGGTGGACCAGCTTGGCCTGCTGGGTCCAGGTCGTGCCCGAGCGCACAAACACATAGGCGGCGCCCGCGTAGGTCTTGCCCACCCCGTCCACAAAGCGCGCGCCCAGCACGGCGGTGTCACCGGACAGCGCGACGGCATCGCCGAGCGCATTGCTCGCGGCATCGGTGGTGGTCAGCTTGGCCTGCTCGGTCCAGGTGGTGCCCGAGCGCACAAACACATAGGCCCCGCCCGCGTAGGCCTTGCCCATGACGGTCAGTCCCGATGCACCAAGGATCGCGGTATCGCCCGAGATCGCCGCGCTCACCCCGAGGTAGGAGTTGGTCGCGGCATCGCTGGCAATCAGCTTTTGCTGCTCGACCCAGCGCAGCAGCGGATCGACCGTGATCGGATAGGTGGCCGCCGCGTCATCGATCCACAGCTCGACCTGCGATCCGACGAGCGCCAGCCCGGTCGGAAGCGCTCGACCCGTCGCATCGTGGGCATACAGGTCTTGGTAGCGCAGCACCGGCTGGCCCGACTCACTGCGCAGATCGAGGTAGCTGTGATCGGCGGACAGGGACGGACGCAGCGAGCCCGAAAGCCCAAGGCGCAGCACCAGCTTTTCGCCACACGACGCCTGATGCGCAGGCGCGTCCACCACAAAGCCCTGCTCCAGCCCGAGCGGACCGTTTGCGTACCACTCCCGCAGGCCGGGCCGGTGGTATTCGACGCGATTGCCCAGGGCCACAGGCACCACGGGCTCGGGGCGGGTCGGAGCCATCGCACAGCCATACGACGACAGGGTCAGGTCCACCCCACCGCCGCTGTGATGCGCCACCTGGACGTGCTGACGGTCCAGCTGCGTGGTCAGCTGCTGGGTCGCCGTCTCAAAGCGCAGCGCACCGGGGCGCACGGTCACGGCGGCGTAGCTTGGGTCGGCGTCTCGCTGCACCGCAGACACATAGGCCGCCCGCAACGTAGCCGCTTCGGAAGGCACGGTCAGTTGGGCAGGCGCAGGCTTTTCACTACAGCCAAGCGCCGCACAGGCCAAGAGCAGCCAGCCAGACGGGCGAAGCCGCACTGGCGGCAGGCGGTGCGCACCAAGGGTTGGCAAAAAGAGCGGGTCTGCGTGGGTGTCGTTTGCGGCAGGGGCGGCGTTCCGCATCGCAGCAGGTCCTTTGCAAGTCAAGTGGCGCACCCTACCGCGCACCAAAGCGCTTCGACAAGCACCCCAGACTGGACCCGCGCCGGGATGACCACTAAGGCGTGGGCCGACCAGAGACCTTTTTTCAGCGGGCCGTCAGGGCCGATGGAAAAAGCGTCGCCGGGAAGGGGGACCCGCGCCGTGATGATGCGGCGGGCGATGCTACGTCGGAGGCGAGGGAGCGGGCCCGCTCGGGGCCGGAATCGGTGAGGGCGGCGAAGGGGCCTTGTAGCGGGGCCGATTGGCCTGCAGCCAGCGCATCCGCGCGCTCACCCAGCGCCGCATAAACA
>CALMML010000463.1 GCA_937868485.1 uncultured Myxococcales bacterium | reverse complement strand
GCCATCCGAAAACACCTTCGCCGCATGTGCGGTCTGTTCGGCGGCACTGGTCCTCTGTTGATCTGCCTGCGGTTCGCTTTGCTTTACTGCCTCTGATGTGGCTCTCTTGTTCCCTGAATGGGGAACTGACCGTCGAGCTCTTAGCTCAATCTGGTAATGCGAAAGCGGACTCCGTCCCGGTCCTTGCTGCCACCTGTGATCTGCGACCCAGCCCCCTGCAACATCTTCGCGCTTGCGTGTATGCACGGTTAGATCGCCACCACAAAACGCCAGGACTTGGTACTGGAATGGATACCCTTTGACCAGCTCTTTCGTCGGTGCGCCAAATGTGCCAGCGGTCAGGATTTCCAGTCCTCCCATTGGACTTTGGCGGTAGTACCGAAACAGAGCATTGTCCGCGCGATGAATGTGACCATGAAGGACAAGCTGAAAGCCCGCTTGCGCGAGCTGCTGAAGGAGCGCCCCATCAAGGCCCGCTTCCGTCGAGAGTTCCGACGGAGGATGATGCCATACGGCGAGCTTCGTGCAGTCCCTGTACGTGCGATCTTCCATCACATGCGCAACTGCATCTGCAAACGCTTCCTCATGCAGACCCGCGCGAGCAGGATTGGCCCGATCCGTCTTCCAAGCAGAGTTGAAACCGACCAAGACAAGATTGTGTTCCGGCCAGTGCATCACCGTCGATTGCTTCGCCGGATCAAGTGGGTATTTTGACCCAGTGACGGTCTGATGAAACGATGCGTAGGGCGGGAATCCGTTTTGGCCAGAATCGGTCAGGCTCCAGTTCACATCATGATTCCCTGGAACCACAAGGAGCCGTCCTGAGGGGACCGCAAAGGTCTTACAGACCCGTTCTAAGAATCGCTGTGCATAGCCAAACTGATCGTTGGTGGCATGGTTGGTGATGTCGCCTGAAAGCACGATTCCAGACAGACTCTCGATCTGCATTTGGTTGCGCAGATCCAGCATCAGTTGCGTGTGCCACTGCGCCGCCTGCGTTGACTCTGCAAAGTGCAAGTCCGACAGATGCAGCACGTACTGCGGTGGTTCATCCTGTGGATTGAGCGTGCTGCTTGCAACGGACGCGACTGGCAGCGCTGCGGGGACAGATGACAGTGGATGACGAGCAGTCGGCAGCACATGCTTTTGTCCAAGTCGTGCTTGTATCTCCGGATGCGCCCGGAGCAGGGCGCTCAGGATCTCGTCTTCCTCGATGCTTTGCATCAGCAGATTCATCTTGCCGACACGATCCATTCCGCTTCCAAACTTTCGGGCCACGTCGGAAAAGTAATCCAACACAAACGCGACGAAGTCTTCATCAGTCCGAAGCACGGAAGAGAGGAGTTCCCGAAGCTGAGCCCGATGGATGGAGACAGACATGGCCGGATGCTATGCCAGTCGCGCGACAAAGACAACGAGGGACCAAGCCCGATCTCCCATCCGCCCCGAAAACTCAGCTAGCCATTCTATCGTCGACTGGTTTTACCGTCGATAAGATGCCGACAATTTCCTCCTCAGATCGCGCGTGCGCGCCGCGCTCAGCTCACAGAGATGCCCCTCATCACCAGGCCGCAGCGACTGACCCCACCGGATCTGTGGTTTGCTCGAAAATAGTCCCGTGTGCTGCCTTGACGCTTCCTCCTGCCGCGCCGCAAGCGCAGCCCACATCGCCATGGGCCACAGCAGCAATCCGCGTCTGTGAAGACGGATACTCGGGACTCCTCCGGCCCGCTCCTCTGCGTCCGCCAGATCCTGCTCTGCCCGCAGCTCGTCGAACTTGAGATCGAGCAATCGATCAGTCTTCGGATCGTAGCCACTTCGAATGGATTCACCCACCTCGATGAGCCATCGCTCCTCATCGCGAGTGATTTCCTGTGCCAAGGCGTGCAGCGCATGCTGTATTCCCGTCGTGGGTGGACTACTCTGTTCCGGCCTTCGTCCTTCCAGATCGCGAATCGTTTGGCTCTGCTGCGCAACAACTCCCTCTAACTCTGCAATTCTCGTCTCCGCATTGGCGAGCAGCTTTCTCACCTCGTTAAGTTCTTTCCGCAGGCTCTCCTTTTCCGCATCGGCCAGCGGTGTCACCACCGCGTCCCTCCGCTGCCGCTCCGCCTTCTCCTCGGCCTGTAGCGAGTGACCGATGTCGACGATCTGGGACTGCAAGTCCGCCAGCGCTGCAAGAGTCTTGTGGAGCAGCGGTTGCCGCGTCACACTCCACCTCGGCACCGGCCTCCCGTTGGCTTGGTCCTTGAGCTGGCGGCGCTCCCTGTAGGCGAGAACGCGACAGCTCTCATCGCAGTAGGTACGGTCTATCCGACCTGGTCTCCCAAACTCCTCCCCACAGTGCAGACAGTGCGTTGCGCGGACCTTGGGCTTGA
>CALMML010000462.1 GCA_937868485.1 uncultured Myxococcales bacterium | reverse complement strand
AATCCGTCGGCGCTCGATGATCCGCAGAGCCCGATTTACGGCATGCCGGTGCTCGAGGTGTGGAAGGCCAAGACCTCGGTGGTGATGAAGCGAAGCATGGCGTCCGGTTACGCCGGGATCGACAACCCGCTGTTTTTCCGTGAAAACACGCGAATGCTGTTTGGTGATGCGAAAAAACAGGTAGATGCCATTCTGACCTCGCTCCGCGAAACCAAGTAGCTCGGGAGGTTGGCCATGTGGCTCGCAGGTCTTGGTCCCAGTCCGCTGCCCTTTGACATGTTTTCTCTGGCCCAAGATGCAGACCTTGCGCGACGGCAAGAGAAGCTGACAAACCTGTACCATCGCGGCCAAGCGCTGGCGTGGGATGGTCAGAAGGTGCTGCCGGAGCTACTGGCCAAGCACGGCGGCATCCAGCTCGATGACGCAAAGCGCACCGCCATCGGCAACATCCTGCAAGTCCTGATGTGGGGAGAGCTGGCGGCGTGGAAGATTGCCAGTCAGCTGGCGGATTCCTTTGTGCCGCTCGGACCGAAGCTGGCGGCGACCTCGCAAGCGCACGATGAAGCGCGTCACTTTTACGTGCTGCACGACTACCTGCGCGAGCTGGGCTTTTCGCCGCAGCCGCTCAATCGCCAAGCGCGGGTGCTGCTTGATGGCGTGCTGCGAACGAACGACCCGCTGTTCAAGGTGATGGGCATGCAGCTTATGATCGAGGCGCTGGCGCTTACGATCTTTCAAGCGCTGCGCGAGTCACAGGTCGAGCCGGTGCTGTGTGAGCTGTTGCTCTACTTTGAAAAAGACGAAGCGCGTCACGTCGGGCTCGGGGTTCAGTATCTGCCGTCGGAGCTAAAAAAGCTGTCGCGCTGGAAAGAGCGGCGGATGATTGCCTTCCAAGTGGAGCTGCTGATGGCGGCGCTCTTGGAGCTAAAGGTGATGGAGCCGCACATGCGTGTGCTCGGCGTCGATCCGCGTCGGGTCTATCTGCTGGGCACAACCAAGCAAGCGCTGGTGTTTGAGATGCTGTGGAAAGAACAAGGCCAGGCCGATCCCGAAGAGGAGTCGCTGGCGTCACGCATCCTGACCGCCAGTGGAGAGCTGCTGTTTCCCGACCGAGCGCCGGGTCGCAGCACGATGTCGTGTTACTACCAAGCGGCCAAAGAAGCGCTCCATACGCTGCGCTTTGGACTGCCCGAAAACATCCCGCCTTCCTCGATCGATCCCGAAGCAGAAGCCCAGCGTCCGATGGCGTCGGTGTGGCGCGCAGAGACGCAGTCCTAGCCAGCGCTCGACAGCAGCCCGATCCGGTTTCACTTCACTGCGTGCATGCGACTGTGCGAAAGCCGCCGAAGCGCCCGCTGATGTCGGGAACTTCCCGAGGCTGACACCACCTTCTACCCTGCCCTTTTGGTCTGGCAGCGACAGCGCTGTGGCCTCACAGTAGTTAGGCCAGCACTGACACGCTGCTGCACGCGACCTTGGGGGGGACGACGGCGGCTGACGAGGCCAGACTTTTGTCTCGATTCCCCCGACCAGACATCCACGTTCCCAATCAAATCGGAGAAATCGATGAAACGTCTACCTGCGCTGTTTGCACCGCTGCTGTTGCTCTCTCTTGCCAACTGTCGAGAAGACAACACCGAGGGAGAACAGCCTGCCGATATGGCTGTCACGACCGAAGAGGACATGGCCGTTAGCGAAGACCTGACCGCACCGCCGATTGATCTGGCGGGTGCCGATCTGACCCCACTTCCTGCTCCGACGGAGTTTATCGTGCTGCGCGTCGGTGATGGAACAAACGCGCTGGCCGGAACCGCGACCGCTGGATTCCTCGAGCGACGCAAGATCAGCGATGGCAGCATGGTGGGCGCCGCCAAAGCACTTCCAACGGCTGTCGCGGGCACGAATCGCATCCTCACGATCACCGGCACTTCGACGGCGGAAGGTCAGCTGAGCCGCTCGGAAGACGGTCACTTTGTGCTCGTCGGCGGCTACGACACCGCAGTCGGCATGGCGACGTCGACCGGAACCGGCAACCGCACCATCGGTCGCCTGGACAACAAGGACGTGCTCGACACCAGCACGTCATCGGACTTTCTGACGAACAACTCGTTCCGAGGCGTCACCAGCAACAACGGAATCGATCTGTGGGCGGCTGGCGCGTCGGGCATCGTCTACACCACGTTTGGCAGCACGACCAAGCCAAGCGGCTCGCTGCTTACCAACAACATGCGCTGGCTGAACATCTTTGGCGGTCAGCTGTACGCAAGCAGCGCATCGGGCACCACGCAGGGCATCAACACCATCGTCGGCTCCGGCGGACTGCCCAAGACCACGGCCACGGCGACGCTGCTGAGCGGCTTTTCGGCGCAGACGACCACGTCGCACTACGGCTTTGTCGCGCTCGACCGCGACGCCACGCCCGGCATCGATGTCATCTACGTGGCCGACGATCGCGGCTCGGCAGCAGGCGGCGGCGTACAGCGCTGGAAGCTCAGCGGAACGACCTGGACGCTCGCCGGCACGCTGGTCAAGAACCTCACCGCTGGAACGCGCGGCCTGGCTGGCTTTGTGTCGGGCAATAACGTCGTGCTGCTGGCGACCACCGCAGAGAGTCCGCCCCGCGTGGTCAGCTTCGTCGATGACGGCAGCGCCATCGACATGATTGGTGCCACCGCGCTCGCAACCGCAGCGACCAACACCGCCTATCGCGGCATCGCACTCGCTCCGCAGTAGCGCACCATCGCCTTCGCCCGTCTACAGCGCCGCGCTCGCACCTCATCACTGAACATACGCGCAGAATCCGTGCGCCAAATGTGGTAGGTCATCCGCAAGGAGAAAACCCCGATGATCATCGACCACATCTCGCTTCCAGTCAGCGACTACACCGTTTCCAAAGACTTCTACACGCGCGCGCTCGCTCCGCTTGGCATCACCGCCCTGAAGGAATTCCCGAACATCTGTGGCTTTGGCAAGCAGGGCAAGCCGGAGTTCTGGATCGGATCAGGTCCGCTGTCGTTTTGGAAAGACGGTCAGCAGAAGAGCACGCCCACGCACATCGCCTTTGCCGCAGCAGATCGCGCCGCCGTGGATGCCTTCTATGCCGCCGCGATGGCCGCCGGAGCAACGGACTACGGAGCGCCCGGTCTGCGTCCGATGTATCACCCAAACTACTACGGCGCGTTTGTGCTCGATCCCGATGGGAACAACATCGAAGCGGTCTGTCACACCTAAGCAATAAGAAGCAGATTCCGCGCCTCTTATTGCGCAACGCTCCTGTCATCCAGACAAGTGATGCGCTACGGAGCCATCGCGTACAGCTTGGTCTTGCGCTGGTTTTTGCGTTCCAGCGACTCGATCCAGCTTGCGGTGGCTTGCGAAACTGCCTGCGCAATCGCTTCCTGCTGCAGGTTCTGGATGAGCAGTCCCGTAAAGTGCGTGTCCGCTGTCGCTGAGCCAATCACCGTCGCACCACCGGACACCATCGCAACCACACGACGACCCGGAAGTGAAGAGATGATCAAGCTGACATCGGCGCTCACTTCCACGTCACCTTGCGCACTATTGTGACGCGCAAGCTGGGTCACGCTGCCATCGACGCTAAAGCCCGACACCAGCGCTTGCGCATTGCGGGCGTCCTCAAACACGCGCACCGAAGGAGAGTCCCGCAGCTCTTTGAGGAGCGCGCTCCGCAGCACGGCACTGACGTCCTGTCCAGACAGCGACTTGACCTTGGCACCACAGCTTCCAATGACTGCGGTGACGCGATCCGTCATACGACGGTCCTGAGCCATGGCGCGCGGCGTCGCAACCGAAGCGATTCCCACAAACGAACACAGACCGAGAAGGAGCCCGCAAAGCCACGATCGAGATCGCCCAGTGCTCGATGGAAGCGGATTCCCTTGCGCCGGTTCCTTCGACAAACGAGCAAACGAATGATCGTATCGCATACGAACCTCCCTACGCGGCAGCAAGCTCTTGCGGCTGCGCACTGTACGCTGAGTCTGCCTGGCTAGCTGCCCTACCCCGTCGCCGTCAGGCCCGACTAAGTACAAATTCAATCTATCGCGGATGGATCGCTCAGATCCAACAAAATCTACAGCCCCCAGAAATTCGCAGCGCGTAGCAGAGATTGGAGCGCGGTGCGAGCGAAACGAAGGAAAGAGAGAGGGAAGCACACATGGGCTGCTAGCAAGCAGCGAACCAGCCGCAGATTTTCCAACGTCAGCGTCGGAAAATTGGAATGAATAGGAATCTCCGCATGCCGCGATCGCCAGCCCTGTTCACAGCGACTTCAACTTCACTTTTCAACTGCGCTGCGGAGTCCGATCGGCAGCACGCAGCAAGACCAGACGCGAAGGGATCGCGCGATGAAGAACAGGAGGAAAAGACGGAGGAAAAAGAGTCGGAAACCAGGTGGATTTTCGCAGCCAGCACCCGTCGGAGCGATTACTTGGGACGCTGCTCGAGCAGATCGATCTGGGTGTCGATCAGATCGGCGAATGCATGCCTCGTCTGGGTGGTGCCGCGCGACTCATCAAACGATCCCCAAACCGGCACGAGCATTGGAATTCCTTGGTTTGGCACTTTGGCATTGGCGGCACGCGGCGTAATCGGCGCAAGGGCTCGTGGGAGCGTCACTCCGTAGCCGCCGCGAATGCGCCAGCGACTGAGCATCGGACGACGATCTTCCTTGGGCGGATAGGCTGCAAATGCATCGCGCAGACAGGTGATCGCTTCTTCATCAAAGCGTGGACTTCCCGACGGCAGCGAAACCGAAACCTCTTCAATCTGGCCAAGGTCGGTGGTCGTCACGACCAGCTCCACCGTGCGCGTGCTCGTCGGTCGTTCATAGCTGCGCACCGTGGCATCTACCGTGTCTTGCAGCTCGACGTTGTCATCGGTGCTGATCTTGCGACCGGGCGGCTGACCTTGGGGCGGACTCGGCTGCGCAAGCTGCCGGAGCAGCACCTTGGGCTTACCTGCGTCCGTGATCTGCTCCCGTGTCGGACGAAAGCGCGTCGACGCAGCGCGTCGAATGGCCCCCCAGTCAGACAGCGGCATCACCGTATCGGCTGGCGACAAGCGGCGATCGGTCAAGAGGAGATCTGGATACCTGGGCGCAGGATAGCTGGCCGGAGGATTCGTCGGAGGCGCAGCCAACGAGCTGCCCGAAAAGAAGCTGCCCAAGCAGACAGAGACAAGCCAAGCTGCGGTACGCGCTGTCATCACCTACAAGAGAGACACAGCACACAGACACTGTCAATCGAGCCCCGTTCCATCGGGGCACATCGCCGCAAATAAGAGGAGTATGAAACGCCTCTTATTCACCCAGTGTCCGGTGCGGTGTCTGTCTATTGGCTGGGCTACGTCGTACTGGATGACACGATGTCAGAACCAGCCGCAGAGAGCACAGCGTGCTCTGTCCCGTCTCCGTCACTGTCCTTTTCACGCTGAAGCAGTCCGCGCAGCAGCAGCGGCAGCACCGCCAGCATCAGGAACGTCGAAGACAGAATGCCACCAATCACCACCGTCGCCAGCGGTCGCTGAACTTCTGCTCCCGAGCGCGTAGACAGCGCCATCGGCAAAAAGCCAATCGCCGCAACCAGCGCCGTCGTCATGATCGGTCGCAGCGCGCCACCTGCACTCTCACGCAGTGCGATAAGGAGCGGCTGTCCTTCCGCAATCCGTCGCTTCAGCTCAGACGCCATCACGACGCCGTTTAGCACCGCCACACCGCACAGCGCGATAAAGCCGACCGCAGCAGGAATCGAAAACGGCAGCCCACGCAGTCGCAGCGAGATCACACCGCCCACGACACCAAGCGGAACGCAGGCAAACACCGCGATGGCGTAGCGCAGATCTCCGAACATTAGGAACAGCATGCCGAAGATGATCGCCAGCGCCATCGGAACGACCAACATCAGACGGTTTTTGGCGCGCGTGAAGTTTTCAAACTGCCCACCCCAATCGAGCCGATAGCCGGTCGGAAGCTGGATCTGTGCATGAACTTTTTGCTGCGCTTCCCCTACGTAGCTGACCAGATCGCGGCCTCGGATGTTGGCTTCTACCATCACGCGTCGCTCCAGTCCTTCGCGGTTGATCACCGCCGGTCCTTCCGATTCGCGAATGTCTGCCACTTGCGCAAGCGGAACCAGCTGTCCTTGTCCGGTTCCTACCAGCAGCTCACCAAAGGACTCGGGCGTAAGCTGCGCGGGCGGAAGCAGCAGAACCAGATCAAAGCGACGCGGACCTTCAAAGATCTTTCCGACGCTGCGACCGACTCGAGAAGACTCCACCACCGCGAGCACTTCATCTGCCGGAATGCCGTAGCGCGCCAGCCGCAGCCGGTCTGCTTTCACGTTGAGGAGCGGCAGTCCCAGCACGCGCTGTACACGCAGATCTCCCGATCCGGGCACCGTTCGCAGGATCGCAGCCACCCGATCCGCGAGTCCTTTGGACACTTGCAGATCAGGACCGAAGACCTTCACCACCACGTCTGCACGCGAGCCAGACAAAAGCTGGTTTACACGATCCTCAATCGGCTGTGACACCGACACAAACGTCGCGGGCACTTCTCGCTCGACCGCGACTTTGATCTTTTCTCCCAGCTCATCGAGATCACGCGCGGGGGCC
>CALMML010000461.1 GCA_937868485.1 uncultured Myxococcales bacterium | reverse complement strand
AGCGACGAGAAATGTTTCTTTAGGAGTGGTTCAAAGGTGTCCTTATGTCCATCGCGATCGCACGAGGAATCAAGGCCAAGAATCCCGAGCTACTGCCGATCTTCTCCCCGCAGTTTCAAACTGCTTGGCAGTGGAAAACCTATTTCCGAGAGCGTTTTGGCTACCCTATTCCGTCGGTAACTCGCATTCTGGGGCAAGCGGACGGACTTCGCATAGAAGACTTTCACGCGCTCTACATTGCCTGCTGGCTGCACTTTCCGGTCGCGAAGGGCTCCTATATGATTCGACTCTCACCAGCCCAGCGAGTCCAGGTGAAGCGTGGTTACGAGCGGCTCGGACTCCGTGTGTCGAGTCACTTTGAAGGACATGGGCGTTCTGCTGCCCGGGGCTGGGCATTTCTGACCGGCTATGATGAGCTTCTGGTTCAGATGGAAGGCGGTGGCAAAAACGCACCGGGTCCGGTCAGCTATCTGTTCCTAAAGTGCGAAGGGCACACTGTCTATCACGTTGGGCACTTTACCGCCTGGCTTTACAAGATCAAGCACGGGACAGGAAAGGTTGCGAGCCCCCAGCTAGAGGCTCTGGCTGCGAATCACTCGTTCGGTATTACCCCGCGTGCAGCGGAAAACTTTGACAACTCCTATCTCAGGCTCCTGCGTGACAGCGGCGTCTACGATGCACGGAAGAAGATGACCCGGATTGCAGACACAGCGGCGGCGCTGCACAGCAAGATGGCGGAGCTGATTCGAGGCCACTTACCCCGCTCCCAGAGTTTGCTACGGAACCGGCTCCTTCAGTGCCAACTACCTCCCGAGCTAAGACCGGAAGGAATACGCGGACTTCCCAATGCCCATCTTGCTGCGTATCTCACCGATGTCCTGATTCCCATGGCTCACGAGCTGCGCAGTAGAAACTTTGACAACGACCAGCACTTTCCCAGCGATGAGGTACTCCTGTTCGCTGAGTCCATCTGTGCAGCAGCCGGTAGTCTGACCGAAATTGCCGATCGACTTGCAGAGGATGCAGCGCTTTCGGGCGATGACTCTGCAGAACGAAACTTTGCGGAAATCCGGATCGCTCCGGCCACGCTTGACCGCTCCCTCCTCCTATTTCACAGAGAGCTACATCACCTTGGATGAAGGCCAAAGGAGCCGCCTTGTCGACCCACGAAAACCAGAGCTATGATCTCTTTCCCTACCTGAGTCACTGCTACTCAGAGACACATCCCGACAACCTGGCCGTGGCCGCGCTTCAACGTGGCCTACACCCGGCTCCTGTTGCGAAGTGCAGAGTCCTCGAACTGGGCTGCGCCAGCGGTGGGAATCTTTTGCCAATGGCCGCCATGTGGCCGAAGAGTCAGTTTGTTGGTATCGATCGGTCGGCTCGCCAAGTGGAGGAGGGACAGAAGCTGTGTGGCACCCTCGGGCTTCACAATCTGGAGCTGCGCGCGGTGGACTTTATGGACTTTGACGGTGGCAGCGAACCGTTCGACTACATTCTGTGCCACGGCGTGTTCTCTTGGGTTCCAGTGCCGGTCCAGCAGCGAGTGCTGCAGCTGTGCCAGCGCCACCTTGCTGCAAACGGCATCGCGTACATTAGCTACAATACCTATCCCGGATTTTATCGACGCCAACCGATCATGGAGATGATGCGCTACCACGTTGCCGGGGCAGCGGCCACAGAGCCGACCGCCCAGGTCCGGGAAGCCCGCGCACTCCTCCAATTCCTGATCAAGGGTCAGAGCGATCCCGAAGGAACCACCGCGCGGCTGCTGCGGGAAGAGGCGCAGCTTATTGAGCGGCTCCCGGATAGCTACGTGTTCCACGAGCACTTTGAAGCAGACAACCGGCCCTGTTACTTTCACCAGTTTATGAGGCAGGCCGATGAGCACGGCCTGCAGTACGTCGCAGAAGCCGCCGCCCGCGGAGGACTGGCAGGACTACCGGAAGGAACCCAGCAGATCTTGGCGCAGCTCGCGAACGAACCCATCAAGCAAGAACAGTACATTGATTTTGTTCGCAACACCGCGATGCGCAGCACCTTGCTGTGTCGAAAAGAGAGCGTCCTCTTTTCTGATCCGACCGCTGGCTTTGTAAAGTCGCTTCGGGTGTCGAGTACCTCTCGACCAAGTAACCCATCGGAGCTGCAGGGTGAGAAACTGCGCGCGCAAGGTCCAGTGACCTTTCAAGCGCTACGTGGATCGGCCATTATCGAACACCCGCACGTGAAGGCAATGCTACTCGCTCTTCACCAGCGTCAGCCTGCCTCTGTAATGGTTCCTGAGCTCGCGGCTGTGACCTCGGCTCTTCTTGGGGAGACTCTGGAGGTTGACACCATCGCCCAGATGGCTCTGTACAGCCACCATACCGGCCTGTGTCGATTGCATACCGTACAGCCCCCTATCGCCAGCAGCATCAGTGAGTTTCCGTCAGCAAGTCCGCTGGCTCGAATCACGGTGGCCAGTACAGGGGTGGTTCCCAATCAGTGGCACGAGTCGATTCGAATGCCTCCTTTTGAGCAGACACTCCTACGGTTTCTGGATGGCACCAAGAACCAAGAAACACTCCTTGACGCCATGCAGCAGGCGGTTCTAGACGGTACACTGGTCGTGAATGGGCCAGATGGGAAGCAGCTCCAGAATGCGCCGCTCGCGCGCAAGATCGTCGCGCAACACCTGCCCAAAGCGCTGCAGACCCTGCTCGACTCCGGACTGCTGGTGAGCTAGATCTCAAGCGAGAGGAAACCGGCAGCTTCATCCCACCGTTTGTGCGCGTTCCGCAAGAAGCCCTATTGACCTTGAACCGAACAGTGCCAAGCAATGCGCTGCAAGCTGCTGTTTCCAGACTCAGTAGGCCAGATCGAGGTGAAACAGCACCAGGTGACGGACAAAGCTCGCAGAGATGGGCATCCCGTTTTCATCAAGGTACTGTGTCGGTGTCTGGTCATATAGCACTGAGTAACTGGCGCCGATCTCAAGGAAGCGGAGCGGCCGGTACGCTAGCTCAGCCGCGACAGTGATCAGAAAATCATCCCGCTGCGTGGAAGTGACTTCTTGCGCACCATACTGAAGCTGAGCAGGATCGTACAGAGCGCCGTAGCCTCGTAGATACAAATCGAGCTGAGCACGCAGAGACAGACTCCGCCACGGACTGTGCAAATAGGAAAAATAGAACCGATCGTCTTTGTAGTAGGTGGCATAGATCGAGTCGAAGAAATCACGCGACCACCCCAGAAGCAGATTCAAAGAGGAAAGTGGGTGGAGACGGACTTCCGCACCACCGATCACACTTTGAAAGCATGGGGAGCGATCTTGCGACAGGGCTTGGCTCTGCCACACGGGCTCTCCAAGGGTCAGACTGTTGCCGTAACCAAGCCACAGGGACGCGCCAAGCCATGAAGAGAGCTGGCTGTGAATCGCCGCGACCACACGAATAGGAACGGAGACCGGCATGCTCCCATCTTGGTTGTCGTAGTAGCGGATGTACTGCCAGCGCAGATCGAGGCGCACCGTCGTATCGAGGAAGAGTTTCAACTGTCCGTACAGATCAATGTCGTTTGCGATCGAGCGCAGGTTGGCAAGCTCCGGCTGCGTGTAGTGATTGACGCGGAATTGATCCCAGATCCCAAGAATGAGCACACCTTGAAGCGGTCGCCAGACTCCCTCGATGAGATTGCTCTGGTAGATGCGCGGCGAAAAGGCGCCCCAGTCCGCGACCTCTAGGTTGCGTGGCTCGGTCGTGTAAAGCAGGTGCTCTTCCAATCGGAGAGCAAAGGCCTGGCTGGGCTTATACAGAAGTTCGGCAGCGGTGGCCGCGTTTAGTTGATCCGCCTGCGCGACAAACGAAGTGGTCGAAAAGTAGCGCCTGTAGTCGACCCATCCACTGACGCGATAGAGCACGGTTTGCGCTTGGATCTGGGCTCCGTTTTGAGGGGGCTGCGAGAGCAAACTCAGATGACCGCGCAGACGAAATACACCCGCGCCTCCCGACAGATGAGACATATACAGGTTGCTGTCGTACCCGATCGCGCTCTCGACACCAAGATGCAGTACCCAAGCTGCGCTCGGCACCGACAAACCGGAGCCTCCCATATACACCGAAGACGGATATACCTCGAACGTTCCCGCGCCAATCACCTGGCCTCTGGCAGTGCTGGCGTAGATGCAGCAGGCAGCCAGCATGAGTGAGGAGAGGGATGGGCGGATGATGGTTCGATCTTATCGGATCATCGGCAACGCCTGTGTTTCAAGAGTCCTCTCGACGACAAAATGGTAGCACTTGCTCTGGACCACCCCGACTTCGTGGACACCCCGAGCAGCCGTGCGCTGCGGTGGCAGCGATGCTCAGGGAAAGCTGAGCCCGAAGAGCGTGTCCGTCCGAATAAAGACCCCGGCCGTTCAGGTGGCACCAACTGCCAATGGCATCTGCACCAGGGGATAGACTTGAGGTGTACTCGCCTGAGCAGATTGCTGACTTGGTGAAGCTGTATCTGGGAGGAGCGGAACGAGACAAGCTGGACCCGATCCGAAATGACTGCGTGGCCGTCTCTGTTGAGGATCTCGACGAAGATCAACAGGTGGACTTTATCTGAACTTCCTGATTGCTAAGCTCCCAGCCCCGGTCGAAGAAGAGCAACCGAAGCCATGATATTCCGCGGCAGGAAAACACCCGCTCGGGGAGCTTCATCCACCGCGCTGAAAGAGCACAAGCGAGCTGGGGCGCTCGGAATCGTAGGTCCAGGTGTTGACGACGCCCCAGCCGAGCTTGGCAAAGGTCGCGAAGAGCGCTGCCGGTTCGTAGGCTCGCTTGCTGGCCGTCATGAAGGACTTCTTGGCTTCGCCCATGTCGACGGTGGTCCAGACTTCGACGGCGTAGCTGCCGGGAATGATGCCCTCATCGACCGCGATGCGCAGCTCCATCGAAAGCGCCGCCTCTCCATACAGCCGTGCGACAGGGCCCGCGAGAAATGCCAGGATCTTCGAGCTTCCAATCGGCGTCTTGGCCCGCAGGAGCTTCGCGATCGGTTCTGCGGCGAGTATCCGATCTCGATCCGTCACCTCGAATTTCTGGTTCACGAAGTCAAGGAGCAAGAAGTCTCCGCGTGCAGCACACAAAAAACTATCGCGGAGGAACGTCAGCTCGTTGTCGACGTTACCAAGGGTGAAGCCCAGCAAGGTGAACAGTTTCCTTCGCGGAGCCCGGGGTGCAAATCTGTCGCTAAATGTCTGAAGGCGCATAAAGTCACCTTCAACCGCCGTGACGGGGATGCCCTCGCGGCTCAAGTGCGACACCGCATAATTGTAGCCATCGCTGAGCAGACAAAGCGACGTATCAATCAGGAACACTTCAATGCTGGACTCCCCGTGGACGTCGGTGAACCCAGGGCGAATGAGATTCTCGATCAGTGCAGTTTCCCGACGGGCATGTCCCGCACCAAGTGCGACAACCGACAGCGCATCGCTGGTTCGGTCAAGCACGGCAGCGGCAGCGGCCTCGATGGGCAAGCCGCGATCAGCGCCGTAGGTGTCGCAATAGTACATGGCTCCAATCGGGTCCGAATATAGGTAGCAGTGGTCGATCCGACCGCCTGCTCCACGGAGCGTTGCTTCAAGTCGCCCAGCTTGTTGGAGACTGCTGAAACCAGGCGCAGTGGTGAAGTTGTTAATCCGGCGAACAGGCTCCGCTCCATAGGCCAGCCATGAGGCAGACACCCCGAGCACATCAGCCAGGCGCTCGCACGTGTCAATCCCCGGCATCCGTCCGGTGTTGTGCTCAATCGAGTGCGCCGTCTGCAATGACAGCCCAGCCATTGCGCTGACCTTGCGCCCGCTGAGTCCGGTGCTCTCACGCGCGCCCAGGAACCGTTTGGGGAAATCCGTGCATCTCACGGCACACGAGTACCCCACCCCCTCCTCATGGCGCAACTGTGTGAAATATAAACAATTTCGTTGCATTTTTCGAACGCAAAATTTAGCCTCAAAAAAGCCGTCGGTTACCCGACGGCCCACCTGAAAACGGGTCGTCCCTGGAAAGAAGGCCCGTCTCAAAGCGAGGCAAGCATGCCGGAAAAATTGTCCTTGGCAAGCGCCGGATGGATCTACC
>CALMML010000460.1 GCA_937868485.1 uncultured Myxococcales bacterium | reverse complement strand
GTCACGATGGATGATTCCCTGGCGGTGGGCTTCGTGGATCGCGTCGGCTGCGTCGCGGATGAGCTGCACTTTTTCGGGCAGTCGCAGCCGGGAAAAGGCTCCTTCGAGCGACTTTCCATCGACAAACTGCATCGCGATATAGGTCTTTTCGTCGACCTCGCCGACTTCGAAGACCTTGCAGATCGCTGGATGTTCGATCCGAGCCTGCGCGCGTGCTTCCCGCTGAAACCGCGCGATCATCTCGGGATCGCTGCTGCGAATGAACTTGAGCGCAACGATGCGGTTTAGGCGACGATCGCGGGCCTTGAAGACCACGCCCATGCCGCCTTTGCCGAGCACGGACACAAACTCATACCGATCCCAATTTTCGACGGGAAATTGCAGATCGGACTCGTCTCCAGCGGAGCCCGTGTCACCAGCGATGGTTTGATGTGTGCCGAAGTCATCGGCACCTGGTTGCTCGTCTGGCTCCATCCTGAGATTCGACGTTCGTTAGTTTCGCATACTTTCCGCTCACTTCCCGAGAAGTCCCCGGCTCGAGGCGCGCGAAACATCTTTCTGACCGTCGCAGACAATGTCGATGGTTGTCCGACCGTCTAAGCCTTGGTAGCTTCATGCTGCGTTCGGTATTTCAGTACGAACCAAGGGGGGACGACACAATGAAGACCATGCTGTTTGCTGCGTTTGCGGTTTCGATGATGGTGGGTGCTCCGGTGGTGGCGATGGCCAAGGATGCGGAGACCGCGAAGAAGGATGCGAAGAAGGAAGAGCCGAAGAAGGGCGCTCCGGCCAAAGACACCGCAAAGGAAGGTGGCAGCACCTCCGATGCGTACAAGCTGCGCGGCAACACCGGATCGTAGCGGGTTCGGTTAGCTTGCGCTCGGCGGCTTGACGGGAAGCGACGCGCGCTCTTCTCCGCTCTGCAGGTCGATTCCCAGCCGCGACACCGCTGCCAGCCGCTTGCCGGTTCGAATCAGCGGAATTTCATCCACGTACTCGACTTCAATCTGCATCGCTGCGCCCAGGAATGTGCGTAGCGTTCGCAGCACTTCGTCCATCGCTTCGCTGGTAAAGCGACTTCCTTTGACCACTTTGAACGTGATCGCGCCGCGCTGCTCTTGCACCACTTGGTAGTGACGAATCGCGTGGTCGTAGTCCTTGAGCAGGTGCGCAAAGAACGTACCCGGAACGTACTGACCGTCGGCTCCGATGATGATCGACTGGACGCGGCCTTCGATCTTGCCGATGCGAGGCAGCCCTCGTCCACACGCGCACAGCTTGCTGTTATCCATCGCTTCGCCCAGGTCGCCGATGCGATAGCGGATAAACGGCAGGCAGTAGTTGTTCAGATCCGTGATGACGATCTCGCCGATCTCACCGGGCTTTGCGGGCCGACCGTCTTTGAGCACTTCGACGATGTAGCCTTCCGCGACGATGTGATGTCCGTCGTGCGCTTCACACTCGTAGGCGATGCCGGAAAACTCCCGCGAGCCGTACTTGTCAAAGACCTTGCAGCCGAAGGCGTCCTCGATGATGCGACGCGACTCTTCGGGCAGGCTCTGCGCCGACGACATGATGCCTTGCGGTCGCCAGCCGAGCTTGCGTCCCGATCGCTTCAGATAGCCCGCCAAGAAGTTGAGCGACTCGGCGTAGCCATCCATCAAGATCGGACGATACGCTTCGATCTCGTCCATCAGATCCGACAGGTTCTGCTCGCTCATCTCGAACGCGGGAACGAAACGTCGACGGGAAAACGTCGCATCGGCATGCTCTCGGACAATCTGCGTCTTGCTCATCCCGAGCGTCTGGTGCCACAGCCGCAGCGTGCGATCTCCGAAGCGATAGCCCGTCCATTCCTGCGAGCGCAGCGTCGCTGCCCAGCGAAACTCGAGCTGCCGTCGATCGGCGTAACAGACAAACGGCTCTCCCGTCGAACCCGAGGTCGTGATTCGCAGGATTTCATCCTTTTGGTGATTGTCCGACAGGATGTCAAAGTGCAGGTGCTTGCGAACATCTGCCTTCGTCAGAAACGGCAGCTTGTGCAGATCCGCCAGCGTCACGATGTCTTCGGGCTTAACGCCCGCTTGGTTCATGCGCGCGCGATAGTACGGAACGTGCTTGTAGGCATGCTGAACCAGGCGACGGAGCTTGCGCGTCTGAAGCTCTTCCATCTCGGTGAGCGACAGCCACTGGCTCTGCGACAGATCTTCGAGGTGCGTCTTGACGTCGCTGGTCATCATCCAGTGCGTCGCACCAAAGGTCGAAAGATACGCATCGAGATACGCGCGCTGCCACAGCGGTCGCGGCGTCGATCGATCAAGCGGCTTCTTTTCGTCGATAAGCGGTCGCAGATCCGAAGTCCGCGCGGGCCGCAGCCGGTATTCGTAAAACGCGCGACCCAGGTCCACAAGCGATCGCAGCGTCGGAACAATCGGCTGATTGGCCAGGAACGACGTGCCCGCTTTGCGCTGCTCAAACAGCGTCTCGATCTGCTTGTACGTGTAGCCCTTGTGATGGGCCGCCACCATGATGAACGACTGCCAGTAGTAGTACTCGCCGCGATAGTCGAGCAGATCCGCCAGCACCTCGCGCCCACAGAGCACAAAGCCGCTCTTGTTGTCCTGGAGATCCATCGAAAACGAGTGGTTCAGCAGGAAATTCAGCCCGCGCGAGTAGTAATATCGCGGCCCTTTTTCCCGTCCCACCGCCGAGCGAAACCCTTGAATGATGTCGACGTTCGACCACGCAAGCTCGCGTCGCAGTCGCAGGATGTCTTCTGGCTGATACTGAAGATCCGCGTCAATCAAGCAGACCAGATGTCCGCGCGCGGCCTGCACGCCGGTCTTCCACGCAGCGGCGATGCCTCGATTCTTCGGATGATGCTGCGGACGAACAAACGGATGCGTTGCCGCCAGATCGTCCATGACCTTCGCCGTGCCATCCGTCGAGCCGTCGTTGATCAGGACCAGCTCACCCTCTATTCCACCCGTCGAGAGCACCTCGCCGATGCGACGAACCAGCTCGGGCAGGTTCGCTTCTTCGTTGAGACACGGGACAATGACCGACAGTTCCATCGCGCTCATGATGGTGGTCTGGCCCGGCTTCCGTCAACGGCGATGAGCAGGGAATCTCTCGACAGAGATCGCGTCGCTGTGCGCTGCGTGGCATAGTGCGGCCATGACGCTTTCGCTCGGTAGCGTGTCGGTGGATCTCGATCCGCTGCGCTGCTACTACCAGATTCACGGACTCGGTCCTTCGCCAGATCACCTGACGGACGTTGTCTTACAGCGAGCCTTGCCGCGCTTTTTGGATGTCTTTGATCGCTTCGGTCTGCGCTCGACGCTGTTTGTGGTTGGTTCCGACGCGCTCGATGGCTCGCCGGGACGACCGCTGCTACGCGAGGCGGCGCGACTCGGGCACGAGCTGGGCAATCACTCGTTTCATCATCCCTACGATCTGAGCCGACTTCCCTTGTCCGTGATCGTCGATGAGCTGCGCGCATGTGAGCAAGTTCTCGACGAGCTACGAGGCAAGCCTGGGAGTGTCTGTGGTTTCCGTGCGCCCGGCTATGAGCTGTCTCCGACGCTGCTGAGTGCTCTTTCGCAGCTCGGATTTCGCTATGACTCGTCGGTGTTTCCCTGTCCACCGTATTACCTGGCGAAGCTGGCGGTGCTGGCCAAGCTCCGGGTTTCGGGACGTCGCTCATCGTCGATCATTGGCTCACCGTGGCAGCAGCTTGCACCGATGCAGCCGTATCGTCCCGCGCAAGACGATCCGAACCGCCCAGGTTCCGCACCACTTATCGAACTTCCCGTCGCTGTCACCAAGTATCTGCGCTTGCCTGCGATTGGGACGTCGCTGCTCTTGTCGGCGCCGCTGCGTCGCGCGCTGCTTACGGGAATGCTGCGTCAGCCGTTTTTTAACTTGGAGCTACACGGAATCGATCTGATTGATGCAAAGCTCGACGGAATCCCGAGTGAGCTGGTTGCGCGTCAGCCCGATCTACAAGTTCCGCTGTGGCAAAAACAGCAGTCGCTCGTCGAGATTCTTCGCTTTTTGACCGATCACGCGCAGGTGTTGCCGCTGCAAGATGTCGCCAGCCACTTTGCGCAGACGATGGTCTAGCGCTTACGGGGACTCGCTGGGTTCGCCTCGCGCTTCGAGCAGCTGCGCATGTTTCCGACCGAGCAGCGCACCCACCATCGCCCACAGCCCCGCGAGCGGAACCGCGAGCAGCGACACCCCAGCGATGCCAAAGCCGAGCGACTTCAGCCCTGACAAAAGCCAGCTGCTGGCCGTGTCTCCGCCTCGGTAGACCACCGTGTCCATGAAGTTCTTGGCTTGATACTTTTCCACCGGCCCGAGCACGTTGAACAGCGTCTCTCGCGACGGCTTGGCAATCGCAAACTCGCCAGCGCGACGCAGCACCACGACGATGCTCAGCGTCGACAGCACGGGATGCAGACCCAAGCAGAGAAACCCAGCCAGCGTCAGAAGCGGCAGCACCGTGAGCGCAACCATCAGTCCAAGTCGCTGGAGCAGCGGCTGAAGCACCAGCACCTGAATCACCAGCGTCAGGACGTTCACCGCCAAGTCCATCTGCGCAAACAGCGCCGTACGCTCCGCCGATGAGTGCATGGCTTTGTCGATGATTTCTGCTTGCTGGATGTACAAAAACGTCGAGGTGGTGCTGTACAGCACGACGTAGCCGCAGATTCCGAGCAGATACGGCGACGAAATCGCCAAGCGAATGCCGGTCAAGATGCCGGGTCGCTGACTCGACGGATGCTCTGCGGACAGCTGCTTGTCTCTCCACTTGCTCAGCTGACCAATCGCCAGCACGCAGATGACAAGACACGTCATCGACACGAGCAGCAGGTTCACGGGACCGATTCGCTTCGAGCACAGCGCCGTCACCGCCGGACCGACCACGGCGCCCGCAGTTCCGCCCGCCGCGATAATGCCGTACAGACGCCGCGCTTCGTCGGTGTTCCACAGATCCGCCATGAAGCTCCAGAACACGGACACCGCGAACAGGTTGAACACGCTCACCCAGATAAAGAACGCGATGGTGATGTGACGAACATACAGATGCGAGTGAAACAGCAGCCAAAACACGGCCAAGTTGCTCGCGAAGAACAAGTAGATAAACGGCAGCAGTGTGCGACGGGAAAAGCGCGAAAACAGGAAGCCAAACAGCGGTGACAGACACAGCATCACGCCAAACACCGCCGTAAACAGCCAGCGCAGGTTGCCCACGCCTGCTTGGATTCCCATCTCGTCGCGAACGGGTCGCAGGACGTAGTAGCTACACAGCAGAAAGAAGAAGTAGCAAAAGGACCACAGCAGCGCCGGGATTTCCTCTCGTCGAATCAGAAGAAGTCGGTCTTTGAGCGAAAGAGACGGAGCGCTGCGAGATCCTGGTTCGGTCATGGTTTGGCTAGGCTTTCGCGAAAGGCTTTGAGAATCGCCGCTTCTTTGTCCGCCGTCAGACCCGAGCGTGGCTTGGCTTGACGCTCAGGCGGCAGCGTCTTCCACCAGGTCAGCGTGTCCGTCAGCGTCTCGACAAGAGGCCGGAACGTCAGACCCGCTGCGATGGCTTTGCTGATCGAGACTTTGTGAAAGTACGCACTGTCGCCGCTCGGCGGACTCCAGATCGGAAACTCTTCGCTCAGCTTGTTTTTGCGCAGATAGTCCGTCGGGATGAACGTGTGACGCACGTCGGCCTTCGTCACTTGCTTACAAGCGGCAAGCACCTCTTGCATCGTGAGCGGCTTGCTCGGCCCGGTGGCGTTGAAGGTTCCGTTTTGACCCGCTTCCACCATTCGCACGATCCAGTCCGCCAGATCGCGTCCGTCGATGACTTGGATCGGATCCGATGGATCGCCTGGAACCACCATCTCGCCACCGCGCTGGGTTCGTAGCAGCCAGTAC
This sequence comes from uncultured Myxococcales bacterium, assembly GCA_937868485.1. Lineage (GTDB taxonomy): Bacteria > Myxococcota_A > Polyangia > Palsa-1104 > JAEUJZ01 > JAEUKA01. The sequence goes on along the minus strand of CALMML010000460.1, from coordinate 3,860 downwards.
GTGAAGCGATCCGAGGAGTCACGCGGTCCGACGATGTATCCCGGTCTGACGATGAGCGCTCGGCCTTGCATCACACGCGTCGCTGCTTGCTCGCACAGGGCTTTGAGCGGACCGTACGCGCCTTCGCTGATCTTTTCGATGGTGGGATCGGGAATCGTGCCCACCGGCGAGCTTTCGTCGATCGGCTTGTCGGTGTCTTTGTAGACGGAGATCGACGACACGAATACGTACTGCTTCACCGCGTCCTTGAGTGCTTTGGCACTCGCTTCGATCTGGCGCGGAAAATAACCCGAGGTGTCGACGACGGCATCCCACTTCTTGCCAGCCAGTCCCTCAAAGCCGGTGTTGCGGTCGCCGAGGATTCGCTCGACCTTCGGATTGTCCGCAAACAGCGTTGGATTGGTCTTGCCGCGATGGAACAGCGTGACGGAAAAGCCGCGTCGAATCGCCGATTCGATGATGTGTGGACCGATAAAGCCAGTTCCACCCAGCACCAGGAGTCGTTTCGGAGTCACCGTCTGAGACGCCGCATGGGCCGCAAAAGGCAACGCACTGGAAGCAAGCAGGAATGCACGACGCGAAAGCTCAAGCCGCTGTGATTTGGTCATGCGTGGAAACATAGCAGTCGAAGCGAAATGATGAGCAATTTCACCGCGCATTCCCGACGGTGATTTCTCATTCTTCGTCATCGTCTACAGCGGATGCATCGGCTTCGTCCGCGGGCGCATCACCGGGAAAGGGCGCGATTTTTTGCTGTAGACGCGCCGTCACTGCGCTCGTCACCGCAGGCAAGTCATCCGTCAGCGACGCTGGCAGCCAAAACCAGAGCACGCGACTGTGAAGCTCCACTTTCGCGCGGACAAACGTCGTTCCTTGCGCTTCGATGCGCATCCCAGCACGCGGCAGACAGCGCTTACACAGACACGGCAGCGGACTGCGATCTTCGTGCTTGGCCAGGTTCACCGGACGAGGCGCAGCAATCCTCGTCTTTCCCGTTGCTGCCGCATCGAGCAGCAGCTTGACATCGTCTGCCGTCAGCACGCGCGGCGTCTGTAGCGACATTCCAAGCGCACCTGGCTTGGCGACGATGCCTTTGCCCGAGTCAAACCGGAGCTGATCTTTTATCGCCGAGATGTCCGTCAGCCGTGTCGTGTTGACGCGTGCGCTCCAGCGCTGACCATCGAAGACCAAGCCTTCCAGCACCGCCACCAGCCACAGCGACTCTTTGGGCGGACGCACCGTGACCAGCAGCAAGCGACTGTGCGCATCGAGCTTTTGAAGGTGTTTGCTCGCGCTCGCATAACCTGCAAACGGAACGACCTGACCGAGCTTGGCTTTGCCTGCGTCCTTGTCAAAGACCGCTTTGCTCACAATGGCCAGCATGTCCGGCATAGCCACTACTTTACCGGGAAGCTACAGCGTCGGGAAACTGTCGACGTGAAACGCAAAAAAGCCAGTCTGTACGCTCACTTCCAGCTGCGTACAAAGACTGGCTTTTGGCAGGCGAGGGCGCCTACGAACGGACTTAGGCCTTCGGCGTAATCACGGCCTTCGACTCCAGCACATCGAGTGCTTTTTCGAGTCGAAGCTGCGCCCGAAGCTGCTGTAGACCTGGATCTTCACGCTGAATCTCGGCCTTCACGCGCGCCACGTTCTTGTCGCGCTCTTTGGCCAGCTCTGCCAGGTGCTCATCGACATCGGCATCGGTGACTTCCACCTTTTCCTTGTCGGCGAGCGCCATCATCACAAACTCGATCGACAGGTTCCGCACCGCTTCCGCCTGAGCCGCTGCAACCAGCTGCTCCGTCGTCGGCATCGTGAACTTCGCCTCGGGGTTTTCCTTGCGCTGCTCTTGCAGCAGCTTCATCTGAAGCTGCAGACGACCGCGCTCGTTTTCCAGGAAGTTTCGCGCGAGGCGCGCGATAAGTCCCGGCGGAATCGGCACCGGATTGCGCTTGAGCAGCTCATCAACCAGCGTCAGTCGCATCTCGTGACGGGCTTCCTCGGTGTCTTCCTCGAGGATGTTGGTCCGAATCTTTTCCTTCAGCTGCTCGAGCGAGTCGGCTTCGCCGGTATCTTTGGCGAACTCGTCGTCGATCGCTGGCAGGTGCTTGATGTGCGCAGCCTTCACTGCGACCTTGAAGTGACCCGTCTTTCCGCCGATCTCCTTGGGAAGACCTTCGGTCGGCATGGTCAGCTCAACCGGATGAGCCGTCGCGCTCAGCGAAACTCCGACGAGCGCTGCTGCAAGCCCCGGAATCGGCGACTGCTCAGGCTTGCCGAGATCGACGTGCATCTCTTTGTCTTTGTAGGTCAGGTGCGACAGCGTGCCCGTCAGCAGAATCGTCAGCACGTCGCCCGCTTCGGCGGTGTCACGACCTTCGATCGGCTTCAGCTCTTGATGCGCTTGGCGACGACGCTCCAGCTCGGCGGTCACTTGCTCATCGGTCGCCTTGCCTTCGCGCTTGGTGACGGCGATGCCTTCGTAGTCCTTGATGTCGATCTGCGGCATCAGCTCGATGCGAGCGCTATAACGCAGCGGAACATCCTTCTGTGCGTCGGCCAGCTCTTCGAGGATCGGCTCGCTGATGATGCGCAGCGTCTGCTGTCCGATGATGTCGCCGATCGTCTCGTTGACCAGTTCACGGGCTGCGTCGCCCGCGACTTTCTTGCCAAACATGCTCTCGAGCAGAGGGCGCGGTGCCTTGCCAGGGCGGAATCCCTTGAGGTTGACCTGCCGACCGAGCTGACGGTAGCTTTCGTCGAGCTTCTTGTTGACCTGCGCCTTGTCGATTTCGACCTTCAGGCGCTTTTCGACTGGGGAAACGTCTTCAAACTCGAACCGAACGGGTGAGCCCTGCATCAATCGCCTCTCTTCGCTTCTTGTCGACCGAGTCCAAGCGGTCTCGATCTATGCCTCGATCTCGTCGGGGCTGTGTGAATCAAGTAAGTCGGGGTCTTCGATGAAAACCGCCGGATGTGTAGTGATTCAGGCAGTTTAGAAACAACCGCTGCCTGTCGTAAAGCCCTGGCTACGCGGTTTCGCTGACTTCTTCCAGCAGCTTGGACCAGTAGATGATGCGGTTGCAGTTCGGGCAAATCTCCAGCGTCGCGCCGCGCTGGATGATGTTGTAGAGCTGCGGCGGAATCCGCATGTTGCAGCCTCGACACGTTCCATCGCGAACCGCGACAACTGCCAGCCCGCGTCGCATCCGAATCGTCGAATACTTCTTCAAAAAGTCGGGTCGCAGCTTGCTGGCCAGCTCATCGCGATGGACTTTGGCAGCTTGCAGCTTCGACTGCATCTCGGCGATTCGCTTGGCCACGCGCTCTTGCTCGGCGGCCAGCTCTTTTCGCTGCTCACCGACGCGAACTTCGTGTTCGGCAATCTTGCCTTGCTGTTCCGAGATCGCTTGGCTGAGCTTCGCGATTTCTTCTTCGCGCTGCTCTAGCTGACGACGCGTCGTCTCGAGCTCTCGGGACGCAGCGTTGCCTTCTTTGAGGTTGCGCACCTGCGAGCTCTTGGCCTTGGCTCGGCTGAGCTGCTCGGCGGCATCCTTTTTGTCCTGCTCTTGGCTCTTGCGGAACGTCTCGGTATCAGCAAGCTCCAGCCGTTTTTCGGAGAGCAGCTGATCGAGCGCCGCAATCGCCGCTTCGACCTTCTGCACTCGTTCCGGGAGTGCTTTACACAGACTTTCGAGTTCAATCAGCTCTGCATCGTGACGCTGTAGCTCTTCGAGCAGCTTAAGTTGGTCGCGCAACGTCTTCCTCCACCGTACAAGCACGAAATCTGTGGGCCCACCTGGACTTGAACCAGGGACCAGCCGGTTATGAGCCGGCCGCTCTGACCAACTGAGCTA
>CALMML010000459.1 GCA_937868485.1 uncultured Myxococcales bacterium | reverse complement strand
GGCATCAAGTACTTTGAGGAAAAGCTCAAGCGCAAGGTCGGCAAGACCGGAGCGAGCTAACCGGGCTCGGGTGAAATCATGGCTACGAAGGAAAACGCACGCCTCAAGCGGAAGCAGTCCATCCGCAAGCGAATCTCGGGCTCGGTCGAGCGTCCTCGACTGTCGGTGTATCGTTCAACCCAGCACATCTACGTGCAGGTCATCGACGATTCTGACAGCGCGAAGAGCAACACGGTGGTTGCCTCGTCGAGTCTGGACCCGTCTCTCCTTGAAGCCCTCAAGGGCCTTAAGAAGCGAGACCAAGCCAAGCAGGTTGGCAAGAAGATTGCCGAGCTTTGCCTGGCTAAGGGAATTGACAAGGTCGTCTTCGACCGTAACGGCTTTATTTACCACGGTCGCGTCTCTGCCTTGGCAGAGGGAGCGCGCGAGGGTGGCCTCAAGTTCTAGGAGTCTGTCGTGGCGATCAACGTAAATGAGGTCGGCGAGCTCAAGGACCGTGTTGTCTATATCAACCGCGTCGCCAAAGTTGTGAAGGGCGGTCGTCGGTTCAGCTTTTCGGCATTGGTTGTTGTCGGCGATGAAAACGGTCACGTCGGCGCGGGCCTTGGTAAGGCCAACGAAGTGCCGGAAGCCATTCGCAAGGCAACGGACCAAGCGAAGAAGAATCTGTTCAAGATTCCGCTGAAGGATGGACGCACCATTCCGCATGATGCGCTGGGCATCTTCGGGGCTGGCAAAGTTCTGATTCGTCCGGCGTCTCCTGGTACTGGCGTCATCGCTGGTGGCGCAGCTCGTGCCATCGTCGAAGTTGCGGGCATCAAAGACATTCTGACAAAGAGCATCGGAACGTCGAATCCGCACAACGTGATCCATGCGACGGTCGAAGCGCTGCAGCAACTGCGGGATCCGCATGAAGCTGCTCGTCGCCGCGGCAAGACGCTGGAAGAGATCCTGTAGCGCAGCGAGGAGTTACGATGGCGCTTAAACTGAAAGTTACACTGGTTCGCAGTGCGATTAGCCGACCCGAGGTTCAGCGGCGTACGGTCAAAGCACTGGGGCTTACCAAGCTGAACAAGTCGCGGGTTCTCCCGGACAACCTGGCTGTGCGGGGCATGATTCGCTCTGTTTCGCACTTGGTCCAAGTGGAAGTGGTTGAGTAGGTTCACCATGGGAACTTCTTTACATACGCTAGCTCCCAATCCCGGTGCCAACCGTCCGAAGAAGCGTCTTGGTCGTGGTCACGGCTCGGGTCTGCACAAGACCTCGGGTAAAGGAACCAAGGGTCAAAAGGCGCGGACTGGTCACCACGGTATTCCGAAGCCGGGATTTGAAGGTGGTCAGACGGCGATGGCTCGTCGTCTTCCGAAGCGCGGCTTCAACAATCCTTTCCGCAAGGACATCTTTGCGGTGAACCTCGGTGACATTGCGGCTCGCTTCGAGACGCCGGGCATCGCGGTCGGGATTGATGATCTGAAGAGCGCGGGTCTGGTTCCTCGCTCGGCCAAGCTGGTGAAGGTGCTTGGTGAAGTGCGTGAGGGTCAAAAGCTCGCTGACAAGTTGACCGTGAGCGCGCACTACATTTCGGCTTCCGCGAAAGAGAAGCTCGTTGCAGCGAAGGGTTCCTTCAATGCTGTGGCGGTTCGCGTGAAAGCCACCAGCGCAGAGTAGCCATCAGCTCGTCCGTCGCGCTGACTCGCAGAAAGCAGAGACATGGCGTCCAGCATCGCCAACATCGCTAAGATTCCAGAGCTCAGGCGGCGAATCCTCCTGACTCTGGTTCTCCTCGCGGTTTACCGTGTAGGAGTGTTCGTGTCGGTTCCAGGCGTGAACCGTCAGGTCATGAAAGATATGGTCAAGGCGGCCTCAGGGTCGTTCCTTGGCCTGTTTAACATGTTCTCTGGTGGCGCACTGGAGCAGATGTCGATCTTTGCTTTGGGCATTATGCCCTACATCAGCGCGTCGATCATCTTGCAGCTCCTGACGGTCGTTATTCCCGCTCTTGATCGTCTGAACAAGGAAGGCGAGCAAGGACGGAAGCAAATCAATCAGTATACGCGCTATGGAACGATTGTGATCTCAATGGTCCAAGCGTTCTTTATCGCACGATATCTGGAGTCTTCGAGCCGTACGCAGTTTGGCTCTGTCGTTGCGGATCCTGGTTTGGGCTTTGAGCTTCTGACCATGTTGACGCTGACGACCGGAACAGCCTTCATTATGTGGCTCGGTGAGCAGATTACCGAACGCGGCATTGGTAACGGAATGTCGCTGATCATCTTTGCTGGAATTGTGGCTCGATTCCCTGACGCGCTGGTGCAGCTGCTTCAGAAGTCGTCTGGCCAGGGCGATATGACTGTGTTCGATCTGCTTGTGATCACAGGCATTGTGGTGTCGGTGATTGCAGCCATCATCTTCTTTGAGCGTGGATACCGCAAGATTCCGGTTCAATACGCTAAGCGCGTTGTGGGTCGTAAGGTGTATGGCGGCCAGAGTTCGCACCTCCCGCTAAAGATCAACGTTGCGGGCGTGATTCCTCCGATCTTTGCGTCGTCGATACTGCTGTTCCCTGCCCAGCTGGCTGGCTTTGTTCAGTCGTCATGGATGCAGCGCGCTGCGGATGTGCTCAATCCCGGAGACTGGCGCTACAACACGCTGTACGTTGGTCTTATCATCTTCTTCTGCTACTTCTACACGGCGGTAACCTTCAATCCGGTCGATATCGCTGACAACATGAAGAAGTACGGCGGCTTTATTCCGGGCATCCGTCCGGGCAAGAAGACTGCTGAGTATATCGACCGAGTGCTGACGCGACTTACACTTGGTGGTGCGCTTTACATCTCTGCGGTGTGCGTGCTTCCCACCTTTCTTCAGCAGAAGTTCAAGGTTCCGTTCTATTTCGGTGGAACGTCGCTGCTGATCGTAGTTGGTGTTGCGCTGGATACGGTCCAACAAATCGAAAGCCATCTCATTACCCGTAACTACGAGAACGTCACCGGTCCGAAAGGTCCTCGGATCCGGGGTCGTATTCCACGGGCTCGCTAACAGCGTACAACTCTTCGCTGGAAGTGGTGACGATGCAACAGAACATCTATTTGCTTGGTGCTCCCGGTGCGGGCAAAGGAACGCAAGCCGAGCTTCTGTCGAAGAAGCTGGGAATTCCTCAGCTTTCCACTGGTGAGATGCTTCGCAGCGCTCGACTTGAGGGAAGCGAACTCGGTCAGCGTGTTGCTTCCATCATGGATGCAGGCAAGCTGGTTTCTGATGACATTGTGATTGCACTGGTTGAGCAGCGGCTGAGTCGACCGGATCACAACAATGGGGTGATCCTCGATGGGTTTCCCCGGACGATTCTCCAGGCAGAGGCACTAGATGCTCTGTTTACGAGAACCGGGCGCTCGGCGTTGAAGGTGATTGCCATCGATGTGCCGGCCGATGAGATTCGTCGGCGTTTGTCCGGACGCCGCTGGTGCACGACCTGCAAGAAGACTTATCACATCACCGACAATCCGCCACCCGCAGGCTTAAGCTGCGAAGGGATCGGAACTTGTAACCTCGAAGTTCGTTCGGACGATAAGCCAGAGGCAGTTGAAAAGCGTCTTCAGACTTATGAAGAGCAGACAGCTCCGCTTCTTGCATATTACCGTTCGAAGGGCGCGTTCTTTTCGGTCAACGGAACCGGAAAGATCGGGGACATTTTTTCCGCTGTGATGGCTTGCCTGTCGGCTTAGGCCCTCAGTGAGCGCTGATCGTTCTAGTTGAATCGATGAAAATTTTCTTCAAGACCAAGTCCGAAATCGAAAAGATGCGCGACGTGAACCAAGTGGTGAGCGACGTGCTGGATTTGGTTGCGGAGAACTGTCAGCCGGGTGTGAGCACTGCAGAGCTCAACGAGATTGCAGATCGGGCGCTCAAGAAGGCTGGAACCACGTCCGCATTTTTGGGCTACAGTCGACCGCCTTATCCGGCCGTGATCTGTACCTCGATCAATGATGTGGTGGTTCACGGCATTCCTCGTCGAGACGCAGTCCTCAAGCAAGGTGACATCATCGGGATCGACTTCGGTGTCTTCAAGCAAGGCTTCTGTGGAGACTCTGCGCGGACTGTGATGGTCGGTGACGTTTCGGCTGAAGCCAAGAAGCTGGTGTTATCGACTCGCGAAGCGCTTCGCCTGGCGATCGAGCGGTGCGTGCCTGGCAATCGACTACAGGACATTGGCTGGGCGGTGCAGTCATTTGTCGAGCCGCTTGGATTTTCTGTGGTCCGCAAGTTCGTTGGCCATGGGATTGGTCGAGCGATGCATGAAGATCCGCAGGTGCCGAACTACGGCGAACCCAACAAGGGTCTGCGGTTAAAAGAGGGTATGGTCTTGGCGATCGAGCCAATGGTCAACGCCGGAGGCTATGACATTGATGTCCTCGACGACGGCTGGACAGCTGTCACGAAGGATGGGTCACTGTCCGCTCATTTCGAGCACTCCATCGCGATCACCGAAAACGGACCTCAAATGTTGAGCCGTTGGTAAACCCTCGACGGGGACGGTGCAATCTGGATAAGGTTGCATTTTTCTTGCAATAACGTGGATTTCGGGCTACACAAGGCCCCCTAGGTCGCGACCCTAGCTCTCGGTCGCGTCGGAGACAAAGACGATGAAGGTCAGAGCGTCGGTCAAAAAAATCTGTGAGAAGTGCAAGGTCGTGCGTCGCAAGGGCGTCGTGCGAGTGATTTGTGAGAACACGCGCCACAAGCAGCGTCAAGGCTAAACGATAGGCAGAGGAACCCGATATGGCTCGTATCGCTGGCGTAGACCTTCCGCGTAACAAGCGGATGGAGATCGCACTGACGTATATTTACGGCATCGGCAAGGCTCTCGCGGTTGAGATCCTGAACCGTGCCGGCGTCGCTCTGGACAAGCGGTCGGACGATCTTGAGGAAGCAGAGATCCGCAAGATTCGTGACGTGATCGAAGCAGACTTCAAGGTAGAAGGCGATCTGCGGCGCGAGGTGTCGATGAACATCAAGCGTCTGATGGATTTGGGTTGCTACCGGGGCCTGCGTCACCGTCGTGGTCTTCCGGTGCGAGGCCAGCGTACGCACACCAACGCTCGCACTCGCAAGGGTCCGCGCAAGGGCGGTCTGGCTCGCAAGAAGCCGGCAGGAGCGTAAGAAAGAACCATGTCGCAGCAGCCAAAGAGCAAGGTTAAGAAGAAGGTCAAGAAGAACGTCCAGAGTGGCGTTGCTCACATTCAGTCGACCTTCAACAACACCATCGTGACCATCACTGACGTCTCTGGAAACGTGATTTCTTGGTCGTCGGCTGGTGTTCGTGGATTTAAGGGGTCGCGTAAGTCCACCCCGTTTGCCGCCCAGCTGGCCGCAGAAGACGCTGCCAAGAAGGCGATCGAGCACGGTATGCGTACCGTTTCGGTCTACGTGAATGGTCCAGGAGCGGGTCGTGAGTCTGCTCTGCGGGCGCTGCAGGCTGCTGGTTTCCGAGTCAGCCTGATTCGCGACATCACGCCGATTCCTCACAATGGCTGTCGGCCGCCGAAGCGTCGTCGAGTCTAGTACCAATACGGTCCGCAGGGGCTCCGGTAGATCGCTCGCTGGTCAGTGGAATTGATGAACTGTAGCCACACAACGAGCTCAAGACCGGGCCGGCAGCCTGAGACGCTGCACTGCAGGCGATAACGAAAGCGTCATTGAGAAGAAGAGAGAACCATGGCTCGGTACATCGGTCCTGTTTGTCGGCTCTGCCGACGCGAGGATATGAAGCTGTTTCTGAAGGGAGACCGCTGCTACACCGAAAAGTGCGGTCAAGAGCGCCGCGCGTATGCCCCCGGTCAGCACGGTCAGAATAACCGTCGTCGCAGCAAGACGTCGGACTACGGTGAACAGCTTCGTGAGAAGCAAAAAGTGAAGCGCATCTACGGCATCGCCGAGCGTCAGTTCCGTGGATATTACTTCCGCGCGAACCGGATGAAGGGCGTGACGGGTGAGAATCTTCTGATGCTTCTCGAGCGTCGGCTCGACAACGTTGTGTACCGTCTGGGCTTTGCCAGCGATCACGCGGAAGCGCGCCAGCTCGTGCGGCACGGACACTTCTCGGTGAATGGCTCGCGAGTAGACATTCCTTCGTACCTGGTGAAGGCCAGTGACGAAGTCCTGGTCCGCGAGAACAGCAAGAAGATCAAGCGGATTGGCGAGAGCCTCGCGGCGGTTGATCGTCGCGGTGTGCCGCAGTGGCTCGAAGTGGATAAGGACAACTTCCGAGGGAAGGTGAAGTCTTTGCCCGCGCGTGAAGACTTTACGATGCCGATCCGTGAGCAACTGATCGTCGAGCTTTACTCGAAGTAATCGCTCTTCTTGGAGACAAGCAAGATGGCTACCGCGCAGGCAAGTGTGCCGACCTATGCTCGCAATTGGCGCGAGCTCATCCGCCCCAAGATGCTGGAGGTGGATCGCGAGACCCTCACCCCGACGTATGGCCGCTTTTCTTGCGAGCCACTCGAGCGTGGGTTTGGCACGACCCTTGGCAATGGCCTTCGTCGGGTGCTCCTATCGTCGCTTCAGGGCGCAGCAATCTGCGCGGTCAAGATCGAGGGAGCGCTGCACGAGTTTCAGACCCTGCCGGACGTTGTTGAAGACGTCACCGACATCGTTCTGAACCTGAAGGACGTGCTCATCAAGATCCACGATCCGAAGCCTCGAACGCTGCGGATTGACAAAGATGGCGAAGGCGAAGTCACCGCTGGTGACATCGTTCGGAGCGAGGGTGTCGAAATCCTCAATCCGTCGCATCACATTGCGACAGTGTCTCGCGGTGGCAAGCTGCACGCTGAGCTTCTGGTGCAGATGGGTCGCGGTTATGTCTCGGCGGAGCGCAACAAGCAGCCGAACATGCCGATCGGGATGATCCCCATCGACGCGCTGTTTTCACCGATCAAGAAGGTGAACTACGTCGTTACCAATGCTCGCGTCGGTCAGCAGACGGACTACGACAAGCTGACGCTTGAAGTGTGGACGGATGGCTCGGTGAAGCCGGAGGACGCGGTCGGGTATGCGGCCAAGATCCTCAAGGATCAGCTGACCATCTTCATCAACTTCGAAGAGACGTACGAGCCGCTCGATGAGCCGGTTTCGGAAGAGCAGAGCAAGCTGAACGAGAACCTCGACAAGTCGGTTGAGGAGCTCGAGCTGTCGGTTCGCTCGGCGAACTGTCTGCAAAACGCCAACATTCGCTACATCGGTGAACTGGTGCAGCGCAGTGAGGCGGAGATGCTGAAGACCAAGAACTTTGGTCGGAAGTCTCTCAAAGAGATCAAAGAGATCCTGGCCGAGATGAACTTGTCGCTGGGAATGAAGCTCGAAGGCTGGGAACCGCCGTCGAGCCGCAACAAGCTGTAACGAACGCGCAGAGACAAACAAATGCGTCACCAAAAATCTGGCAGAACGTTTGGCCGCAAGGCCGATCACCGGAAGGCCCTGTGGTCGAATATGGTTTCGTCGCTCATCCAGGCAGAGCGAATCCAGACCACGGACATCAAGGCCAAGGAACTGCGTCGCTTTGCAGAGCCGGCCATTGCTTGGGCTGTCTCGGTGGGTCCGCTGCTGAGCAAGGATCAAGAGAAGCGCACCGATGAAGAGAAGACCCGCATTGTTCACGCGATGCGGATGGCGCAGCGGATCGTGAAGAACCGCGAAGCGCTGAACAAGCTCTTCGGTGAGCTGGGACCGCGCTACGCGAGCCGTCACGGTGGATACCTTCGCATCATCAAGAAGGGCTTCCGCCACGGTGATGCGGCTCCGGTTTCGATCGTCGAGCTGGTCGATCGTCCCGAAGCCGAAGCGCCGGCCAAGTAGTCCTTTTCCTCTTTCAGAGGAAGTAAAGCCCACGTCTGTCGTTCCTTCGCGGAACGCGGCGTGGGTTTTTTATTTTCTGGATGGGATCGTGTGGAGGCGAGCGGTCGGACTACTCGGGATGCTCGCTGTCCAGATCCGCTGCTTCGGACGCCTGTTCTTGTTGTGCGCGCTGCGCCGCTGCTTCGGTTGCTCGCTGCATTCGCACAAGGGGACGAACGATCCAGGGTGCGACATCCGGGTTGTGTAGCTGCGCGAGTAGCTCGGGACGCTGCAAGGTCAGCTCTGCCTCTAGCTGACCGTCGTGCGTGCGAGTGATCAGCAGATGCTCTCCGCTTCCAGTCTGCGGTCGCCGGTCTTGCCACAGCGTAAGGGACTCATCGTGCGACACCGTCAGCAGCAGCGGTCGCTGCGCGGTGGGCAGTCCCAGTTCCTGTAGCGGGGCGGGAATCGTGAGCACCTGAAGCTGCGGCTTGGTGTCGATGAGGGTCTGTCCCCACAGGTAGCGCTGTCCATCACTGATCCAGCGTCCGTGCGGCTCGTCCGATCCGACGATTCCAATCTGCATGAGCTGCTCGATGTTCGCTTCCACCAGCGTGGCGATGCCGGACCTGCTGTCAAAGCAGACGCCGATGCGCGGCTTTTTGACCGGCTGCAGATCGCAGTGATCAAAGCGAAGCGGCGGCCAAGACAGCCAGCTTGTCGCGTGCAGCAGCGTCTGTCCTTGTTCCTGGCTGATCCGCAGCAGTGGCTTCTGCTTGTGTTTGGCGAGCGTGGCGAAGGTGCTCTGCTTGGGCAGCCACTGATCGCCACACATCGCGACGAACGCAAACGGTGCCGCCAAGATCATCGCGGTCAGCGGTAAGCGTGAATACCAAGGCCGCAGATCGTGCCGATCGGACATCGTTTCGTCCCCTTCTGGTTAGCTTAGCAGCGACGGATCATGCTGCGCAAAGTCGCGCGCTGAAATGGCGGGAACGTCCGTGCTGCGGATCGTTAGATGTAGCCATTCATACAGAAAACGATCGAAGGAATTGCCGACACGCGGGAAAATAGCCCGGATCATTCGGCGGAGGAGACGGATTCAATGGGGGCAGCACGCGTTGTGGGATGTTCTTGGGGATTGGCTTGCCTGCTCGGCTGGGCTACGGCGGAAGCGGGGACGGGCAGGCCTGTGCTGGTGAAAGCGGGGCAGCTACTCGATGTGCGGACGGGCGTCATGCATACCAAGCAAGCGCTGCTCATCGAAAACGAGCGCATCAAGGAGGTCGGGCCTGAAGCGCAGGTGCTGGCGCACGCTCCGTCCGGGGTCCAGCTGATTGACCTGGGCGGTTACACGGTGTTGCCTGGGCTGATCGATGCGCACACGCACCTGACCTATCGCGTGGACGTGGCAAGCTACGAGTGGCTCGGTGTGTCGGTGCCTCGGGAAGCGCTGCTTGGGGCTCGGCACGCGCGGGCGACGCTGCAGGCGGGCTTTACGACGGTGCGGAACCTGGGAGCACGCGGCTATGCCGATGTCGCGCTGCGCGATGCGATCCAAGCGGGCGATGTGCCTGGGCCTCGGATGCAGGTGTCAGGACCGGCGATTGGCTCGACGGGCGGGCACATGGACTCGAACCTTCTGCCGTATGCGTTTCGCTACAGCGAAGAAGGGATTGCCGACGGTCGCGACGGTGTCATTCGCAAGGTCCGCGAGGTGGTCAAGTACGGCTCCGAAGTGGTCAAGGTTGCGGTGACGGGCGGTTTCCTATCGGTGGGCACCAGTCCGAACAGCGGTCAGTACAGCGATGACGAGCTGAGCGCACTGGTCGCAGAAGCCAAGCGGCTCGGCAAGCCGGTGGCGGCGCACGCGCATGGAACGGTGGGCATCAAGCAAGCGGTGCGGGCGGGCGTGGACTCGATCGAGCATGGCACCGAGC
>CALMML010000458.1 GCA_937868485.1 uncultured Myxococcales bacterium | reverse complement strand
GTCTCGATGGTGCGCACCGGGCTTTCGACGATCAGCTTGACGCCCACCGCCGCCGCCAGGTGATAGATCACATCGGCATCGTCGACCAGCTCGGCCAGCAGCGACCGATTGGCGACGGTGTCGATGATGTAGCGAAAGCGCTTGTTGCCGGTAAGGTGCGAGATGTTGCGAATCGTCCCCGTCGACAGGTCATCGATCACAATCACGTCGTGACCGCGACGGAGAAGCTCTTCCGATAAGTGCGAGCCCACAAACCCGGCCCCGCCTGTAATGAGATAACGCATTTCCGCGACGTTATCTTAGGCCGCGCGGCGTGACAATTGCCGCAAGCGTCCGGCGGGACCGGCTCAGGCCGAGCGACTACTGAAACGACACCTTCGACGCATCGAGGATGTCGTTTTTCGGATCGGTTGCGACGGTGCGGCTCGGCGGCGCAGCGGTGCCTTTTTCCACCCAGTCACGCAGCACATCGAAGGCGTGCTCGACGTACGGCTGCATCGGAACCATCTGATCCGCAGCGCTTTCGTCGCCCGGCTTGCCGTTGCAGTCATAGTCGAGCGTTCCGTCCGCATGCGTATCAACGTGGTTGCCGTTCTGAATCATGTACAGCCGATGAAGCTCGGGACGACCGACGGCACGCACCGCCGCATCATAGGCTTCGCCGTTGCCCGGCAGGCCGATCAGCGCGTCGCGATCTCCGTGCAGGCTGATGAGCGGCACCGAAAACCGTCCCGTGTTGGCGTTCTTCAGCGCCCACTGCACGCTTTCGTCGGTCCAGCCTCCTTGCGGCGCGGTGGCCAGGTAGTCGTACATCGGCGGATGACCCATCGCCGACGACGAAAACATCGAATACGCCGCGCTTTCCTTGTCGTCATGCCCGAGCAGATCCGCCCGATAGTAGTACGCCGTCACGTTGTAGTAGCCGACGCCACGCCACGCTGGCAGCGTCGCTTTCAGGCCATCAAACAGCAGGCTGTACGCGCCCCACAGAATCGCCGACTGCGGATGAAATCCCGCCGCCACCATCTGTGCTTGAGCCGTCGAAAACTGCGGCTTTTCTTGGTATCCCGCCGGAGTGCTCTTCGAGCCCGCATCGTACGGAAAGCCCATCGCCAGGACCGCGCGATCCATCGACGACACCAGGTGCGTACCTTGCGAAAACTCCGTCGTCGAGACCTTGCCATCGCGGTTGGTATCCAGCACCCGCGCATCCGGCCAGTAGACGCCCGCCCACTCAATGCCACCGTCGAACAGACGCTGCGCGCCTTTTTCCACCGCTTCGTGATCCAGCTCCAGCGCGCGGCGAACCTGATAGCCACCGTTGGACAGACCGACCGCGTAGGTCTTGCTCGGCTTCTTGCCCGTCGCTTCGGTCAGCCGTCGCTGCGCCCAGCCCGCCATATCGAGCATCATCATCCCGAAGTGCTGCGTCGCGTGCTGCTTGCGCAGAAGCGTTGCGTTGCCGTCCGCTCCGCCGTTGGTCATGCCCTTGTTGCCCGCCACGTACGCAAAGCCACGCTGGAGCACCCACGCCGCAATCACCGCTTCATTGGCGAACTCGGTCCGCGTGCCCGGCGTTCCCGCGATGACCAGCTGCCCGTTCCACTTCTCCGGCAGCTTCAGCACCACTTCTTGAATCCGATCGATGCCCGAGCTGCCTTTGACCGTCAGCGTGCCCGTGACCTCGGTTCCTGCCACTGCTTCCGTCGGAACCAGCTTCGCGCTGTGCAGCACGCCCGACTGAAGCTTGGCCAGCTTGTCTTGTTCCAGCTTCGGCAGCGCCATGTATTCCGGCGAGCCTGCCTTGATCTTGAAGTACGTGACGTGACCGACGCCGCCATCGCCCTGGCCGGTGTAGTCGGTGCGCTGACCGCCCGAAAGCTCGCCGAGCAGCGCCCGCAGATCCACCGGAACCGGGTCCGGCTCCGTCGCACATCCTGAAAGAGAAAAAAGTCCAAGCAGCGCGGCGGTTCGCACGCCCAGTCCGAAAACATCCGTGGTTCTTCGTGTCTGTCGCATCGCAGTCCCTCTTTGTTTTGATCGCGGTTTGGAGACGTGTTCCAAAAAGAGGGCGCGAGCATACGCGATTGCCAGCGGACGCTGCTATGTCGATTGTGGCGTCTTTTCGCCCACTTCCACGACGGACGAGGCCACCGCCGGACTCACGCTTTGGCCCAGCTTGCTCGGGTCCAGTCCAAGGCCTTTGGCCACGCTGAGCACCTGATCGATCGCCGAGCCAATCATCGCCATCGGATTGCCGTCGGGACTTCCCGAATACTGCGTGTAGTGAATCGTGCCAAACGACTGCTTGAACGCCTGCGCCAGGTTCGGCAGTCCCGTCACCACCAGATCGCGCATCACCCGACCTTGGCTCAGCAACAGCTCGATCTCTGCCTCGGCCCGCTGCTTGGCCAGCTGCGCGTCGTGCTCGATTCGCTGCGTCGCCGTTTCTTGCTGTCGCTGCGCATGCTGGTACTGATCTTTTTCCGCTTCCAACAGCAGCGCTTGCTGCTGCCGCAGCTTCTGACGCTGGTGTTCCAGCTCCAGCTTGCGCACTTCGAGCTGATGCGCCCGCTCGGCCAGCTCCGCTTCACTCGCCAGCGTCGCCATCTCTGCTTGCGCCGTCGCCACCCGTCGCTGCTCTTGCAGACGAAGCTGCTGAAGCTCTGCGTCTTGACGGATCACCTGACTGCGCTGCTCCAGCGATCCTTTGCTATCGGCTTGCCGCAGCGCGATGCCTTCTTCGACCTCGATTCGCTTGCGCGCCAGCCCTTCTTTGCGAAGCAGCTCCTCTGCCGCGCTCTTGGCTTTCGCTTGCTCGGCCCGCATCGCTTCGTGCGCTTCTCGCTCCGACGCATCCGCTTCCGCCTTCGCCTTCGCCATGCGCGTCTCACGCTGGCTGGCAATCGCCGCTTCTTGCGCCTGTCGCTCTGCCGTCGCTCGAGTCTCTGCCACCTGACGCTGACGTTCCAGGTCCGCCTGCTCCGCCCGCATCGCAATCGCCGCCCGATACGGAGCCTGCAAGTGCTTGAACACCGCGTCCGACAGGATCTTTACGTCTTGGATTTCGATCGTATCGATCACCACGCCCCAGCCTTGATCCGTCCCGTCTTCGAGCCGTCCGCTGCCCGACACCACCGGCGCAATCTCTTGCATCAGAAACTGCGCGATCGCTTCTTTGCGATGTTCCAGACACGCGTCCAGCCCCAGGTTCGCAATCAGCCGTCGCGCCGCACCGATGAACATGTCGCGCAGCGTCTGGCCCAGCTTCTCGCTCGCTCGCTCCGCATAGCTGAAGTTGAGCATCCGATACGCAATCTCCGGCTGCGCAATCCGATAGACCGCCATGCCAGTGACGCTCACCCCGACGCGCTCTTTGGTGATCTGATCGGCGACGAAGTCAATCTGCTGGAGCGTGGTCGGAATCGTTGCCACCGCCGTCCACGGCCACTTCCACACCCGCATGCCCTGACCCGACCGCCGCGAGTCGATCTTGCCGTTGTGAACGACCACCAGATACTCGCTCGGCTGGGCGGTGATAAAGCCCCAGCGCTTCATCTTGGCCGGATCTTCCACCGGCTTGCCTTGACGCCAGCCACCGTCGTAGCGATCGCTTGCGCTCAGCTGAGAGGAAGACACCTGAACCAGACCCTCGGGAACCTTGATAGAGGCCATGACCGCTTGCTCCTTGCCGCTTGCTTGCCGCTTGCTTGCCTGACCGATATCCAAAGCAGCCGCCGTACCAAGTCCCGTCTCAACGAGCCAAGTCCGCAGAAGCGCTCGACAAAGCCGCTGCCCCCGCTGCCCAGTGCATCCCTGACCTGCGCCACACCCTGCGCCAGCTTGGATCACTGCCCCACAAGCTGATCCATTGTAGAACAGTTGCTGGCACGATCCAGCCATCCGACGCGCCCCCAGGTTTGACACAAAGCGTCGCTGAGAAGTACATGGATGTGTCAACGCGCATAGACAGAAGGTGGAGTGAAGGACAGATGTCGGGACAGCTTCGCTTTGATGGAAAAGTGGTCATCGTCACCGGCGCCGGACAAGGCCTTGGCCGCAGTCACGCGCTCGCATTCGCCAGCCGAGGCGCCAAAGTCGTCGTCAACGACCTGGGCGGCAGCGCCACCGGCGGCGGCAAGTCATCCGCAGCCGCTGATGCCGTCGTCGCCGCAATCAAGGCCGCCGGGGGAGAAGCGGTCGCAAACTATGACTCGGTCGAAGACGGTGCCGCCATCGTCAAGACCGCCATTGATGCCTTCGGGCGCGTCGATGTCGTCGTCAACAACGCCGGCATCCTGCGCGACACCAGCTTCCCGAAGATGACCGATGCCGACTGGGATCTCATCTTCCGCGTCCACATGGTCGGAGCCTTCCGCGTCACCCACGCCGCCTGGCCCTACATGCGCGACCAAGGCTATGGCCGCATCATCTTTACGTCGTCCGCCGCTGGCATCTACGGCAACTTCGGCCAGGCCAACTACGGCGCCGCCAAGCTTGGCCTCGTCGGCTTCGCAAACACCCTCGCCGTTGAGGGTGCCAAGAAGAACATCCGCGTCAACACCATCGCACCGCTCGCCGGATCACGACTCACCGAGACCGTGATGCCCAAAGAAGTCGTCGATGCGCTCAAGCCCGAGTACGTCAGCCCCGTCGTGCTGTACCTCGGCCACGAAGACTGCAAAGACACCGGCGGCCTGTTCGAGGTCGGCGGCGGCTTCGTCTCCAAGCTCCGCTGGGAACGCACCAAAGGCAAGGTCTGGAAGCTGGGCCGCGAGTTTTCCGTCGACAACGTCGCCCAGGCCTGGCCGCAGATCACCGACTTTGCCGACGCCACCCACCCGCCAAACATCACCGCCTCGATGGAGCCGGTGATGCAAAACCTGTCGTCGAAGAGCCGAGGCGGCAACGAGTTCATCGATGTCGATGAAGCGCTCGGCTACGAGCTGCCCGAGCAGCAAAACAGCTACGACGAGCGCGACCTGACCATCTACGCGCTCGGCGTCGGCGGCGGCAAGCAACCCACCGATGACAAAGAGCTGCGCTTTCTGTACGAAAACAACGCGAGCGGCTTCTACGCCCTGCCGACGTTTGCGGTGGTGCCCGCCCTCAAGGTCATCTTCAAGCTGGCCGCCGAAGGCAAGACCGCGCCCGGCCTGCGCTATGGCTTCGATCGCGTGCTCCACGGCGAGCAGTACACCGAGGTCATTCGCCCCTGGCCGCAGAAAGCCAAGCTCAGCCACCGCGCCCGCATCTCCGAGATCTACGACAAAGGCAAAAACGCCGTCGTCATCACCCACATCGACACCTACGACGCCGACACGGGTGAGCTGCTGGCCAAAAACGACCTGAGCACCTTCGTCCGTGGCGCAGGCGGCTTCGGCGGCGAGCGCGGACCCGCGTCCGACATCAACACCCCGCCCGATCGCGCCGCTGACTTCACACTGACCGACAAGCTCGGCGAAGAGCAAGCGCTCATCTACCGATTGAGCGGCGACTGGAACCCGCTGCACGTCGATCCGACCTTTGCGACCGCGTTTGGCTTCCAAAAGCCCATCCTGCACGGCCTGTGTACCTTCGGCTACCTGGGACGACACGTCGTCAGCCAGATCTGCGGCGGCGACCCACGCTACTTTAAGAGCATCAAGGTCCGCTTTGCCGACATCGTGTTCCCCGGCGAGACGCTCAAGATCGAGCTGTGGAAAGAGTCCGACACCCGCGTCATCGCCCGCGTCAGCGTCGTCGAGCGCAACAAGGTCGTCATCTCGAACGCGGCGATTGAGCTGTACAAAGACATCCCGCAGCCCAAAAAAGCCCAAGCCGCCCAAGCGACGCCAGCTCCAGCCGCTTCCGCAGCTTCGGCCCCCGCTTCCGCCGCTTCTGTCGATCCCGCCTCGGTGCTGACCAGCGAGGACATCTTTGTCGCCATCAAGGGCTACATCGCCGACTCGCCCGACCTGGCCAAGCAGATCGCCACCAGCTTCCAGTTCAAGCTCAGCAGCCCCGACTCCGCCTACTTCATCGACCTCAAGAGCGCGCCCGGTGCCGTCGTGCCAGGCGAGCAGGCCGCCGATGTCACGCTGAGCCTGTCGAACGCCGACTTCCTCGACATGGTGCTCGGCAAGGCCAACCCGCAGAAGCTGTTCATCAGCGGCAAGCTCAAGATCGGCGGCAACGTCATGGCCAGCCAGAAGCTTGAGTTCCTGATGAAGATGGACAAAAAGCGGGTCGAAAAGGTCGTGATGGCGCGGCTCGGTGGCCAAGCGACGAAGGCCCCCGCAGCGAAAGCGGACGCCCCGGCGCAGGCGGCACCGGCAGCACCAGCCAAGCCCGCCAAGGCCCCGCAGCTCGTCGCGCAGCTCAAAGACAAGCTCGGCAAGCAGCCCGGACTTGCGCAGGCGCTCACCGGGACGGTGCAGTTTGTGGTGAAGTCCCCCGACGCGGCGTTTGCGGTCGATGGCAGCGGCACCGTCACCGAAGGCAAGGTAGAACGCGCCCAGACCACCCTGACGCTCAGCGATGACGACTTCGCCGCCCTGTGCGAAGGCCAGACCGACATCCGCAGCCTCTACCAGCACGGCAAGCTGCGCATCGACGGCCTCGTCACCCCCGCCCACCACCTCGGCTTCCTGCGCAGCTAGGCGCAGCC
>CALMML010000457.1 GCA_937868485.1 uncultured Myxococcales bacterium | reverse complement strand
TCCTTGTCGTCGTCTTCTTCCTCGTCTTCTTCCTCTTTGTCCTTTTCTTCGCGCTCGTCTGGCTTGGGCTTGCTTCCTTTGGGATCGCTTGCGGGCTTTCGGAAGGTGCTGGCCGACAGGCCATGCAGTGCAAGATAGCGACGGACGGAGCGCCTATCACAGCCCAGCTCCTGCGCTGCGCGTGACACGTTTCCTTGGACATCGGTCATCAGCACCACGAGCTGCGCTTTCGATGGCAGGACGTGTGGCTTGTGTTCATCACTGCGGCGCTCGGACTTGGTGGGTTTGACCGGCGTGTCATCGCGAGAGCCTGGCTGTTCCTCTTCTCCATCGTAGCCGCTCGGACTCTCAAGCTGCTCTAGTAGCCTTACGACATGCTGCGTTGCGCGCTCAATCCGAAGCTGCTGTGAGATGTTGAAGAGCTGTCGGACATTGAGCGGCCAGTCATGACGCATGAGTGCGTGCACAAAGTCCGCATCCAGCAAGCTCACGACGTCGGGATAGAAGTGGGCCAGCAGCGGCAAGATGTCTTCTTTTCGCTCTCGCAGTGGCGGAATGTGGATTTGAAACTGTGCGATGCGACTAAACAGCTCTTTGCGAAAGTTGTTGGTCTGTCCTTCCGCGTACAGCGGCTGGTTCGTTGCGGCAATCAAGCGAAAGTCGGTGGGAATCGCTTCATCGGACCCAACCGGCATGACGGACTTTTCGGACAACGCTCGAAACAGCCGAGGCTGAAGCCGTCGATCCATGTCACCAATTTCATCCAGAAACAGCGATCCATTGTCTGCTGCGCGGAAAAAGCCTCGACGAGTGGCTGCATTGGTAAATGCGTTTCGGGTGTTTCCGAAGAACTCAGACTCTGCGAGCGTTTCGGGAATCGCTGCGCAGTTGACTGCGACAAACGGGCCGTTTTTGCGGCGGCTTAGCTGATGAATGGCTTGCGCAACCACTTCTTTGCCGCTTCCAGTCTCTCCGCGTAACAAGATCGAGACGCCATCTTCCACCGCCGCTTTGGCAATCAAGCAGCGTAGATCGCGCATCACCAGGGAAATTCCAACCAAGCTCGGAATCGCGACATCATCGGGTTTTACGGGTTCGTGACGCACGATGGCGATCGTGTTGCCAAAGCGCAGAATGTCGCCCGCTTCAATGCGATGTAACAGCTCGTTTTTACGAAGCTGGACCGTTCCCACCGAGGTTCCGTTCTTGCTGTGATCGCTCAGGAAGATGATGCCGTCGGTTTCGCTCACCTTGATGGAGGCGTGAATCTTCGACATCAGATCGTCGTTAGGAAACGCGATCTTGCCATCGCCTTCTGCGCGTCCAATCGTGGTTGTTCCCTTTAACAAGGGAAAGATCGCTCGCCCGTGATATTGGGGCGAGTACACGATCCGCAGTTGAGGCGATCCCCGTCGCTCAGATTTGCCGGGACCCTGTTTGGGACGCGTTCTGGTGGGGCTGTCCGTCATTCCGACAGTATCGCGAAGTCTGCGAGATGCAGACAAGTGGGCACTTTTCCGAGGTGCCCATGGGCACTAGTGGGCGGGCTGCTGGTTTCGCGCAGGGGAACGCATCATCGGTGTCGAGGACATGGCTCGATTACTTCGTCGAGTTTCGGTCCGTGGCATGGACTCTGCTTGCACGGCGCTCAAGGAGTCTTCATGCGCAATCCGTCGTCTCGGCTGTGGTCTTTGATACGCGAACAACTGAGGCAGCCGCTGTCTTCTCGCCTGCTTGTCGTGGTGATTGCACTGTGGGGCGTGTTTGTTCGCTGGCTTCCTCAGTCCGGTCATACTGCCGAGCAAGCTGCAATGCTCGACTGGCTGTTATCTGATCGTCCCATGCTGCATTTGAAGCTTCAGCAACCCGATAAGAGTCCTGGCCTGGTGAAGTACTCCGTTCAACTGCGAATTGGCGATCAAGATCCGGTCCGCGCGGAGTTTGATGTTTCTGATGATTTGGTCAATACGCTGTCGTTTGCGACGCCTCGTGCGCTTGTGCAGTCTGCTTTGCAAATGGATATTCAAATCGCTGGGGTGGATTCACACGGTTGCATTGTCGCGGGCGGATCTCAGCAGTGGGCGCGCTCGCTGGAACAGGTGGAGCACGCAGTGGATGTTTCCAGCTTGAATACGATTCTGATTGAGATGAAACCGCTTCCGCACGCGCTGTGCTTGTTGTAAGGGAAGGGAGAAAGAGGGATGGATGCGCAGCAAGGGATTGAGACGCTGATGGGCCGTGGCTCCAAAAAAGACGATGGAGATGCGCGAATCGGTTTGCTCGTAGGAAACTACCGAGTGGTTCGCCTGATTGGCGAAGGCGGAATGGGGGCGGTGTACGAAGCGGTTCACGAGGACACCAAAAACCGCATTGCCGTGAAGTTTCTTCGGGAGCTTCCTGAAGATGAATCGGAAGGTGAAGCCACCAGTCGACAGCGCTTTCTCAACGAAGCGAACCTGTTGGCCAAAGCGCGACATCCGGGTCTTGTGACGCTGTTTGACTCGGGAGACTTGAACGACGGAGCGTTCTTTATCACGATGGAACTGCTCCCTGGCAAGACGCTGCGCGACTTTGTCTCTGAACACGGCGGAAAGCTCGATGCGCCGCTGGCATCTGAGATCATCCGCCAGACTGCATCGACGCTGGCGTATGTGCACCAGCTTGGCATCGTCCATCGTGACCTGAATCCGCGAAACCTGATGGTGACTCCAGATTCGTCTGCACCACTGGGCATTCGCGTCAAGATCTTGGACTTCGGCATTGCCAAGCTGCTGCACCAGCAGGGGACGCAGTGGACCAAGACGCAAGCGATGCTTGGAACGGTGCGCTATATGTCCCCGGAGCAGTGTCGCGGGACGGGCGGC
>CALMML010000456.1 GCA_937868485.1 uncultured Myxococcales bacterium | reverse complement strand
TATTCGGCGGTGCGGCTGACTTTGGACAGAAGCTCGGCGAGCTGCTGGGCGGGAAGGCTCTTGAGCAGCCCCAGGATCTGATCCGGGTCGGGACCGGACGCCTTGGGCGCTTCGATCGGCTCGTGACCACCGAGCAGGCTCGACACCTTGGTCGCTTTGGCGTTGTCGACGCTGCTTTCCGACGCATAGTGCCGCGCCGTCATCGAAAACGATCCGTGTCCGAGCGCGCGTGCCACTGCATCCGCCGTCGCGCCACCTTCCAGCGCCAGCGTCGCGTGCAGACCTCGCAGCGA
Source organism: uncultured Myxococcales bacterium (assembly GCA_937868485.1). Classification (GTDB taxonomy): domain Bacteria; phylum Myxococcota_A; class Polyangia; order Palsa-1104; family JAEUJZ01; genus JAEUKA01. The sequence goes on along the minus strand of CALMML010000456.1, from coordinate 16,560 downwards.
GTGCGGACACACCGCCGGCACATCCGCCAAGTGACACAGCCTGCGCACCTGCGACCAGAAGTAGTTCGTCGGCGGCACTTTTTCGCCCTTGTAGAACAAGAGCGCGCCCGGCGGCGTGATCTCAACCTGCCGAAGCAGCAGGGGCCGTAGCACTTCCGGTACTTTCAGGCGACGCCGCGCGTTTTTGGTCTTGCCCGACGGAACCCACAGCACCCGGCCTTCGTCATCGACATCGCGGGCAATGCGCGCCGCCACTTCCCCCTGACGCAGACCGAGGTGCAGCATCAGCAGCGCGCCCAGTGCGGCGGCGTCTCCGGCTTGCGCCAGCTCAATCGCTTTTTGCTCAAAGCGACGTGCTTCATCGATGCGCAGCTGCGGCTTGCCCACGCGCTTGCGACCAATCGGCGTCACCGAGGCAAACGGGTTATTTCGACACATGTCCTGCTTGATCGCAAACTCGTACAGTCGCCGCGCCAGGCCCAGCCGTCCGTGGTGCGTTGCCGTCGCCAGCAGCTTGCCCGTCCGAGGATTGGGCGTCACCGTCAGCTCTTTGTAGAGCTTTTCTGCCTTTTCCTGGTTGATGCTCGCGAGCGAGGCGTTTTCGGGCAGCCACTCGAGCTGCGCCGCTGTCCAGGCCACGCTCTCGGCCTTGATGCCGCGCGTTTCAGCCAGGTGGGCGCAGAACTGCGAGATCGCTTCCCCAATTGTGTAGACCTGCTGCGAGGCGATGTCATCGCGCAGCCGGGCCTTGGCCAGCTCTGCTTCCTCGTAGGTGCGAAAGCAGATGCTGCGCGTCTCTCCGTTTTCCGAGATCTTTAAGCGGTACTTGTTGGGAGCATCCCTGTAGGGCCCCCAGATGTTGAGCGTTCCGGCTCTCATCCCTTTATCGTTACACGCCAGATAAGCTCGTGACAAGACCTACGTTTTTTTCATAAAGAGCGGGTGATTTCTACCGCAGCGAGATCGGCATCAGCGACGGCTCCAGGCTTTTCCACCCGGACAGTAACGCTCTTTACCTTTCCTTGATGAAAAGAAAGCACCCGCGCGGCGATTCGCTCCGCCACGGTCTCGATCAGGTTGTGGTGCCGCTCGCGAATCACCGTCCGCGCACAGTCCGCCAGCCGATCGTAGTCGAGCGTGTCTACAAGCTGCTCGCTGCGTCCCGCCGCCTGCGTGTTCGTCTCTGCACACAGATCGACGACCAGTCGCTGCGGCACGTCTTGCTCATGCGGGTACACCCCGATGAGCCCCTCCACCTTCAGTCCTTCGATACAGATTCGATCGCTCATGAGTTGTGTCGTCGCGCTCGCCCGGCAGCATACGACGGCACACAGCCGATGGGTAAGGGCCCGGTTTCGCCCTAGGCCGCTAAGACGGGGAAGACGTGCGCCGACGCAGCAAAAACAGGATCATCGCCAGCGACGCCAGCGTGGTCAGCACGCTGTGTCCGGTCTGACCGTGACGCAGATCGCAGGAGCAGCCGCTCACCGCAAGCTGGTTCGGATCATCGGCATGCGGATCGGTGCCCGGCAGCGGCAAGCACGTTCCTTCCATCGCGACGCAGGCAAAGTTGCGCGGACAGGTCAGGTACGCACACGGATCATCGACGCAGCTTCCCCCGACGCAGCCTTGACCGGACTTGCAGGAAACGCCCGCGCACGCGGCATCGGCACGACAGCTTCCCGCGTCGCAGACTTCGCCTTTGGCACATGAATCCGCGCACGTCGAAGCCTGGCAGACGCCCCGAATGCAGCGCTGACCACTGCCGCACGCATCGCGACACGGACTGACGCACGCTCCCGCCGAGGTTCCGTTTGTGTAGCAGTAGGTTCCAGCGGGACAGGACACGCCGCTGCACGGGTTTTTCTGGCACTGCGCGCTGACGCAGATCTGGCTGCTTGGGCACGCCACCGAGTAGCAGCTATCGTCGCAGACCGTGGTGCCCGATCCGACATCGCCGCCGCCCGAGATCACCGTCTTGATGATTCCATCGAGCGCCGCGTTCAGGGCCGTCGAGTCTTCGGCTCGGTAGTAGTGATACATGCCGGTCGTCGCGGCAGGCTGACCGCCCGCATCGGCCATGTCGTTCATTACCTGTAGCTCGTCGGGCGCGAGCTTGCCAAAGCCGATCACGAACGTCTGAATTTCGACCTTGCGACCGCGCGCCAGCTTGACCGCGTTCACCGCATCAAACGCCAAGATCGACGCATCGGTACAGCCCGGCATACAGCACGGTTTTCCGTCGGTGATCAGGATCAAATACTGCTTGCGAGCGGTGTCCAAGAACACCTGATCGTTTATCGCGTAGTTGATGGCGTCGCCGGTGGGTGTATTTCCGCTCGGCATCACAGAGCCAAGCGACGACATGATCGCGCTCTTTTGTCCGTAGCCGATCGGGATGTCGAAGCTGGCGCTGGCTCCGCAGACACCGCTGCCCGAGGTCGATGGAAAGTACACCAGGCCCATCGGGAACTTGCCGTCGTTGCGCGTGACGATGTCGCTGACCGCTTTGGTCGCGATCGTCCACTTGGTTGGGTTTGTGGGACTCGGCGCGGTGCCGTCGGGCGTCTGCGCCATCGACGCCGAGCGATCCAAGATGATGCCGACGTTCGGACAGCGTCCGGCCCACGCCGAATCAAGCCACACGACAGACAGTGCCCACAGAACAAGCAGTCGCAGCGTATGCATCGATCAAGTCCCCCGCTGAAGACCCCGCGTGCAGCCCGTGACGGTCTGTTCTGACAGTACGCCGGGCGCGCCGCTCGGTTCAATCAGGTCGGACTTTGCGAAGACTTCACGGGCGATTCCGTCCCTTCGCTCGAACGATCATCCACTGTAGGTTCCGCAGCACGAACGGATGCTGACGCGGAACTTTCGGGCGATGACGAAGGAGACTGCGCCGACGAAGCCAGCACCGCTGAGTTCGGAATCACCGCGCCAACGGACTGCACCGCGTGCGCGACGTTCTGACGATCTTTGCGAGCGGTCTGCCGTTCTTTGTAGCGAGCAATCGAGCGCTGAACCATCTCGTACGCGGCATCGGGACCGACCCAGCCGCGCACGACCGGATCTTTGCTGGTAAACGACGACGACATGACGAAGAAGCGCTCTAGCTCTTGCTGCATGCGTCGGCCCAGATCCGAAAAGTTGCGCAGCTCGTCTTTGCGCGCAGCTTTGGCAGGCACAGCAACCAAGCGATGGTTTGGGCGACCACGAAGCCCGCGCTCTTCGACTTGCAGCGCACCAAGCAGCCGACACGAGATCACGACGCCCGGATAGGTCAGCGCGTCGATCAGCACCATCACATCGAGCGGGTCTCCGTCTTGCGCCAGCGTCTGCGGCACAAACCCGAAGTCGTACGGATACGTGACGCCGAGCGGCAAGATACGACTGAGCGAAAAACAGCCAAGATCTTCGTCGTACTTGATCTTGATGTTGGCCCCTCGGGGCGTCTCAACAACCACGCGCAGGTGATGCTGAGCGTCAAAGGGCGGCAGATCATGGACCAAGTGGCACGAAGGCATTGTGTAGGCCGATTCGGGTGAAGTTGGGTCAGTCTACCACGCGAAACCAGGGTGACTGGCGCATCTTTCTCGACCTGTCGCCGCTTTTTGCGTGAGGGCTCGGACTTTGGCAACCAGGCGGTGCAGAATTGGCAAGACTGTGCGTTGCTGTGGGCGCAGAGCACAGGCATACTGCTCGGCCCATGCCTCGGCCCGTACTTCCATCGTCTCCCGCCGCTGCCATCATCCAAGAAGAGCAAGCTCTTTGGGACAAAGTGGCGAGCTTTCTCAGCACGGCAGCCCTTACGTCGGATCGCAAAAACGACAGCCACGAAGCAGAGCTTCTGGAGCTACGCGACGCCATCGCTGAAGCAAAGCCCGAAGACTTGGCACCGCTCGTCGAGCAGATGACGCGAATCAGTGCGCTGGCCGCAGGACGCAAAGGCAAGACCGCCGGGCCGATTGATCAGCAAGCGCCGTACTTCGGACACCTGCGACTACGAGCCACGGTTCCCGCCAAAGCGCCGAGCCGCGATGTGCTGATTGGTCGCCGAGGTGTCATCGATCGCGCCGCAGGCATTCAGATCGTCGACTGGCGTGATGCGCCGGTGTCGCAGCTTTACTATCGGTACGAAGAAGGCGACGACTACGACGAAAACATCGGTCAGACGGTGCTGCAAGGCATGGTCGAGGTCCGTCGCAGCATCACCATCACGGGCGGCAAGCTCAAGCGCATCAGCTGCCCGCAAGGCGTGTTCTTCTGCGACGGAGACGACGTGTGGTGGGAAGCGGAAAGCCAAGCGGCTCCGGTGCTGCAAGGTGGTCAAGGTCTGTCGGCGCGCGCGCCCAAGCCGCAGCCGATCCAGCCCAAGCCAAGCCGCGACAAGCCAGACTCCGCGTTTGCGGGACGATCCGACAAGCACCTGCCCGAGATCGCAGCGCTCATCGATCGGCATCAGTTCGATCTGATCAGCCAGCCGGACAGCGGTGTGGTGGTCATCCAAGGTGGCGCAGGCAGCGGCAAGACCACGGTCGCACTGCATCGCGTCGCGTACCTCCACTTCCAGCAGCCCAGTCGCTTCAAGGGCGCCAAGGTGATGGTGATTGTCCCGAGCGAAGCGCTGGTCCGTTACGTGAGCGGCGTGCTGCCCGCGCTCGGGGTGAGCGGAGTGCCGGTGCAGACCTCGGCAGGCTGGATGCGACACCATCGCAAGCGGCTGCTCAAGCACCTGCCCGATCAGCAAAACCATGAAACGCCGGCGGTGGTGTCTCGGCTCAAGAAGCATCCGGGCATGCTGCAAGTGATGGAGCGCTACGTCAGCGATCAAGCGACGGCGATGCGCAGCCAGCTTGCGACGGCGCTGGCTGACTTTCCCGAAGCGCAAAAGCGTGTGCTGTCCGAGTGGGACGCGCGCAAAGAACGTCCGCTGCGGCTGCGCTGTCGTGGTGTGCGGGCGGCGGTGGACGGACGGCTCGATCCGGGCGTCGGTCAGCGCATGGATGAAATGCTGCGTCGATTGTCGCGACGCGCGGGCGATGTCTGGCGCGATCTTGGAGAGCTGCTCACCGACGGAGAAAAGCTGTTTGAGATCCTGCCACCAGCGACGCCGCCCGGTAGTGGTCAGACGCCGGTGACGCGCGCCGACATTCGCGAGCTGATCGAGCACGTCAAAGCGCAGCTCGAGGAAGTGGAAGATCTGCCCGAGGATGTCGATCCTGAGCGCTTCCAAGCCGTCGACGGTCGTCCGCTCGATGAAGACAGCGCGGCGGGAACGCTTGATGTCGAAGACGATCCGCTGCTGCTCACGCTGTATCGGCTCAAGTACGGCGGACTCGATCACTCGTCGGGCAAAGGCTACGTGCGCTACGAACACATGGTCATCGACGAAGTGCAGGATCTGTCGGTGATCGAGGTCAAGCTGCTCATCGGCTGCGTCGGAAGTGAAGACAAGCACGCAGGTGCCGAGCCGTCGCTGACGATGGCTGGCGATGTCGCGCAGCGGCTGATCTTCGACAACGGCTTTTCCAAGTGGGAAGAGCTGCTTCCGGCGGTGGGACTGCGCAATGTCCACATTCAGCGCCTGAACATCATGTATCGCTCGACGGCGGAAGTGATGCAGCTCGCGCATGAAGTGCTGGGATCGCTGCTCACCGACGAAAGTCGTCAAGTGGCGACGCGACACGGTGCGCCGATTGCCGCGTTTGCCTTTGCCGAGGTCGGAGAAGCCGTGGCGTTTTTGGGTGAGTCGCTGCGCAACCTGCTTCAGCGTGAGCCAACTGCGTCGGTGGCCTTGGTGGCACGTCACTCGGGAACGGCGACGCTGTTTTATCAAGGGCTGCAAAAGTCGGAAGTTCCGTCGCTGCGTCGGGTGGCTCGCCATGAGTTTACGTTCGCGCCCGGCGTCGATGTCACCGACGTGCTTCAGGTGAAGGGCCTGGAGTTTGACTACGTGGTGATCCTCGATGCGACGCAAAATGCGTATCCCGACACCACCGAGTCGCGCCACCTGCTGCACATCGCCATCACGCGCTGTGCCCATCAGCTGTGGATGATCTCGGCGGGAACTCCGTCGCCGCTTCTGCCTCGGCATCACTTCATCAAAGAGTTCTCACCCGCCGACGAACAGAGACCGGTCTAGCTGCTTCACGTATGGTAAGGATCAGAACATGTACGACTCGTTCCGACGCCAAGCGTTCGCGGAGCTAGACCAGCAGCAGTTTGACCTGCTCGTCATCGGTGGCGGGATCACCGGGGCTGGCATTGCTCGTGACGCGGCGCTGCGCGGGCTCAAGGTTGCGCTGCTGGAAAAGAGTGACTTTGGCTCGGGTACGAGCAGCAAGTCCTCGAAGCTGATTCACGGCGGTCTGCGCTATCTTCAGCACGCTGAGTTTGGCCTGGTCTTCGAAGCCGTGAGCGAGCGAACGCTCCTGCTCAAGCTGGCGCCGCACCTGGTCAAGCCGCAGCTCTTTTTGGTTCCGACGTACAAAGGCCAGTATCCGAGTCGCTTTGTGCTCGGCTGCGGCATGTGGATGTACGACGCGCTGTCGAAGTTTGCGGCACCGGATCGTCACCGCGCCTATCGCAAAAAAGGCGTGCAAAAGATCGAGCCCGGTCTGCGACAAGAGAGCATCACCGGCGGCGTCACCTATTACGACGGCATGACCGACGATGCACGCCTAACGCTCGAGACGATCCTCGACGCAGCGGCAGCGGGAGCCAAGGTGCTGTCGTATGCGCGCGTCAAGACCTTCGTCGAAGATCAGACGGGCGCGGTCAAAGGTGTCACGGTCAGCGATGTTCTCGACGAGACGCAGACTGCGACGGTGTTTGCCAAAGTAACGGTGAACTCGACGGGACCGTGGTCCGACTTGGTGCTGCGTCTGCTGCGTCACAACCAGCCTGCGCCGATGGTGCGTCCGACCAAAGGCGTTCACATCCTGGTCGATGCAGCGCGACTGCCGGTTCAGCACGCGGTGGTGATGACGGTTCCCAGCGACGGACGCATCATCTTTGCGATTCCCTGGACCGATCCCGAGTCACCCGCCGCCAGCCGAACCGTGCTCGGCACCACCGACACCGACTATCACGGCGATCCCGATCGAGTCGCTGCCGACGCTGCGGACATTGACTACCTCCTCGCGGTGGCCAACCACTACTTCCCCGACTCCAAGCTGGTTCCACAAGACGTGCTCTCGACGTGGGCAGGCTTGCGTCCGCTGGTGATGCCGTCGAGCGATGGCCTGGATGCCTCGAGCGTATCGAGAGAGCATCGCATCCTGAGCCGTCCCGGCCTGGTCACGATCATCGGCGGCAAGCTGACGACGTATCGGCGCATGGCTGCGCAGCTTCTCAGCGAAGCGTACAAGCAGCTGGGCGATCCAGAGCCTCCGTGCGCCACCATCGATCGACCATTGCCCGGCGCGAGCGATCTCAAGCCACCGACCGATGACTACGATCCCGTCGCAGAGCTGGCCGATGAGCTGGGCAAGCTGAATCATCCCAGCGTCGATAAGCAAGTGGCCAGACACTTGGCCAGCACCTACGGCGTGCGCGCCAGGCAGATCGTCGCGACGCTCACGGACGATCCCAGCGGCGGCGAGCGACTGAATCCCGAGCTGCCGTTTTTGTATGCCGAGGTGGACTTTGCGGTGAAGTCGGATCTGGCGCAGCGACTGGATGACGTGCTGTGTCGTCGGATGCCGCTGCTGCTGCTCGCGCGGGATCAGGGCCTGGCCTGCGCAGAGCAAGTGGCGCGACGAATGGCTGCAATCCGAGGCTGGACCGACGAGCGCACCGCCAAAGAGCTTGCGACCTATCGCGATTCCGTCGAGCTGTCGCGTCAGTTCCGCAAAGTTCCGTCGGGAAAATAGACCATCGAGATGCTGTGATCAGCGCGCAGGCTGACCACCACGTCGGCGCGCTCTCGTAGTGGCATCACGTAGCGATCGACCTGCGGCCACAGCGAATGTTGCCAAAAGTGCAGCACTTCTTCGTCGGTCATCCCACCAAGTCCCGCCGCACGCTGCGCAGCTTCCCGACGACGACGTGACAGCAGCGCAGACTCAGGATCGACATCCAAGAAGATGAGACGCGACAGCGACGTACGCAGCAGCTCATATCCTGGTGCATCAATCCCGACGAGAAACCCTTCGATCAGGCACAGCTCGAGCGGACCTTTGCACAGCCTTGGCGCAAGCCGCTCTTCCGAGCCACGATCGAACACCGGCAGCGAGACGTGACAGGATCGACTGCGAAGCTGGCTCAAAAACCCGTCGAGCAGCGTCAGATCGTGCGTTCCCGGCGCGCCACGCAGCGCAAAGCCTTTGGCCAGCCGGTCGGCTCTCGGTAGATAAAAGTCATCGAGCGACACCGTCGCGGCACGCACACCGATGAGCGCGTCGATCAGCTCATGGGCCAGCGTCGACTTGCCCGCGCCCGGCAGCCCACACATCCCGACGATGATCGTCTTTCCTGGCTGAAGCCACCGTCGCAGCTCTTGCACAAGCGACACAAACGCAGCGTCGCCACGCATCGGCTAGTGACTCGCTCGCAGCGACTGAAGACCCGACGCGAGCCGTCGCACACCTTCTTCAATGAGCGGCACCGACGTCGCGTACGACAGCCGAATGTGTCCAGGCGCGTAAAAGCCCGTTCCCGGCACCACCGCCACTGCCGCTTCTTCCAGCAGATAGCGACTGAGCGCCACGTCGTCGGGCACCTTCGGACCGAGGTACGCCGAGACATCGGGAAAGCAATAAAACGCACCGTGCGGCTCGACGCAGCGCACATCGGGAATCGCGGACAGCGCGGCATACATCACGCTTCGTCGCGCATCGAACTCTGCGACCATCTTTTCCGTCGGTGCTTGATCGCCAGTCAGCGCCGCCAGCGCCGCATGCTGTGACACCGCCGCTGCATTGGTCGTCACCTGACCTTGGAGCTTGTCCATCGCTGCAATCAGCGGACGCGGCGCTGCACAAAAGCCAATTCGCCAGCCGGTCATCGCGTAGCTCTTCGAGACACCGTCGATCAGCACGATGCGACCCCACAGCGACGGATCAATCGTCAGCAGCGACACAAAGCGTCCCGGCGCGTAGACCAGCCGTCGGTACAGATCGTCGGTCATCACGATGATCTCGGGATGCTCGCGCAGCAAAAGGACCAGCGCTTGGGCCGTCGTCTCATCGATGACCGCGCCGGTCGGATTGCTCGGGCTACACAGCAGCAAAAGCCGCGTTCGTGGCGTGATCTTGCGACGCAGAAGCTCGATGTTTATCGCAAAGCCTGCGCTCGCATCCGACGGACACAGGATCGGAATGCCGCCCGCGAGTCGCACCAGCTCCGTATGACTGGGCCAAGTCGGCGTCGGAATCAGCACTTCATCGCCATCGTCGATCAAGGCTTGCAGCGCGTTAAACAGACACTGCTTGGCACCCGTCGAGACCATGACCTCGTCGGGACGAATCGCAACACCATGCACCGACGACAAGTCCGCAGCCGCAGCGGCGCGCAGCTCGGCAATGCCACAGACGGGCGTGTAACGACTGGCACCGCGCTCAAGCGCCAGCGACGCCGCCGCGCGAATGTGCGCCGGGGTGTCAAAGTCAGGCTCTCCGAGCGTCAGGCTGACGATGTCTTTGCCCGCCGCGACCATGGCTTTGGCACGCGCCGCCACTTCGAGCGTAATCGACGGTACCAGTGCATCGACTCGACGGGAGACTTTCATCAGGGCACATCCTTCGGCTGCGGTGTTTTGACGACCCCGAGCCGCTCACGCAGCGATGCGGGAATCCCAGGCGGAACCATCCAGTCGACATCGCCGCCAAACTGCGCGACTTCTTTGACCAGCGACGAGCTGACGTAGAAATACTGCGCCGCCGTCATCAAGAAGATCGTGTCCACGTCGGGCGCGAGCCGATGGTTCATGTGCGCAAACTGAAACTCGTACTCGAAGTCGGCGAGCGCACGCAGCCCACGCACGACGAAGCGAGCCCCACGCTCTTTGACATACGTGACGAGCAGACCCGAAAACGCATCGACTTCCACCCGCTCGTCAAACGACACCGCGCGCAGGATCTGTTCTCGGCGCTCTTCGACGGTAAACAGTGGCTTTTTGCGGACGTTATCGGCCAGCGCAACGATCACGCGGTCAAACATCTTGAGCGATCGCGACAAGATGTCGATGTGCCCGTTGGTGATCGGATCAAACGAGCCTGGGTAGATGGCGATTCTCTCAGTTGACACGTCGGCAGCTCTCCGTGACCGCGATTTCCGTGAAGTGCAAGAAGCCTCGCAAGCTCTGGCCGGATCCGTCAAGGGGCATGCCACAGCTGCGCACAAGCGAGCTGGGTCGCGATACAACTACGCACATGCAGAAGGCACCGCGCAGTGGGTATTTGTCGCGATCTCCGCTTCTTTTGCTGGTCGTCGCTTCGTCTTCGGGCTGCGACATCGACATCGGGACGCGCGTGCCGCTGCCGTCGCAGACGCTCGGTCAGGCGGTCTATCGAGAGTCCTGTCAGCGCATCGCGTACACCTCGCAGCTTTCGGAGCTGCAAGCGGGACAGCGTCAGGCTGTCGATGCATCCGGCGTGAGCTATCGCCCGATGTGCAGCGACGGTCAGGCAATCCCTGGCGGTGCGCCGCTGGTGATGACGGCGGTTGCGGCGGTGCGTCCGACGCTGATCTCGGCGATTGATGCAGCGGTGCCCAGGGCGCTGTATGACGACTTCGATCACGCGCTGCGCGGGATGATGCCGTCGCTCGAAGGACCACAGCCGGAACAGACCGCGTGGCGCGCGGGACAGCAGCTTGTGTTCCTTTCGCACAGCGACGCGGCGATGGCAGCGATGGCGCGGCTCGGCAGTCGCGAAGGCTTTGTCCCGCGTGAGCGCGCCGGTGGACTGCTGCGTGGCATCTTGGCAACCCCGGGACTGCACGACTCGCTGACGTCGGTGTTGCCGATTGTGGTCGAGTCTTCCGTCGGTGCAAGTGACGCACCCGCTCAAGCGGCGCTGTCCTTGCTGCTACAAGCCAGCCAGCAGGAACTGGCGACGATCCAAGCGGTGCCAAGTCCGCAAGCGCCCGATCGAACCATGAACCTGCTCCAGCGCTGGCTGTTTACCGAGTCAGCGGAGCTTGTGACGCTGCCCGCAGGTCAGCTCTATTCCGCAGCGCGACGCGATCACCGAGGCCTGCCGCTGATTGCCCCAAAGAGCGGCTCGCTGCCTGCGCCGTACGTCGACAAAGACAAAGATGGCTATGCCGATGTCGATGCGAGCGGTCGCTTTGTCGATGCCTCTGCGCAGCCAATCCCGTTTGTGACGCCGTTTCCCAGCTTGAGCCTGTATCAGCAAGACGTAGCGACGGCGCGTGATGGCTTTGGTCGAGCGCTGACCAGCCCAGGTGGCGCGCCGCTCTATGGCTATCAGAACCTCGACGACACGGTGCTTGCGGCGCTGCTGCGGGAAGCGCCCGCGCTGCTTGATGCAAAGCGTGATGTGCTCCAGCTGACCGACGGGCTTTCCGCGCTGCTCGGTCCCAGAACGCTGTCGCACAAGACGTACGGAACCGACACGCTGAGCTATCAAGGCTTTGACAAGACGCAGTCGCCGCTGCTCGACCTGACCTACAGCTACCTGCAGCTTCTGACCTTGTCCGACGGAGCAACTTCCAACGGAAGCGAGCTGATTCGGCTGCTGCGCGCGGTAGAGCTGCTGCTGCTACAGCAAGAATCGCTGCTGGCACGCACGCTCGACGCCACATCCAAAGCCTTCGACGAAGCGAAGAAGCCTGAGTATGCGACCGCAACGCTCGACGAACGCTCGACGCTGTACGATGACCTGGCACCGATCTTGATTCGACTGCTGCGCGATCCCGACTTGGTCAAGGATGTGCTCGCGTCACTGTCCGATCCAGCGACGGCGGACTTGGGTCAGATCATCGCGCTGCTCTCGACCGATTCCAGCCAGCTGTTCATGAACCAAAACCAGCTGGATACGCGCGGTCAGCCGTCGGATCTCACGTCGGTGATTGGGACGTTTGGCAAGCCAGTGATTCGCACGCTGCCCGACTCAGATGTCGACAAAAATCCAGGCAACTCGCAAAACAACCGATCGATCTTGCAGCGGGTGCTGCACCTGGTTCACGACGCCAACCAAGCGAAGTTTTGCAACAAAGACGGCGCGTTTGTGAACATCAAGATCGTCGTCGACATCAAGGTCGCGGGACCGGCAAAGCCGTGTGCGCTGTTTCAGCTCGACGATCTGGCGCTGTACTACCTTTTGTCGATGGCGGATGACTCGGTGAAGGCGCGCGATCCGTACACCAACTTCATCAACTCGATCGTCGATTCGGGACTGAAGACGCAGACGCAGATTGTCGACGGACTGGGACTGCTCGACAACCTGGTCGGGATTCCAGGCTTTGGCAAATATCCGACGCCCGCGATGCTGGCGCGGCTGCTGTTTACCGAAAACGCCAAGCGCGCGGACTTTTTCAAGACGACGCTCGACCTGGGCGACTGTCTGCCAGCGCGTCCGGGGACGCTGTGCTCGAATCAAAACCTGTCGTGGCAGAAGTACTACGATGGCGCGCTGTTTGGCCTGGAAGCCGTTCACCCTCGCGACGCGGCGGGCAACATCAAGACGGGCGTGAACTTCTACACGGCGTTTCGTCCGATCGTAAATGCGTTTGCCAAGCACGACGAGTGCATCCAGCGAGCGACGAGCGGTGCGTGCCAAAAGACGCGCAACGCCGGACAGATCCTGGTCGACTTCTTTTCGGTCCTGCATCGTCACTGGCCGACGGTCAAATCGACGTTCTTCGACGCGCCCAGCTATGAGCCGCAGCAGCAGCGCAGTGGTGCGTCACGCTATGAGCCGCTGATTGCCAAGCTGCTGTCGTCGGGAGATCTGTTTGCGTCGCTGCGTGCGTTTGCCCCGATGCTGACGACGCTGCTGGTCGATGATGGCTCGGGTCAGCCTGTCTCGACGGTGATTGCCAAGGTGGGACGCTGGCTGCTCGACCCAGAGCTTTCGCGGCTTGCGGGACCGCTCGTCTTCCGTGACGGACGCACCACCGCGCTCCGCAATGATGGCAAGCCGACGTTTTCACCGACGGGCGACCCGGTGGTACTCGATGCCATCTCGGCCTCTGCGGCGGGCGCGGTGACGCCGTATGACCTGCTTTCCGATGCCTATCGACAAAAGCGCCGACGGACGATGCAAGAGCCCGCGCGAGTCGCCAAGTGGCAAGCCGGGATCAGCACGCTCGCCGATCTGTACCTGACGGCGCGACCGGGCAGCACAGCGGGAAGCTACCGGCTGGCGACGCCTCGGCTGCGACCGATCCTGCTGGCGACGATCGATCTGTTCAAAAACCGCGTGTCGGCCCACGGAGCCGCGCAAGATACCCGTCGCTGGGTAAGCGAGTCGCTGTATCCCGACATCGAGCGCGCGCTGACAGGACCGCTGGTTGCTTCGTCGCTGGATCTGGTCGGTTCGATCGCAGCGTCGCAGACCGCCAAGCCGAAGCTCTATCAGCTCTTGTCGTCGATTCTGCGCGATCCCGGTCCCAGCAGTCCCGATGCCCCGCGCTTTGCGTCGCTGCTCTATGCGCTGGCCGATGGTCTGTGGCTGCTCGCCGACGATGGAGATCTGGTGCCCATGATGCAGCCGCTGTCAGGACTGCTCGCGCCGGACATTGGCATCGGCCTTGTGGCGATCTTGCGTCGCGGGCTCTTGACCGATGAAAAGCAGATCCTGCTCCAGGTGGGACAAAACGCGCTTCAGCCCGATGGCAGCGGTCGTCATCCGGCGTTCTATCTGGGCGATGCCATCTCGGAGATCAACCGCAGCCGTGCCGGACAGCCAGGCACACTCGGCCAGGGCTTTACGGCGGCAGACCATCGCGCGCTGTGGTCCACGATCGGCACCTTCCTATCCGATGAGCGACGCGGCGCACGACGCCTGCTGAACGTCATCAGCACCCGCAGCGGAAGCTGATGCCCAAGCTCGCGGGTCACGGGTCACAGCAGATAGACGCCCTGATTCCCCCGCGTGCGCCGCTTGAGCGCACAGAAAGGCCCGAACATGACCCTGAATCCCCGCATCGCTCTGTTTGCTGCCCCGCTCTGGCTGGCCACTGGCTGTGACGCGACCACGCCCAGCAACATGAACAGTGGCTTGTGTCAGCTCACCGACGCGACCAGCCCGACCGCCAGCGTGTCCCCCAGCGGCTGCGCCATCTTGAGCCGCGACCGCAGCGCCTGCGACGCCGAGCGCAAGGCCGCCGGCTTTTCCGGCTTTTGGCTCAAGTTTTCCTGTCGCGTCAAGCTCGGAAAGACCTCTGGCGCGACCCCGTACATTCAGGCCACCGCCGACGGGCTGCCCGACTACAAGAGCAACTACTTTGCCTCGACCGATCCTTGCTACGACCCGACGACCGCCAGCGGTCACATTCACAACCCCAACTCGATCGCCACCAAGAGCTACGTCGTTCAGTTCCCGCTGACCCCGAGCGGCGCGTCCCAGGCCATGACCGGCGCGGTGGTCGGCCTGTCGATAAACGGCGTCCCAGTGTTTGGCAACTTCGCCGCACCGGGCGACGACATCTTCCGCGAGGCCACGACCTTTGACACCTGCGGCGCGCACCCGACGCCCACCAGCGCCTATCACTATCACTCCGAGCCGTATTCCATCTCGTACGACGACTCGAACTTCATTGGCGTGCTGCGCGACGGTTCCCCGATCTATGGACGCCGCGATCCCGATGGCACGCTGCCCACGCTCGACACCACCGGCGGACACACCGGCGTCACCGTCGACAGCCCCAGCGCCCCGATCTACCACTATCACGTCAACGAGCAGACCAGCACCACCGCTGGCACCGCCGGACAGAAGCAGTGGTTTTTGACCAAAGGCAGCTATCACGCCGCGCCCGCGCCCTGCACGACCTGCATGTAAGCCCCCACCGAACGCCTGCCTGCCTGCCACCGCAACAATCGCCGACAAACCAGCACGCCCCTTCGGTTACTCTCTGCTATCCAAGCCATGAGCACGCAGAGCCCATCCCCAGCATCCGTGTCCCGTCCCCGATCGAGCGAGCTGTTTGCCCGCGCCAAGCAGCACATTCCCGGTGGCGTAAACTCTCCCGTCCGCGCGTTCCGAGGCGTCGGGGGCGACCCAGTCTTCTTCCAGTCCGCCCAAAAGAGCCGACTCTTCGATGTCGATGGCAACAGCTACATCGACTACGTCGGATCGTGGGGACCGATGATCCTTGGCCATGCCCACCCGCAGGTGCTCGCCGCCATCACCGACGCCGCCCAGCACGGCTGTAGCTTCGGCGCCCCCACCGAGCGCGAGGTCCGCTTCGCCGAGCTGCTGTGCCGCCGCGTCCCGTCCATGGACAAGGTTCGCATGGTGTCGTCCGGCACCGAGGCCACCATGTCCGCGCTGCGCCTGGCCCGTGGCTTTACCGGACGCGCCAAGATCGTCAAGACCGACGGCGCGTATCACGGCCACGCCGACAGCTTGCTCGTGGCCGCTGGCTCGGGCGCGGCCACCTTGGGCCTGCCCGGCACCGCTGGCGTCACCGATGGCGCAGCCCGCGACACCCTGACCGTGCCCTGGAACGACTTCGCCGCCATCGATCGCGTCTTTGCCGATCACCGCAGCCCAAGCGGCCACAGCGAGATCGCCGCCGTCATCATCGAGCCCGTCTGCGGCAACATGGGCTGCGTCCCGCCCGAGCCCGGCTACTTAGAGCACCTGCGCACGCTCACCGAAAAGAACGGCACCGTCTACATCTTCGACGAAGTGATGACCGGCTTCCGGCTGGCGCGCGGCGGTGCCCAGCAGCGCTTTGCCATCCACCCCGACCTCACCTGCCTGGGCAAGATCGTCGGCGGCGGCCTGCCCGCAGCGGCCTACGGGGGTCGCGCCGAGATCATGGACAAGATCGCCCCAGTCGGCCCCGTCTATCAGGCCGGGACGCTGTCGGGCAACCCGCTCGCGGTCGCCGCCGGTCACGCCATGCTCGAGCTGCTCGACGACCAGAGCATCTACGACCGCCTGGAGCTGGTCAGCACCCACCTTGGCACCGAGCTAGCCGGCCTCTGTCAGCGGCTCGGCATCCCGGCGGTGGTAAACCAAGTCGGCTCGATGTTTACGCTGTTTTTCACCGGCCAGCCGGTGCGCAGCTACGACGACGCCAAGCGGTCCGACACCGGGCGCTTTGCCCGCTTTTTCCACGGCATGCTCGCGCGCGGGGTCTACCTGCCGCCCTCGCAGTTTGAAGCGGCGTTTGTCTCCGCAGCCCACAGCGACGAAGACATCGAAGCCACCCTGAGCGCCGCCCGCGACGTGCTCGCCACGCTCTAAGCCCCCACAGCCCAAGTCCCCAGCGGTACTTTCAAAGTACCCGCGCCTACTCTCAAAGTTCCCACGCCTACTCTCAAAGTTCCCACCGCTACTCTCAGAGTACCCACCGCTACTCGCAGAGTACCGCCGCGCCACTCGCACAGTACCCACGCCGACTTGCCAAGTACCGCCGCGC
>CALMML010000455.1 GCA_937868485.1 uncultured Myxococcales bacterium | reverse complement strand
ATCCGCAGTATCAGCAGTGTTATTTGAATTATGGGGAGGTGTATGCGCGGGCGGCGTGGCGGGCGTTTTGGGCGGGGGACGATGCGCAGCCTCGGCTGACGGTGGCGCTTTCGAACCTGGACAAGGCGCGAAAGCTCGGCGACAAGTTCTTGGATCTGGAGCAGTTTTCGGCGCTGGCGCACTGGGTCGAGGCGGCGGTGAAGCTGTCGCAGAAGCAAGATCCCTCGTCGGCGCTACAGCAGCTGCGGGCGGCGCTGCCGCGCTGTTTTGCGCTGGCGGCGACGGATGCGATGTGCCGGACGCTCGGTGCGCAGGCGGAGTGGCTGGCGGCGGAGTGGCTGACGCTGCGTGGTCAGTCGGTGCGTCCGACGCTGCTGCGAGCGCGGGCGGCGGCACTGCTGGCGACGCAGAGTCCCGAGCTGTATCCCGACGCATGGCAAGCGCTGGCCGAGACGGAGCTTCGACTGGCCCAAGCGGCGCAAGCGGGATCCGTGCTGAGACGGAATCACCTGGAAGCGGGACGGCTGGCGACGCAGAAGCTGTTTTCGCTCAATCCAAACCATGCGCTCGGCTGGGCGACGCAGAGTGGCTTGGAGCTGCTCTTTGCGGAGTCAGCAACTGGCGAACGACAAAGGACGCTCGCTCAGACGGCACTTTCGTCGGCAGAGCGTGCGCAGAAGCTCGATCCGCTGCTCGGTCCGGTGGTGACACAGCGACGGGACAAAGCCCAGCAGCTGATGACGACGAAGTAGCGGATTTCCGCACGCAGCGACAGTGCAATCGCGACGCGGGCTCGGCTAAAACAGCGCGTCTTTGGGATACTGCTTCTTGAGCGCGCGAATGTAGGCCCGAGCGTGCTCGACGCGATACAGGAAGCTCTCCCACTCGTCGTCGGTCACCAGATCGCCGAAGTCGCTGCGCAGCGCCGGTAGGTCCAGCTGAAACAGGCTCTGCGCGATGCTGCGTGGGAAGCGCTCGCTCCACTTGAGCGTCTTTAGCATCAGCCGCGAGTGACCGTGCTTTTTGTCCGGCCCGAGGCTGGCACCTTGATCGATGTAAATCATCTCGCCATCGGCTTCCGTCGTGTTGCCGCCGGACCAGCGATCGAAGTTGAGCAGCAGATAGTCAAAAAGCAGCAGCGTGCTGATCTCCGCGATGCGCTTGTGCTTTCCACTCGGAATCGGCTCGCCTTGCTTGAGCAGTGGTCGCCACCAGTCGGCCTGCTCCAGCTTCATGTTGCGCAGCCCCGGAACCCACTGAATCACTGCCGTCTTGACGTTGCCTTTTTCGTCGACAACAAGCTCTTGATCCATCCGCTCGCGCAGATCTTTGGGCATGCTCGCTTGCAGCGCTTCTTTGGTAAACGTCCGCACGCACGACGGAGGCACGACGGAAAGTCCCAGCGCTTTGGCCAGCTTGTACGCGGCAACCTCGGCTTGATAGCGCGTGATGCGGAGCTGGTTGGGCTTGACCGCCGCCTGGCTTCCGTCGGTAAACATCACACGCAGCTTGATCGATGAGCCACCACCGAGCGGACGGATCGACTTCACCGACAGAGAGCACAGCTTCGTCAGGATCTCGTCGTCGTACTCGCCGCGGAAGCGAGGTCGCGCATCCACCATCGCGGGCGCTGGCTCGATGTCTGCGGGCGGCGGCTCCAGGGGTGGAATCTCTGAGATCGGCGGCACAAACAGCGTCAGTCGACGACGGAGCTGCGCTTCGCTTTGGACGCCCAGCTGTCCAGTCATTCCCGTCGAGCCACGCAGCTGAAGACCCGCTGTCTGAAGCAGACCCGTGCTTCCGCCACTTTCCTGCAAATACGCGGTGCGGACGTTGGGCGACGACGTCGAGCGCCCCACGACGCTGAGCGAGCAGATGAAAGAGAGGATGAAAATCCGGGAAAACTTCATTGCTGGTCTTCGCCTGCGCGTAACTCACCGTGCCCGTCGCCTAGAGGCCGGACCTGATCCAAGCAAAATGGCACACTGATTGTAGACCACATCCACGCAGCGCACCGCATCAAAAATCGCAATGAAGATTGAGAATTAGACTTCTAGCGTGGATTTTTATGTCGCTCTATGCGGCTGACTTCCCGATATCGGCACAGATTGTGAGATAAGGCCTACATCGACTGGATCCGCATGGCGTGTCTCTCGGACGTGGTTGTGTTTGCCATCGTCGCTTGTTGTGCTGGTTGGCTGATTTCTTGTTGCGTCTGGCACGTAACACCCTGTGCGATAAGTGCGCCAAAGTACGTGACAGCCAAAAAGCTTCGGGGTAAGCATGGACACATGCGCACCGGAGCTCGTGTCACGCTGGTTTTCGTCGCTTTCGGCCTGGTCGTCGCTTGCAATCCCGCCACCAGCAAAGTGGACGAGGATGCGTCGCCGGTGCCTGATATGTCGCTACCGCCTCCTCCGCCGCCTCCGATGTGCGACGAAGGCCGGGTCCGCTGCAACGCCAACCGCGACGGCACCGAGCGCTGCGCGAGCAATGCCTGGGTCGCGATGGACAAGTGCAACATCGCGGGCGGTGATGCTTGTATCGACGGACGCTGCCTGACGCCGTGTCAGCAAGTCACGCGCGGCAACGTCGGGTGTAGCTTCTATCCAGCCAACTTGTGGTCGACGTCGCTCGTCGGGTCGTTTGGTATCGTCGTCACCAACACCAGCGACAGGCTGACCGCCGAAGTCACGCTGTCCGACGGAAGCGGGGTCATCGAAAAGAAGACGATTCCGCCGAGCATGGGACAACCCGACGGTGGCGTGGCGATTTTCCGACTGGCTCACGACCGCAACAAGCTGGCTGAGACGGAGATTGCCAAAAAGGGCTTTCACCTAAGCTCGACGGCGCCGGTTGCGGTTTATCAGTTCCATCCGATTGATGCGCCCGACGTGTTTTCGGGCTCGGCGACGCTGCTTCTGCCCGAGCATGTGATGGCGAAGAACTACTTCGTCATGTCGTACACCTACAACGCAGAGCACATGACGTTTCCGCCGCAGGGTGCGGGACTGCTCGCGGTGATGGCGCTGACCGACGACACGATGGTGGAAGTGACGCCGCCGGTGGCAACGGCCAAGGGTCCAGGCATTCCGGCGTTGCGCGCGGGTGAGACGGTGCGTCGGCTGCTCAAGCGGCTGGAAGTGATGGAGATCGTTCAAGCGAACTCGCGAGAGGACATCTCGGGGGCGACGGTCAAAGCAAGTGCGCCGGTGGTGGTCTACGGTGGCGCTGGTGGCGTCACGATTCCGGCGAGCGCCGTCGGGGGAAATCACCTCGGCGTGCAGATGTTCCCGCTGGAGACCTGGGGCAAGCGCTACATCGGCGCCAAGGTCAAGCAGCGCAATGCGTCGGACAAGGACTACTACCGAATCGTTGCCAGCGTCGACAACACCAACGTCACGCTCAAGAGCACGGTGGTGCTTCCGGCGGTGCGTCCGCTGCGCAAAGGCGAAATCTACGAGTTTTCGACGGATGCGGACTTCGTCATCGACTCGGATCAGCCGATCATGGTGTTTCAGTACATGCCCGCGTGGGGAAACCTGACCGGGCGCTTTGATCCGAAGGACTTTCCGTCGGATGTGTCGCTGCGCTGTCCGTTCCGTGGAACGAGCGAAGATGTGAAGTGTCTGGGTGACGCCAACATCACGCCGCTGGTTCCCGTCGAGCAGTATCGCGATGACTACATCTTTTACGTCCCACGCGGCTACAGCTATGACTTCGTCAACATCACGACTGCGCCCGATGCCCAGATCAAGCTGGATGGCATGGCGGTGACGGGTGTGTTTCGCGCGATTGGCGACGGGACGGTCGGTCGCTCGATCATTCGCATCGAGCGCTCGGGAAACCATCGCTTGTCGTCGAATAAGCCGTTCGGACTGCTCGGCTATGGCTATGCGTACGCGACGTCGTATTCGTACGCGGGCGGGCTGAACCTGGATCGCATCAATCCCATCGAGTAGCCCGTCGCGCACCGTGAGCCGCAGCGACTACGGATAGCGCTGCAGCATCGGAATCGGATGCCCGTCTTCAAGCACTTTGGCCAGCAACGCACGGAAGTGCAGGGCAGGGCGCAGCGACGACACCACCGCCAAGATCCCGAGCCGCTGTCGCCACAATAGCAGCGTCTGCGGCGGAAGGGCCATCTTGCGATCTTGCACGAGCAGCCACGTCAGCTCGCCCAGCTCTTTGACGTATTCCGGCGTCAGACGGACTGCTTCGCGTTCCAAAAACGGTGCCGACAGCAGCTTTTCCCAGCGTCGGTACGTCGAGTTATCAAACGCGCTCGCCGACGGAATCAGTCCTTCTTGGTGCGCGGCATAGCGCAGCGCTTCTCCGTCGCGCTTGATCATCGCCCAGTACAGCGCGCGATCGGCTGTTTGCAGCGCTTCGGGAATCTCTGCGACGCAGCCGAAGTCCAAAAAGCCGACCTTCGCTTCATCGACGCTTTCATTTCCGTCGAGGATCAAGTAGTTGCCGGGATTGGGATCGACGTTGATGACGCCGTGTCGAAGCGGACACTCGAGGGCAAAGCGCAAGATGGTCTGTCCCGCTTGTGAGCGCTGCTCGTCGCTGCCATCGCGTGAAAGCTCGGGTAGGCTGCGTCCGCAAAGGCGTTCCATCGTCAGGACTTTGCCGCTCGAGCGATCGGCTATCACGTCGGGAATGACCACTTGCCGGTCGTGCGCGAACAATCGTCGGAAGCGACGCAGGTGTTCGGCCTCGGCGCGATAGTCCAGCTCGGCGAGCAGTCGTTCCCTGAGCGCAGAAAGCGAGTCGACTGAGACGGAATCACCCAAGTCTCCACCGACGAGATCGCGCAGCACTCCCGTCGAGTCGAGATCATCAGCCAGCGCTTCCGCCACACCGGGATATTGCACCTTGATGGCCAGCAGCGTTCCGTCGAAGCCTATCGCTGGATGCACCTGACCAAGCGATGCAGACGCGAGCGGCTCGTCGCGAAACTCTTTGAACAGCGCTTCGGGTTCGTTCTGAAGCTCACTGCGAATGACCTGACGAATCGCTTGAGGCTGCTCCGCTGGAGCGCGATCCCACAGCCGTCCCAGCACTTGCTGCGCCTGTGGACCGAGCGCCGACGCACCCTGCAAGTACGCGCGAAGCTGCGCAATCTTGGCGATGCCGCCGCGCAGACCCGCTGCCGAGCGATACAGGCTCTCTGCTTCGAGCTGCTCGGACTGCGATTTTTCCGCTTCTTCGTCGACGGTTCCGCTAAAGACCTGGCGAACAGAAAGACCAAGCCGTCGCAGCCGCGACGACGCTTCCATTAGCAAGCGCTGCTGGGTTCGGTTCATCGACGCTGGCTCCTGCGTGTACGATTGTTAGGACGCCGAGGCTGCGGGCGCGGGCTCTGACGGCTGCTTGTGCGCAAACTGAAGTCGATACAGCCGCGCGTAGACGCCGTCTTGGGCAAGCAGCTCTTCGTGACGACCTTGCTCGACGACGCGACCTTTGTGAAAGACCACGATGCGGTCCGCTGCTTGAATCGTCGACAGACGGTGCGCGATCACCAGCGCTGTGCGATCTTTCATGACAGCGTCGAGTGCTCGCTGAAGTCGCGCTTCGGTATCCGAGTCCACGCTCGCCGTTGCTTCGTCGAGAATCAAGATTGGCGCGTCGCGATAGACCGCGCGGGCAAACGAGATGAGCTGTCGCTCGCCCGCCGAGAAGTTGCTGCCACGCTCATCCACCGTCGCGGACAAGCCACCTCGTCGCTCAATCATCTCGAATGCGCCAATGCGACGCAGTGCTTCTTCGGCGCGTGCGTTATCGGGATTTGGATCTCCGACGGCAATGTTGGACAGCACCGTGCCTTGAAACAAAAAGACATCCTGCGGCACGACGGCAAACTGACGACGCAGCGCCTGCGGCTGGTAGCTGCGGACATCTTTGCCGAGCACGCGAACCTGGCCCGCCGACGGCTGATACAGTCGAAGCACAAGCTGGGTCACAGTGCTCTTGCCGGCACCTGTCGCACCGACGAGCGCAACCTTTTCACCGCGACGCGCGCGCAGCGTCACGTCACGCAGCACCGGAACATTGGGCTTGTAACCAAACTCGACGTTTTCGAGCACAATGCCTTCGTCGCTGTCTCCATCTTTTCCGTCGGACTGGATGGATGTCGCTTGCTCGATGTCTTTTTCGTCGAGAAGCTGAAAGATTCGCTCGGCTCCCGACAGCGCACTTTGCAGCACGGTATATCGCTGCGTCAGCATGCTGACCGGCTCGAAGAACTGACGCAGGTACTGGGTAAACGTGACGATCATTGCGAACGTAATTGGCTTCGCACCAAGCTTCTGGACGCCGACCCACCACAGCACGCTTGCGACGCACAGCGTCGATACCATCTCAATGGCGGCGTCGAGCACCGCTTCAAAGAAGATTGCGCGCTTGTTGGCGTCTCGGAACGACTGGTTGATCTCGTCGAACTCCTTGGCCATCTGCTGCTCGCGTCCGTAGGCTTGCACGACCGCGATGCCACCGACCTGCTCGGACAAAAACGCGTTCAGACGAGCGGTCTTGGTGCGAATGTCGCGATACGCGCGCTTGCCGCCACGACGAACCCACGTCACCAGCACGCTCACCACCGGCAGCGCTGCAAACGCAATCAGCGACAGCTGCCAGTCGAGCATCAACATCGCCGCAACGATACCGACGAGCATGATCAAGTCACCGACGGCATTGAACACACCGAAGGCGAACAGCTCGGACACCGCGTCCACGTCGTTGGTACAGCGCGTCGTCAGTCGTCCGACGGGCGTCTTGTCGAAAAAGCGCATCGACAGACCCTGCAGAAAGCGGAAGACATGTCGACGCAGATCCGCCATCGACAGCGCGCCCGCCAGCTGCATGCAGTAGATCTGGCCAAACGAGATGATCTGCGCCAGCACGACCAAGCCTGCGAGCATCGCTCCGTCGCGAACCAGCAAGTCAGCGGCACGGGCTCCGGCGTGCGAAACGACCTTGCCCATCAAGATTGGACGCAAAAGGTTCAGTCCCGCGACGGCCAGCAGTGCGACGAGTGAAATCACCACATAGCGCGCGTGCGGCGAAATAAACGGCCACAGCCTCGTGAGAAGCTGAAAGTCGTAGCTCTTGTCGATGCTGTCTTCGTCGTGAAAGGCCGCGAGCTTCTGTTCCGCACGGCTCTTGGGCTGCTTGACGGGCTGTGCTTTGGCGCTCATGGCTGTACCTCACGGCTTGGCAGGTCGGATGCGCCCAGCTCGTCTAGCTCGCTGGCCATGCGCTGCTCTTCGGCGAACGTGGCGTAGATGCCGCCTTGCGCGATGAGCTGTTCGTGACTGCCCGACTCGACGATGCGACCTTGATCGAGCACCAAGATGTGCTGACAGCGCGCCGCCGCCGCTACGCGATGGGTAATCAGCAGAAGCGAGCGCTGCTCGGCCTGACGCTCGATGCTCTGCAAGATGGCTGCTTCGGTCTTGGCATCCACCGCCGAGAGAGGATCGTCGAGAATGAGTAGCTTCGGCTGCCACAAGAGTGCCCGCGCCAAGGCCACGCGCTGCTTTTGACCGCCTGAGAGCTGCACGCCGCGCTCACCGACGATGGTATCGAGCTGCTCGGGCAGACCTTGCACTTCGTCGAGAATCTGCGCTTCCTGGGCCGCTCGCTGAAGCTGCTGCTGTGCCTGCGGAGAGTCTGGCTCGTCGAGCATCAGTCCAATGTTGCGCGCCACCGTCGTGGAAAACAAAAATGCATCTTGCTGCGCATAACCCACCGTCGCACGAACCTGGCCAAGCGGTAGCTCGCAGACATCTTTGTCATCCAGAAACACGGTCCCAGCGGGCGTCGGAATCAGCCGCGCGAGCAGCATCGCCAGCGTCGACTTGCCACTGCCCGTTCGACCGACAATTGCCAGCGACGATCCCGCCGGAAGCGTAAAGCCAACCTCCGAGAGCACCTTGCGATCACCGTACTGAAACGACAGACCTTGGACGCGCAGCACGCCTTTCACCGGGCTCGGCAGCGAACCTTTTCCGTCGAACAGATCGGGATCTGCATCGATGATTTCGCACAGGCGATTGAAGCTGACGCGACCGCGCTGAACGATCGACATCAGAAAGCCAGCGGCGATAAGCGGCCAGGTCATCCGGGCGAGCGCGAGCGAAAACGCGAAGAAGCCACCCTCGGTGATGCCGCCGTGCTCAGGTCCGCGCAAAAGCAGCGTCGATCCATACCAGAAGAACAGCAGCAGCCCGAGCGCGGCGACGGCTCCCGTCACGGGGAACATCAGCCCGCGCAGCTTGGCCAGCTCTAGCGTCGTTTGCAGATACTTCTGGTTCATGTCCTCGAATCGCTGCTCGACGCTGGCTTCAATTCCGAAGCTACGCACCACGCGGATGCCAGCCAGGTTGCTCTGCACAAACTCGGTCAGCTTGCCGAGCGACTGCTGCACCTTCTGCGTCCGCGCAAACATCCGTCCCGAAAACGATCGCGTCAGCAGCATCAGCAGCGGCACCGTCAGGATCGACACCAGCGTCAGTCGCGCCGAGATCGCCACCATCACTTGCAGCGAGCTGACCAGCGCAAACACGATGTTGATGAGGTTCATCACGCCAAACCCGGTGAGCAGTCGCACTTGCGTCAGATCCGACGTCGCGCGGCTCATGATTTCACCGGCAGACAGCCGCCGATAAAACGAAAACCCGAGCCGATGCAGCCGCTCGAGCAGCTTGGCGCGTAGCTCGTATTCGATGTCGCGACCGGCGTTGAAGCAGTACATGCGGCTGGAGACGCGAACGATGAACGCAGCCACCGCAAGTCCCAGCATCCACAGTGCGGGCTTGGTTGCGTCGTGTGCCGTCGCGCTTGGAACGCGGTCAAACAGCGTATCGATGGCCTGCTTGGACAGCCAGTCGATGCGGTTCATCGCGACCTGAAAGCACAGCAGCATCAGTCCGCCCATCACGAAGCGGGGCGCATAGCTCCACAGATAGGAAGACAGAGAAGACTTCGGTCCGTTTTGCAAAATGGGCGCTTTGGGCGGCGCGTTTGGATTCATGAGCTACGTTCTCTTTGGGCTGCCGAAGTGAGAGGAACAGCCAAGCACAGCCAAATCGTGACAGCGCCCAGCCCAATGCAGGCAAAGGCGACGTTTGAAAACACTACGTGTGCCCACTGTAACAGGGTCACGCCGAGCGATGCGGCCCCTTTGCTGACTCGGTTGCCAAGCACATCAATGACTTCCTTGGCCCGGTAGCGCGCATCGAACGGAAGCGGTCCATATAGCAGCTCTTTGGCCGCACGGAACAGCGAGTAATCGAGCGTCTTGAAGGTTCCATACGCCACCGCGCTGCCCCACAGCGGCGGCGCAATCAGCATGTAGCCAAGCGCTCCCAGGTTCAGGATCGGCACGAGCAGGTGAATCACGCGACCGGGAAACAGCGACAGCAGCAGCGGGGCCAGCACGAACTGAAACAGCATCGCCGCGCCGTTGATGAGCGCGTAGTAGTTGCCTGAAAACGCATTCTGCTTGTCGGGATCGGGCAGATAGTCTTGCAGCGCGCTCTTGAACGCGATTTCGAGAATCGTTGAAGCAACCTGCGTCGACGCGATGAGCGCAATCAGCAGCAGCAGCACGCGCTCTCGTCGAAACAGATGCAGCGCCAGGTGTCCGCCTTGCTTTTTCTTTCCTTCCGACGGCGCACCAAACCGCGCAAACAGAACCTGCAGAAACGGAAGCGTCAGCAGCGTCGCGGCAGCGGCCCACAGCAGCGTATGGAGCGTTCCCATCGACTGTGACCACTTGCCCAGAAACAGACCTCCGAGCACCGCGCCGATGCCTGCCATGCCGCAGATCGGACCGTTTAAGCGTCGCGCCGCTTGCGGTTCCAGCGTGCTGTCGATGTACGACCAGATCTGTTCGATGAGCAGCACCACATACGACTCTTTGAAGATGAACAGCACGACCCGCGCCGGCTTGGATCCCGCCGAGATCGCCGCATAGCTGCCCAGCATCGTCACAATCGCCAGCAGCGTGGTCGCTTGTAGCGTGTGTCGCGGTCCCAGCCACGACAAAAGCCGTCCATACAGATACGTGAGCAGCGTCACCCCGATGAGCGTCAGACCGAGCGCCCACGGCAGTCCTTGCTTTCCGTACGCCTGCACAAACAGCGTGTTCGCCGAGCTGCGCAAGATCTCATAGCCACACAGCACCGAACCGGCGGCCATCGAGATGAGCACGGCCAGTACGAGCGCGGCGCGACCCGAGACTTGCTCTGTCTGGGCTGCTTGGGGTTGGTCCTTTGGCGGACCGTTCTGATTCGACATCCTTGGGATTACCAATCACTGCAGAAGAGGAACCGAGCGCAGGCTCACCCTAGCGAAAAGCTCTGTCAGCGACAAACGGAAAACCGGAAGCCTCGGCGGAGCCTGCGACAAATCGCTCCGCCGCACACGCCGCGCGAGCCAGGTCTACGCCCGCTGTCTTCTTCGCAGTCGCCGCAGCAGGATGAGCAGGGCGGGAGCCAGCACCGCCAGCGCACCGCGTGGGCTCGTTGGCTGAAGCGAACATCCGCAGCCTACTGGCACACTGCCTCCGTCGATGACTGGTCCTTCGCCTGCGTCTTCGCCGCCTCCGCCGTTTCCGGGTTCGCCGCTGCCCGCATCATCGGTTCCGCTGGCTCCGCCGTCATCCGCTGCGCTGCCTCCGTCTGGGCTGACTCCGCCGCCATCGACGCCGCTCATCGTCGCTTTGTCGGTGGTGCACGCCAGCGTTCGACACGCATCGGTGTATGCGCCATATCGATCGAGCACCCGCACGCAGAAGTAATAGTCCGTCAGCGGCGTAAGTCCCGTCACTTTGCGATAGTCCGTTCCATACGGAGTCGTCGCAATCAGCGTGCTCGCCGACGGCACAAACCCCGCAGTCTTCGACATGTGCAGCTCGGTCTTGTCCAGATCCTTGGCGTTGGCCAGCAGCACACCCGACCAGTACACGTACAGCTGCGTCGAGCGATCCGGCAGATCGGGATAGCAAGAGACGTTCTTTGCGGCGGGCGGCGGATCGTTTGTGACCTCAATCGGCGTCGTCGTGCCAAGACCGCCTGCGCCCAGGTTGTTCGCCCCTGGACTCAGCGTCACCGGCCCGAGCAGCAGCTGTTTGGCCGCGTTGTCCGTCCAGTTGAGCTGCACTTGATACGTGTTCCCCGGTGCCAGCGCAGGGGAATACAGCCCCGTCACCGCCTGGTTGAACGTGCCACCCGCAAGCGTCTTATTCGCTGGAGCATACAGGTTGGTCGATCCGTTGTACTTGGCTGCTGCCGACGCCACTGCATAGACCTGAACCTGCGTGGCTGTGCTGGCAGAGTTGGCAAAGGCACCGCTGCCTCCAGCCTTCATGTAGACCGTCAGCGTGGCGTTTTGTGCCTGTGCGGAAGCGCTTGCAAACAGAAGCAGTGCGCCCGATAGAGCCAGCACTGCGGAGCGATGGAGTGTGAGCATGGCCGATGATACCACGCAGCCGGACGCATCCTTCGCCGCTGCCTGCGCGCGCTCCGGTCGAGCGGTCGTCGTCCGGTCTTGCGCAGCGCGATTCCTGTTGCCAGGTGCGCCCGCGCTTGGGTCGTCGCCTAAGCCCGCTGTCGGTTTACAGTGTCTGCATGTATGCCCATGTAGAGCTACGCGCCGTCACGGAAGCCGACTTGCCCGTGCTGTTTGAACACCAAGATGATCCCGTGCTGCGCGCCCTGTCGGTTGTTCCGCACTGGCCGCGCGAGGCATTTCTATCCCGCTGGCGTGAGCGACTGACCAGTCCCGATTCCTGTGCACGCACCATCTGGGCCGACGGACAGCTTGTCGGCTGCATCATGAGCTTCCCGCGTGATGGTCGCCGCGAAGTCGGCTACATCCTCGGGCGAGCGTTCTGGGGCGGACGCATTGGCACGCGCGCCCTGCGACTGTTTTTGTCCTGTGATGCAACCAGGCCGCTGAGCGCCGTCATCTCGAAGCACAACGTGGCGTCGATCAAGATGGCGCAGACCTGTGGATTTGTGCAGACCGAAGAGCTTCCCGCCAAGGAGTCCGCGGGCGAGCGCGCAGCCGTAGTCCTTACGCTGTTTGCCTAAGCGCGCGTCCTTATTCGCCCTTTTTCTTCTTGTCGCGCTTCTTTTTGGCCGGTTTTTCGCCGCCTGCGTCCTTCGCTTTGCCCTTCTTGCCTTTTTTGGTCGGCTTTTCGGGCGCAAGCTCGCTTGGGCTCGGCTCGGGTTCGACGTCCGCTGCGACCTTTGGGTTGGCTGCCGCTTGCGCTTTCGCTTCCGCCGCCGCTTCCGCCATCGCTGCTGGCTCGACGATGTGGAACTCGACCCGGCGATTCTTCGCGCGACCGTACAGCGTCTTGTTGTCGGCAATCGGTCGATTCGGACCGTGGCCTTGCGCCGTCAGTCGGCTTGCTGCGATGCCGTGCTCGGTCAGCCACTGCATCACGCTCTCCGCTCGTCGCTTCGACAGGTCGGTGTTGTGCGTGATGTCGCCTCGGTCATCGGTGTGACCTTCAATCGCCAGCTTGGTGATCTGCGGCTGTGTCTGGAGCACGTTCGCCACCGCCTGTAGCACCGGGAAGCTGTTCTTGAGGATCACCGCTTCGTCGTTCGCAAAGAACACCGAGCGCAGGATCACAATCTGACCGCGCTTGATCTCCACGAGTCCCGGGCAGCCGTTCTTCTTCGGATTCGGATCCGGCGCACCTGGCTTGGTCGGGCACGCATCTTCCGCATCGACCACGCTGTCGCCATCGCGATCCGGCAGTGGGCAGCCTGGCTTGGCGGGATCGGGATGTCCACCAGCGGACACCTTTACGCACTGATCCTGCGAGTCAAACACGCCGTCCGAATCGGTGTCCTTGTCTGGGCAGCCGAGCTTGCTCGCATCGGGATGATCCCCCTTGGGCACGCTCGGGCACAGATCTCTGCTGTCGATGACGCCATCCGAATCGGTGTCCTTGTCCGGGCAGCCTGGCTTCTTCGGGTCGGGATCTGGACCTTGCGCGACCTCGGGACACTGATCCTGCGCATCGAGCACGCCGTCGCCATCGCGATCGGGCACCGGACAGCCGAGCCGCGCCGGATCGGGCTTGTCGCCCCGAGGCACCGATGGACACAAATCCTGCTCATCAGGTACGCCGTCTCGGTCGCGATCCGGCGGTGGACAGCCGTTGGTCTTGGGATCCTTGGTCTCTGGTCCTGGATCGTTCGGACAGGCGTCCTTGCGATCGATGATTCCGTCGTTGTCGCTATCGACGCGCGGCGGCTCTGGCTTGGCCATCGGCGCATAGGCCACGCGAAGCAGCGCGCGGACATCCGGCGTTCCTGGCTCACGCAGCAGCCCGACGCCCGCCGCCGCCCCGACCTGCACCGCGCCCGCGATGTTGTAGTGCGCGCCCAGCAGCACTTCCAGGCTGGTGTAGTCGCGCTGGAACGCATGACCCGACGTGACCACCGTGCTGAGCAGCGCTTCCGGTCCAATCGCAAAGCGTCGCACGGTATCGGCATAGCTTGCCGACAGACCGATCTGGATCGCCGATCCCGTCGTGCTGCCATCGGGAATCTGGAACGTACCCAGGCTCGCATCCGGGCGATACAAAAACCCAACCGTGGCCGACCAGCGCAGTCGACTGACCAGACCGCCCGCAACGATCTTGGGCAGCACCCGCACAGAAGAGTTGCTGGTCAGCGGTGGCAGCGAGTCGTCGATTGCGCGCAGCGGAATCCACACGGCGGCACCGGCGCTAAGCGAAAAGGCACTGCGGTCGGGCTGACCGAAGATGCGCACCATCACGCCGACACGCGGATCTCCGACAGCGGCTCCACTGACCGGCGCCAGGTCGCCCAGGCGCTGACCTCGCTCAAGGAGCGTCACCGGCAGCGAGGCCGCGATCGTCACCCGATCCAGAAACGATCCCGCCAGATCGACGTGACCGAGCAGCTGGTGCTCGATGATCGATTGGGTCTGACGGAAGCTGTTATCGACCGTGCTGTAGCCAAAGACGAGCGGGTTGTGCGCGTAGTTCAGCGTGACGCCCGCCGCAAAGTAGCGCGTCGACGAGTACCACGGATGATCGACCAGGAACGACCACTCACCAGCGGTGGTGGGTTCGTAGCGGTTGATCTGAAAGCCGGTGTCCTGGGCCCGTGCTGGACCCGCCGTCACAGTCAGCGCCAAAAGGGCTGCACCAAGAACGAGCGATTGTCGGATGCTCACCGCTACCTCCAAAGACCAAGTCGGACGCCCGGGTTACGGACTCGTCGTGGCCAGAGCCGCATCGCCAACAGCGAAATCCCCAGAACCCACAGCCCATGGCTCGTCGTCGAGCTGCTTCCGTGGGTGCTACAGCCGAAGCCACCGCCCGCCGGACGCGCCCACAGGGGCGTTGGGTTTGAAAGCGTAACGCTGGCCGTGTTGTTATCAGGCACTGGGTCCGTCGTTGGGGCCGAGACCTTCGCCGTCAGCGCAAGCTCGGTTTCGCCCAGCGCGGGAATCAACGTCACCTGTACGACCGGCGCTGTGCCAATCGCCAGCGTGGCCAGCTTGCAGATCAGCTGCTTGGTCGTCTGGCGGCATGACCAGTTGGCGGCGTCGATGCTCGACACCTTGACGCCGGTTGGGATGTCGAGTGCCACCTCGACGTTGCCGCTCAGCCCCGGTCCCAGGTTTTCCACCGCCAGGTTCACTTGGACTGGGTCGATCTCGCTTGCCTGCTGCGGCGACACCGTCATCGTCAGCGCCAGATCCGCAATCGAACAGTACGGTGCCCCGGCGTAGGGACCGAGCGCGGACTGGATGACCTGACCGACGCCGCCATCACTTGCGCCATTGCGGGGGAACTTCACCATGTCGGTCGAAGCCGTGGTGCCACCTGCGCCGCCTGCTGCCAGCGGCATCACCGTTGTGCTCTGCGAGATGGATACGTAACCGCCACCGCCGCCGCCGCCGGGTCCAGCGGCATTGGCCGTCATCGCGGTCTGGCTTCCGCCTGTGCCGCCGCTTGCAAAGATTCCGATGTTGTCGATGCTTCCGCTGGCCGCGATGACCACGGTTCCACCGCCTCCGCCGCCGCCTGCGCCACTTCCGGTCGACGTCGCAGGCTGACCGCTCTGACCATTGGCTGTGATCTTGCCGCTACCGACCACGGTGCGTGCGTCGATGAAGACCAGGCCGCCACCGCTGCCGCCCGCGCCGCTTGTGCTCAAGTAGTCGTCGCCGCTGCCGCCGCCGCCGCCCAGGAACAGGCGTGCCGTCGGGTCGTTGGTCGTAGGCCGTCCGCCCAGTCCGCCGCGCTCACGTCGGAAGTCGTCGCCCCAGGTCATGTCGCCCGGTGCAATCATTGTCGGGTCGAGCGCCGCACTGGAATAGGTATAGCCGCCGCGTCCACCACCGGGGAACTCCGTGCGATTGCTGTCGAAGCCGGGGTCGAGCGGCCACGCCATGGTTCCGCCTGTGACCGACATCAGCATCTCGCCTTGGCCGCTCCACTTGCTGACATCGCCACCGCCCGCGCCGCCGCCGCCACCCGCGCCGATGCGATTGCCACCGCCACCGCCGTTGGCTGCCGCGCCGCGACCAAACGGGCCGCTTGCCTTGTATTCGTTTACATAGCCCGCGATGCTCTCGCCTCGGTTTCCGCCGTCCATCGCGTTGCTGGCGCGGTAGTAGCTTCCGATTCCGGCGGTGCGCTGCATGGTGTTCGGGTTGCGCAGTCCACCTCGGAAGCCCAGCCCGCTGACATCAATGCTGCCGTCTACCGTGATGGTGTCGCGCACCTGCAGTGCCACGATGCCGCCGGTCTGTCCGTTCCACGAAGGAGCCGTGATGCCCGCGCCCGCTGCCACCGTCAGGTTCTTGTACTGCGGCACGCGGATGACCTGCACATGGCCGCTCGGGTCGTAGCTGTTCTTCAGACCGCCGCAGCCCGAATAGACCGAGATGGTTCCGCTTGCTTGATCGACTGAGGTGACGCCGATGAACTCATAGCGGCCAGCGCTGAGCAGGTCGATCACCGCTCCGTAGGCTGCGCTGTTGCTTGTGTCGATGTCGGCGCCTTGGACTTGGATGATGAGCAGCAGGTCGTCCGGCGCGAGCGGCATCAGCGCATCGACGCCCTGGCCGACCACGGTGGACAAGGTGAGGGTCTTGTCCCCCGGCTTGGCCGCCGCAGCCAGCACCGCGTAGCGATTGACGATCTGCGAAGCGGCGGTGATGGTCTGATCGCCATCTTTGCCCGTTCCTTCCGCTTGCTGAAGCGCATCGATCGGAAGCTGCGGGTTGAGTGGATCAGCCGGTCCACAGCCGAGCGCTCCGCCTGTGAGCAGGAAGACAGCAAGGCCCGCCCGTAGACAGTTTCTGGTGAGAGTTCGCGATGTGATCGACATGTACTGACCCAATGTGTGTTGGCCGGATTGGCTGCTTGCGTTTCTACTTGCTCGCGCTGCCACGGGGCTCGAGCGCCTGATGTGTTCAGACAAACGAGTCCTTCTTACTATCCTCATAGAAAATGAAATGTTTTTAAATGGGAACGTGATGCTTTCTTTACGTAGGTCGATATGACAGGGGCTGACCTGGCTTGTTCCTGAGTCTTTTCGCGCACTTGGCGGATCCTGTAGGCCGCTGTGCATCTGTGTGTGTTGGCATCAGAATCAGGTCTGCACCCTAGCTGTTTCTGGGCAAATCGCTGGCGGCATACGCGCACTGGGCTGCGCTGACCCTGCATGCTGACCCATCCCCCCATATTCTCCGCCTCAGTTTGCTAGAGTCCGGTGGGGTTCC
>CALMML010000454.1 GCA_937868485.1 uncultured Myxococcales bacterium | reverse complement strand
GGCGAGCTGCTACCGAACGGTGCGCCGGACATCAGGATCCAGGTTCGCGCCACTATGACTGATTTGCGTCCAGGTAGCCCCTCGGGATTTGGGCTTCGCTTTGCCAGTCATCGCCCATTTCCTCGACTCCCCGAAAACGGACTGCAGTCGAGAATGACTCGATCTATTTTGGTCTCGCCCAGTGCACGCTGTTCGTCAACATGGCTGGTCGATCTACTTGGAACGACGATTGAGCAAGGACGAAAGACCGATGCGATCGACATGCTTCGGCTGTTTGATAACCAGATCGAAGGCATTGAGCTAGTTCAGCGCAGCACTGTCGGGCGCATCCTCGTCCAACACAAGACGCGCGGGATGCCAGCACTGGCGACGTTTGGACAGGGAATGCAGGCAGCGCTGGCGCTGGCGCTCGGGGTGTCGAAGGCTCGAGGTGGGGTGCTGCTGCTAGATGAACTGGAAGTCGGCATTCATAATAGCTTGCTCGTCGATGTGCTGGACAAACTGATGCTGTGCGCAGAGGCCAGCAACGTACAGGTGATCTGCACCACCCACAGCCTAGAGACGGTGGACGCCCTGATTGAAGCCGCGGAGAGACGGTCTTGCCTGCCCTCGCTGGTCGGATACTGGCTGCGGCGTACCGCGACCGAGCACTCTGCCCGCCGCTATCCCGGTGACAAGCTACGCAGCCTGCGCGAGGGAGGCATCGACATCCGATGAAATGCGCATACCTGGCTGCCGAGGGTGTTCACGATGTCACGTTCCTGGGTCGACTGCTCACCAAGCAGCTTGGCTTTGCGCAGGTCCAAGATCGCCCCCAGTTGGACGCTCGCTGGACCGAGCTTCTGAGTAACTACAGCTGGCCGATGAAGCGGCGAGTGAGCCAGCAAGTCATCGAGGACATCAGCCGCCTCTCGGTACCAGCGCCCGTCTTTTTTCAGTCGAGTGAGTGGTCGCTGGCGATCAGCAATGCCGAGGGGATCTCGAATCTGATCGCACGCATTCAACGCGACCTAGAGCCCCTGTTTCGCGCCCAGCTCTCGCTGGATGCCATCGGTGTCTTCTTAGACAGCGATGCAGAGCCACCGATGCAGCGCTTTGCAACACTGCGACGGGAGCTGCAGTCCAAGGTCACCGAACTCCCCAGCATTCCCGAATCGGTAGGTCTTGGCGATATCTCACCGACCACGCCACAAGTGGGTGTGTTTTCCATGCCTCATCCCAAGGCAAACGGAACGCTAGAGGATCTGCTGCTCGACTGCGCCCAGCACGTCTATCCGAGCCTCTTGGGTGAAGCGCGGCAGCTGGTCGATCGACGAAGCGAGTTTTTGACCGAGCTAAACAAAAACGAGCGAGAAGAGATCTGTAAGCCTGCGGGAGCGAAGAAAGCGATGGTAGCGGTCCTGGGGGCGTTCCTCAAACCAGGCAAGCCCATCAGTGCGTCCCTTCAAGATCATCGCTGGGTGTCGGAACAAACCCTCCTTAGCCCAGCCTTACGCCCCTTGCTTGCATTTCTAACCAAGCTGCTAGAGCAGCCGACACCCCGACCAACGTACGCCCAGACGCCCCTGCAAGGCACTTGACACCGGTCCGACGGAAACGTCACACTGGACGTCTCTCTTTTGCCCTGCCGCTAGCGGCTTGCGCACCCTTCAAAAAGGAAATTTTGGATGTCGAGACCCAACTATCGGGTGGTCATCTCGTTCGATAGCGAACGCAAGACCTTCACCGCGCGCGTTCCTGAGCTTGTCCACTGCACCGCTGAAGGCACGACCCGCGCCGAAGCGATGACCCAGATTGAGCAAGAGATCGACGCCCTCATTGCCAACCTGCACGCGCAGGGCAAGACGGCACCAGCGGCCATTGACGACGCGCCTCCGAGCGGCGAGTTCACCGTCAAGGTCAGCCGCGGCCTGCACCGCGAGCTGCTCTGGCAAGCGGCGACCGATGGCGTCGAGCTGGGTCAGCTGGCCGGTGAGCTTCTGTCGGCGGGACTCGACAGCCGTCGTGGCAGCCGTCCGCGTCGCCCGCAGGTCGATGGCAACCAAGCCCCCGAGCCCCGCCGTCACCACGACGGAGGCGGCGATCGTCGGCGCGGCGGCCCAAACCAGGGCGGTCACATGATCGAAGACCGCGCCCACTTCATGGAATACCTGCGCAACCTGGAAAGCGACTCGCGACGGCCTCCCCACCAGCGGGATGACCGACGCACCGATGGCCCCAGCAGGGGTCGCGGCGGTGGACCTCGCCACGGGCAAGGTCACGGACCGGGTCACGGACCGGGCCGCGATCGAGGCCGTGGTCCCAGCGCTCCCGGCGGTGATCATGGCGCGCCCACCGGCAACTCCGAGCGCGGCAGCTAGCGCATCGCGACGCGCTTAGTCGAGCGTCTCTAGCTCGTCGCCTTCCAAGGTCAGCGATGGGTCCATGTGCTTGCCTCCGAAGCCCTTGGGTCCGTCGCCCTTGTCGGTGTCTTCGGCGAACTCGCTGTCGCCTTCGATGCCCATGTCAGCCAGCGAGGTGCCTCGCACCGGGGTCGGCAGGTCGTCGTCTTGCAGCGCGTCCGCCGGGTCGAGGTTTTCCGTCGCCATCGTGTGCTCCAGCGGATCGAACTTCTGTCCAGGCTGGGCGGCGGGCTCGGGACGCTGGGTCGGACGCTCTGGCAGTGCGCTGCGTGGCAACACCACCGGCACCGATCCCGCGCGGGCCAGCATCGTGCTGTCCAGGTGCGGCAGCGCTTCCCACTCGTCGTCCCCTGGCGGCTGAACGGCGGCCACCCGACCGGGCGCGACCGGCTTGGGCTCTGGCGCCGCAGGCTTGGCAGGCAGTGGCTGCTGCGGCGGTGTCTGCTGCGGACGGCCCACGGTCGGGGAAAGCCCCGTCGGACGCACCGCGGGCGAAGCAGCCCGCAGCGAAGGTGCCAAGGAAGGTGGAGCCAGCGCAGGAGCCGGCGTCGGCGGCGGGCTCTTCATCGCAGGCAGCGGCGGGGGCGGCGGCGTCTTGGCGGACGGCGCGACCGGCGGCAGCGGCAGTCCCACCGGTGCTTGGGCTCCCGTGGCAGAGCGCGGCGTCGGCGGCGCCAGCTTCGCAAGCGGCGGCGGTGGTGGGGGCGGCGGCGTCTTGGCGGACGGCGCGACCGGCGGCGGCACGACAACCGGCGGCAAGGCACCTGTCGCAGAGCGTGGCGGCATCGCAATCGGCGGCATCGCGCCCGTCGCAGCACGCGGCGGAACCGCTATCGGAGCCTGGGCACCCGTCGCAGAACGTGGCGGCATCGCGATCGGTGCATGCGCCCCCGTACCGGCCCGAAAGCCCGCGCCCAGGTTGGCCGACGAGTTTTCCAGCGACAGGTCTTCCAGCGCGGACGGCTCAATCGGGCTCCAGTCCAGGTATTCGGTCGCCGCTTCGTGAAAGTCAGCGTCGAGCGGCTGAAGCTGAATCGACGGCGCACGCGCTTTTCCTGACGGCACCGGAGCCATCTGCGGCGGTGAAACCGGCGGCGCGCTCTTCACCGCAGCGGCCAGCTCCGCACTCTTACGCGCCAGAAGCTGCTGCAAGTCGGCAGGCAGGCTGCGCGCATCAAGAATCTGGGTCGCTTGCTCGTGAAACTCAGACGCCTTGTGCGCCATCGCGGGGGCCGGGGCTGGCTTCGCCGCTGGCTTGGGCAGCAGAAAGTCGACCTGCTCACGCGATAGCACCCGCGTCTCTTCGGCGTGAAACGACTCATTGATGATCGGCGGCGCAATCGGTCCACCGGGCCGCTTTTCCAGCACCGGATCGCGCTGGATGATCACCGTCTCGTAGCCGCTTTCGACACCGGGCTGCGGGCTGTTGTAGAGCGGAACCTGCGGCACCGCGACCGAGGGCTTGACCCCTCGCGGCATGGTCTGCGCGGACGGCTGCCACTCCGACGGAGCACTCGGCTGCGCCTTGGCCGCCATCTGGGCCAGCTCGTAGCGCGGCTTTTCCGCCGTCTCGAGCATGTCAAAGTCGACCGTGCCTGGCATGCTCACCGACGCGAGCACACGCATCTGATTCGGGCTCGGTCCGGTCGGCGTGTGCGGCAGCGGCTCGGCATCTTGACGTCCAAACGCCGCCGTAAACTGGGTGTATTCCGCGTCGGGTCCCAGCACATCCGCGAGCAAGTTCTGACCGACGTTGTCGTCGAACGTCGAGGTATCGATCACAAACTCAGCCATCGCGGCCCGCTCTTTTTCGATCTCGCGGGCAAACATCGTGTTCATCGTGCGAGCCAGCTGCGCCTCGCTCGCATTCGGGTAGTGATACTGAAGGAACGACCCGAGCGCCTCGGCAAACTCTTGCCCGTTTTCCCAGCGCTTCTTTTCCTGACGCTCCATCGCTTTGTCGATGATGCGCTCTAGCTCGGGATGAATGTTCGGACGCAGCTCACGCAGGGGTCGCTTGCGGGCGTCGCGAACGGCAAACAGCAGCTCGATTTCCGTCTGTGCGGTAAACGGAGCCTGAAGCGCCAGCATCTCGTAGAGCAGCGTCCCGAGCGAAAACAGGTCGGAGCGATTGTTCAGCGTCCGTCCCATCGCCTGCTCGGGCGACATGTACTTGACCTTGCCCTTGATCACGCCGGTTCGCGTCTGCTGACGGGCACCTTCGGCCTTGGCGATGCCGAAGTCACACAGCTTGACGTCGCCGCCATAGGACAGAAGCACGTTCGACGGAGACACGTCCCGGTGAACGATGTGCAGCGGCTTGCCGTCGCGGTCGACCTGCTCGTAGGCGAAGTGCAGACCCATCGCGACCTGCATCCCGATGTAGGCGATTAGCTCCTCGGGCAGCCACTCTTGGTTTTGACGCGCCCGCTCGAGCAGCGCCCGCATGTCCTTGCCTTCGACGTACTCCATCGCGATGAAGTACTCGCTGCCTACCTTGGAAAACTCGTAGACGCGGGCAATGTTCGGGTGCTTGAGCAGCGCCGTCAGCCGCGCTTCGTCGATGAGCATCTGAATGAACTCATCGTCTTCGCACAGGTGAGCGAGCACTCGCTTGACTGCGACGAGAAGCTCTTTGCCCTGTGCGTCGCGGGTCTTGGCTCGGAAGATCTCAGCCATGCCGCCGAACGCGACACGGTCGAGCAGGTAATAGCGGCCCAGTTGTTGCGCTTGCTGAATCGGCATCGACGTTCCAGCCTGAGCGAGCGGCGGCGTTTCGTCCTGCCACCCGTCCGTGCCAAGCTCAGACGGTAGCACCTAGATAGCTGGCGATGCAATGTGGAATACCGCGCTCGTCCGCCGGACACACAGCAGGTTTCCACCCGTCGTCTGCGCCGCGCGCTACAGCGAAGGCATGGTCGGCAGCGAAAGAACCGGGGCAGCCATCGCGCTCGAAGCACGCGACTCAACGAGCAGCAGCGCAGACACCTTCGACTTGTCCGACATCGTCCCCGTAAGCAGGATCGTGACCACCTGATCTTGCGCCGCAGCCTGCGCCGCTTGATCAAACGAGATGTCCCACGAAGCCGGACCACCTTGCCGCGCACGCAGCCGGAGCGTCCGTTGCGACAACCGACCAAGCTGCGGCTCGGTCGCGGTGCCATAGCCCAGCTTGCTGACCACTTCTTCATCGCCATCGAGCAGATCGGCAGCGCCCAGCCCTTCGATCAAGTTCGCCACGCGCCAGACCGTCTGCGGCGCACGCTCGGGTCGCGGCAGCGCCAGCAGCTTGGGCATCGCCGAGGTTCCGTAAAAGAGCAGCAGCCAGCTTCGTCCCGGCCACAGCCGCACCGGACCGTGCCACACAGGCTGCGACGCCACATCAAGCGACAGATCTGCGATACCCGGCGGCAGCGCAGCGAGCGACGAGGCTTGCTGATACGCCAACCGACCAAAGAGCGGACCTTGCGCCGACTGAGCAGTCACGGGACCGACAGCGGAGGCCGCATGCATGAGATAGATCTGCCCGTCGGAAGCGCCAGCCGCTGGACGAACCGGCAGCGGCGTCACCTGACCGCTCTGTTCATCAAAGGACAGCAGGGAAAATGGATCGATCCCAAGCGGATTGGGATCCCCGACAGCCAGCAGCGTCGTCGAGGACGACAGCGGAAGTCCCGACGGCAGCGTCACATCCCACAGCGGCGCGGTCTGGCCCGGACTGCGAAGCTGAAGCGACGCGCCCGGTGACACGGGCTGGGGCTGGCTGGCATACGCGGACACAAAGCCGCTCGAGACGCCATCGACGAGCACATCCCCGGACGGACTGATCAGCGAAAGCGGCGGCGCGGACTCGCTGTAGTGACCGAGTCGCAGGCGCGCGTGCTGGCTGTCTCGCTTGCCCAGCGACAGCGCGGTCAGCCCTTGCGAGGTAACGTGTCCGCCGGAATCGACCCCGTGATGCGCCACCAGCAGCGTCTCACTATCGGGAAGAAGTCGCAGCGCGCTCGACAGCAGCGTATCCCCCGCGCCGAGCAGCGACAGCGCATACTCACCGGCAGGCAGAAGCAGACGCGGGCTCACGCTCTGACGAGCCACTTCAGTCGGCGGCTGATCCCGCAGCGCCAGCGTCAGCGAAGGCGATGCACTGCTTCCCACCAGAAAGTGAACGAACGCACTCGGCGCAGGCGGTGCTTGCGCGGTCTGGCTTGGGCTCAAATACGGCTGCGGTTCGCAGCCAAGGACGAGCGACAACAGCCACAGGGACGCTTTCCGCATCGTACGACCTCTTCCGGCGCGCAAAAGAAGGGAGGACTGGCTACGCGGGTGCCGACGGAGCCGATTCGGTGGATTCGTCTCGACGACCCAGCTCG
This sequence comes from uncultured Myxococcales bacterium, assembly GCA_937868485.1. Classification (GTDB taxonomy): domain Bacteria; phylum Myxococcota_A; class Polyangia; order Palsa-1104; family JAEUJZ01; genus JAEUKA01. The sequence goes on along the minus strand of CALMML010000454.1, from coordinate 7,693 downwards.
GACACCACGCGATCGAGCACGCCATTTACAAACGCTGCCGAGTCGCTGGTTCCATATCGCCTGGCAATCTCGATGGCTTCGTTTAGCACCGCCCGCGCCGGAACTTCCGGGCAGCCGATCAGCTCGAAGCACGCGAGCCGCAGCACGTTGCGATCGGGAATGCCCATGCGCGACAGCCGCCAGTTGCGCGAGCAGCGCGAGATGAGCGCATCGATGTCCGTTTGCGCCCGTCGCACACCTGACACGAGCGACTCGATAAACAGCCGCGACTCACTCGGCAGGTTCAGCGCTTCAATGGTCGTGCTGGCTTCTCCGTCGTCGCCGAGCAGGTGCGCAAAGTACATGCTGGCTGCTTGCGCGGCGGACAGCTCTGGCTGACGATCGATGAGACACAGGATTTGCATCGCGCTCTCACGAGCCCGACGACGACTACCGCTGGTTTGTGCCATGGCCTAGCTTCCGAAACAGCGAGATCATCTCAAGCGCGGTCATCGCAGCGTCGGCACCTTTGTTGCCAGCCTTGGTGCCAGCGCGCTCGACGGCTTGTTCGATGGTGTCAGTGGTCAGCACGCCGAAGATCACCGGAATGGTGGCCTGCGACGCCAGCTGGGCGATGCCTTTGCTCGACTCGGCGGCGACGTAGTCAAAGTGAGGTGTCGCGCCGCGAATCACCGCGCCCAGGCAGATGACCGCATCGAACTTCTTGCTTTCGACGCAGCGACGGGTGACAGCGGGCAGCTCAAACGCACCGGGACAGCGCACGATGGTGATGCTTTCGGGTGCTCCACCGACGCGACGCAGCACATCGACCGCGCCTTCGATCAAGCGCTCGACGATGAAGCTGTTGAAGCGGCTGGCCACGATCGCGACCTTCGCCTGCGAGGCATCGAGCGAGCCCGACAGCTCGATCACCTGGGTCTTTTCTTCGCTGGACATGAAACGAATCCTCTTTACAAACAGTGGCTCGACGGAGCGCGCTCGCGTCGAGAAGTTATCGAATGTTGGCCTAGGGCCGAAGTGGGATGCTCTCGACGAGCTTTAGCCCATGCCCGGTCAGTCCGGCAATCTTCTTCGGGTTGTTGGTGAGCAGCCGGATCGACTGGACACCCAGCTCACGCAGGACCTGCGCCCCAAGTCCGAAGTCACGCAGCTTGTTTCCCGACGGTGCCGAGTCTGCTTTGCGCAAAAGATGCGCCCGCAGATCCTCGCGAACAGTGAAGCGTCCCGTCGGAAATACGTACAAGAGCACACCGCGTCCTGCCGCGTCGATGATGCGCAGCGCCGCTTGAAGCTGCGCGCCACTGTCACAGCCGAGCGCACCGAACACATCGCCCGGTAGACTCGCCGTCTGAACACGGGTCAGGACCGGATCGCCGCTCGACAGCTCGCCGATCCACAGCGCCAGGTATTCCGTCGGCTCGATCGGCGTCCGAAACAGCGCGCCCGAAAAGGTCTTGGCCTGGATGCCACCAATCGTCGGCGTCATCACGAACTCTTCGACCTTCTCGACGAGCGACTCGGTCTGAAGGCGATGCTCGATGATGTCGGCGATGCTCAGCACCAGCAGTCCGTGGACTTCGGCAAAGCGCAGCAGATCCGGCATCCGCGCCATCGTTCCGTCGTCGTTCATGATCTCGCAGATCACCGACGCGGGCGTCTGCTTGGCCAGCCGCATCAGATCGACGGAGCCTTCGGTGTGTCCCGTCCGCACGAGCGTCCCACCGCGCTTGGCACGCAGCGGAAAGATATGTCCTGGCGTCACCAGATCTTCGGGCCGCGCGTTCTTGGCCACCGCCGTAAGGATCGTGTGCGCGCGATCCGCCGCCGAGATGCCCGACGTCACGCCATGACGCGCTTCGATGCTGACGGTAAACGCGGTGCCAAGCGGCGGTCCGCCCGAGCGTCCACTCTGGAGCGGAAGCTGCAAGTGATCGGCCCACTCCTCGGTCAGCGTCAGGCAGATCAGGCCACGACCAAAGCGCGCCATGAAGTTGATCGCTTCGGGCGTGACCTTGTCGGCGGCCATCACCAGATCGCCTTCGTTTTCTCGATCCTCATCATCGACGAGGATCACCATCTTTCCGGCTGCGATATCGGCCAGCGCTCGCTCGACACGAGCCGCTCGGTCCGTCGTATTAATCACCGCGTGCAAAGCCAAACTCCTTCAGCTTGTCAAACGAAAGTCCCGTCGAGCCACCCGGCACATACGCCGCGATCAGCTTTTCAACGTGCTTGGCGACGATGTCCACTTCCAGGTTCAGCGACGATCCTTTGACTTTTCCCGCAAGATGTGTATGGGCCTGCGTGTGTGGCACCAGCGACACCGAAAAGCCGCGTCCATCGACCTGATTGACCGTCAGGCTGACCCCGTCGATGCAGATCGCGCCTTTTTCGACGATGTAGCGCAAAAGCTCAGGCGGAGTCACCACGTACAGATCCCAGCTATCACCTCGACGCTGGCTTGCTTCGATCTGACCGATGCCATCGACGTGTCCCGTCACAATGTGTCCGCCCAGTCGATCCGAGGCACGCAGCGCCCGCTCGAGGTGAACCACGCGACCGGGTGTCAGCGTCGCCAGCGTCGTCCGCGTGCGCGTCTCAGGACCGACTTCCAGCGCCGCCCAGCCGCCCGCCGATGCCACGACGGTCAGACACACACCATCGACGGCCAGCGACGCGCCAAGCGGCAGCGGCTCCGAAAGCAGCGGCGAAGTGATCGTGACGCGCTGACCACTTCCTCGTGGCAGCGGCGACACCTCACTGATTTTTCCCAAGTCTTCTACCAAACCGGTAAACACGCGCTCTTCCTCTCGGATCGCCAGCGGACCCAGCTACTTCACCGAAAACCCGCCGCGTCGCAGCTCACCTTCAATCAGCAGATCGTGGCCTAGCTGAGTCACCGACGGAGAAGGAAGCCACGACGACGCAGACACATCGGGCACCGCAAAGTGACGCAGCAGCGGTACACCCTCGTCGCCCAGCAGCAGCGGAGCCACAAACAGCGCCGCCTCATCGTATAGACCCGCTTCCAGCAGTGCGCCGTGAAGGATGCCGCCACCCTCGCACAGCGCAAACAGGATGCCGCGCGTGCCGAGCAGACGCAGCGCTTGATGCAGATCGATGTCGGTGGCAATGCCTCGTCGCGACGCCACATCGGGAGACGACGACGGCGGAATCACCACCAGCTCCACACCTTGATCGCGCAGCCTCGCGGCCACGTCGGACTGACTTTGCAGCGCAGCTTCGCTTGTCAGGATCAGCGTCCCCGGCGAAGCCACCTTCGCAGTCGTCGGAGTCCGCAGCGCCCCGTCGAAGACCACCCGCAGTGGCTGCTTGCGCGCTGGCGCATCGGGCAGCCTGACCGTCAGCGCCGGATCATCGGCCAGCACCGTCTGAGCCCCGACCAAGATCGCGTCACAGCCCGCACGCAGCAGATGCGCCCGCTGCCGAGCCTTTTCGCCCGTCAACCAGCGCGGACCGACGAGCGATCCCGGCTGCGTCCGTGGTGCCAAGCGTCCGTCGAGAGAAATCGCCGCCTTCATCAGCAGCTGCGGCCTGCCACAGCGCAGCCAGCGCAGATAGCCTCGGTTTTGCCACTGGCACGCGGCTTCTTCGATTCCGACGATCACCGACAGGCTGGCCGCACGCAGTCGATCCGCACCGCCGCCCGCGACGTTGGGATTGGGATCGCCCATTCCGATCACGACGCGAGAGAGGCCAGCGGCCAAGATGGCCTCGGTACACTTGCCGGTTCGTCCGACGTGATTGCAGGGCTCGAGCGTCACGTACAGCGTCTTGCCGCGCGGATCGCCCCCCGATTCAGCCAGGCGACGCAGGGCATCGACTTCGGCGTGCGCACGACCGGCTGCGGCATGAAATCCAGTCGCCAGCACGCGCGGGGCTTCGCCCGACTCATCAACGACCACGGCACCGACGAGCGGATTGGGACTGGTCGCTCCGCGAGCGGACTCCGCGGCGGACAACGCCAGACGCATCATCGCAGCGTCGTGGGCTCTTTCGCCGGGCAGAAGGGTCGACGCAGCGGCACCGGCACCGCCCGCATGATGAGTAGAGACGGTCATGGCGGAAAAAATGGCTGGCAGGGCGTGTACCTCAGCCACACAAACCGCGCAAGGCTAGAATCAGCGCCGCTCTTGCTGAGGTTTACGATGCCGACGGACCAAACGCCTACCCTGCGCACGCTACCACCGACCGTACTTTCGACGCTGCGCAGGCGAGATCCGCGCCTCGGCTGGCTGATCAAGCAGGTGGGACCGTTTGCGATGGCCGCGCCGCTTGAGCGTGGACACCTGGAAGCGCTGGTGCGCTCGATCGTGTATCAGCAGCTTTCGGGCAAGGCCGCAGCGACGATCTTTGGTCGCTTTCGTGCGCTGTGGGATGGCGAAGCGTTTCCGTCTGCTGAGCAGATCCTCGCCCGCGATGAGCCAGCGCTGCGAGCCTGTGGTCTGTCGACGGCCAAGGCGCGGTACGTTCACGCACTGTGTCAAGCGGTGGTCCGCGATCCGCACTTTCTGTCGGACTGTTCGGCGCAGACCGATGAAGAAATCATCCTCAAGCTCACGTCGGTGCGCGGGATTGGCCGCTGGAGCGCCGAGATGTTTCTGATGTTTCATCTCGGGCGGCTCGATGTGTGGCCGGTGGGCGATCTGGGCGTGCGCAAAGCGATGCAGCGACTGCACAACCTGCCGATGCTGCCGACGCCCAAGGAGCTGTCGCTGATGGGTGCGCGCTATGCGCCGTATCGCTCCGTCGCAAGCTGGTATCTGTGGCGACTGCTGGAGCTACCGGACGAAGTGCTCGTCACGCGCTAGCTGCGTCGGTCGCGCGTCGATTCATCACAGGGGCTGCGGCTCCAGACGGTCGGGATCGAGCGTCCACGCAACCTCCGTCCCAGTCAGACACACCACCTGGGCCTTGCGCAGCGGCGGGAAGTGACCTTGTCCGCACAGCAGCCCACACAGCGCAGAGATGCTCGGCTCATGTCCGACGACGGCAATGCTGCGACTGTGCTGCAAGATCTCGTGCTGCGCCGCTTCGATCGGCCCCATCGGCTGTAGCGACGGAACCACCTGGACAATGCCTTCAAAGCCAAGCTGCTCGGCCAGAAGCTCTGCCGTCTGAACCGCACGCACAAGCGGACTGGTCAGCACGACATCCAGCGTCACACCGGCCTTGCGCAGCGCCCGTCCGACCTCGCGAACGCTCTTGCGACCCTTGCGGCTTAAAAACCGCTCGCTGTCCGACAGTTGACGGTCTTCATCGACGGCATGTCCGTGGCGAACCAGATAGATCTTCACCAGGCAAGGGTGAGCGAACTTGCGTCGCGGTGTCAAATCCGCAAACGACGGCCCAGCACAGGCGCGCGGAGCGGACTACACTTTAAGGTTGCGCAGTCGGGATCGCAGCCGATCACCGATTCAAGGGGGATTACGACGCAATGCGCCTGTGGGGTTTGGCTTCCGCCGTGGTGTTCGCCATGGCCGCTTCTTCTGCGAAGGTGGCGGCAGCGCCTCCGCTTCTGGCGATGGAAACACGCTTGCTCGTTCCGTCCAGTGCGCCCGCGACAGAGCCAGCTCCCGACGAGCCCGAGCCTGCGCCAAGCGAAGTAGAGCCACCGCCGAGCCTGCGCATCGAACCGACGCTGACCCCGCAGCTTGCCCTGTCACCGCTCGTCGAGCCAAAGCGAAATCGCTGGCCGCTGTGGCGAGTCCTGACCGGCAGTGCGCTCGTCGTGGGCGGCGGCGTCATGTTTGGCTTTGGCCTGTCCGCATTCGCGTTCGATGGAGTCTGCGTCCCAGCGCCACCGGCGGGCGTGCTGGCTTGCCGACGGTACTACGACACCTATTCCAAAGGCGTGGCGCTGGTCACCGCCGGAACACTGACTGCCGTCGCTGGAGCCTTGATGGCAACCATCCCATCGCGTCGCGCTCGACTGAAGGTCAGTGCGCAGCTTCAGCTTCCAAGCATTGGTATCTCGCTATGGGGCAGTTATTGACTGCGTTAACAAAAACATAAAGCACAGAGGTTCTTTCAATGTCCTCACAACGAAGCGCTTATCAACTGACACTTACTGCACTGATTTCAATGGCTTCACTGAGCGCCTGCGATTCACTCTGGTTTCCATTTACAAAAGACGAATCGACTTCGTGCGTCAACAAAACACCACAATGCGATAACAGCAGCCAAACCTGCAATGTCGACACAGGCATGTGTGAGCCAGGCAGCGGCACGCCGCTCACGTTCACCGATGTCAGTCCCAAGTGGCTGCCAATGGCGGGCGGCCCGATCGCGGTTCGCGGCTGGGGATTCCGATATGACAATGTCAGCAGCAAAGTGAGCGTGGATGGCCTTGCGACAACTCCCATAGCGATCGCCGCAGATTTGATCACCGCCACTGCACAACCAGCCAGACAGCTCTGTGTTCCTGTTGCGCTTGATATCAATCGAGACGATGGAAAGTCGCTCTCCATTCCCAATGCACTGGTCTATCGATTCGAGCCCTACTCGATCAATCAGTTTAGCAAAATCAACGGCTTCATCGACAGCATCGATCAGCTCTACGTTGGATCGCTCAATAAATCAAATCCAAAAGCCGACATTCTTGTCAAGAAGTTAAGCGGTGGATTCTCTGTCATCCCCAATGAATCGATGGCAGTTGTGTCATCCCCTGAGATCAAATTCGCCAAGGTTGCCCCTGCGTATTTTTCAAAACTAAGCAACTATGCATATGTGACAGCACTAGTAGATGACTCATTCGAAATTTATCAATACAACGGAACAGGCATCAGCTTTCTTTCGTCAAATCCAACTTCAAAGAAGTTCTACAAAGACATGCTGGCATTGGACATAGATCCACTCAATACAGCAGGCGACGAGCTGGCATTGCTGAACAGCGATCCAACCAATGGATCGTTTCTGAGCCTCTATACGGTCAATATTCAGGCAACAGGAGGCGCACAAGTCACAGCTGGTGGCGTTCTGTCACTGCTCTATGATTCCTATGCAATGGCGCCATTCCCAACAAAATCATCGGGCCCAGTCGATCGATTCATCATCTCGCAAGCCAACTTGAAGGTGGCCTCTCAAAGCAACATTGGCTTCTTTTTGATCGTCAGCGTCGCCGACATATCCAATTTAAACAGAGATTCATATATTATGAACTCTACGCTCCCCAACGAGCTTACCGCAATCGCAACAAAAGACTTAGATATGGATGACAAGCCGGACATTTCTTCCTATTCTTCAAGCACGGGCAATGCATATGTTTTACTAAGCACGGAAAACTATTCAACCGTCAAAGTTCTGCAGGGATTTTCACGGAGCCTCAGAAAGCCGAGCAATGTCAACCTGCAAGTTGTTGATGCAAACTGTGATGGAAGACCGGATCTGTTTCTTGCCGATCTCTCTGGAACCGAGAGCTCCATCATTCACTATAACAATCCAGGTGGCTTTTCTCCCGATCCAGCAAACTTGGTTCAGCTAAACATTGGAGCACAAGACAAGATTCAGCGCGTACAAGCACTGATGCCGACGTCAGCTGGAATCATTCCAAATCTTCTGTTTATGAAAACTGACGGCATCTACGTAGGATATCCATCTTTCCAAAAACAATAAATCATCAGCGTAATATATCGCTATCGCTCACGAACAATATAAACATTACCACAAAAGA